>JACMRM010000024.1 GCA_014376445.1 Bacteriovorax sp. | reverse complement strand
TGGAACTTTCAAAACTATACTAGGACAAGTTTATGGGAATTGGATTAACAGAAGGGATTCTTATCGCAGCGATCGCAATGCTTTTATTTGGTGGGAAGAAAATCCCCCAACTAGGAAGGACATTGGGTGAATCAATCAAAGGATTCAAAGAAGGAATGAAGCACGAGCCGAAAGATAGTGCTGATAAAATCGAAGAAAAAAGCGACAAGAAAAAATCTTAGTCGCTATTACTTTTTTTGCTGAACTCTTCCACCATTTTTAAAACCAACGCCTGGTCTCTCGGCACCAAATCTTTCATTCTAAAGCAGGCATGCACCAGTTTTTCATAGGAAACGTCAATTCCTTTTTTTGCCAGCAAAATCGTCACATACCTCACGGCCCGGTCCACCAGTTTATTGTTACTGGCCCTAACCCATGTCATGAGATTTGATTCATAACGTCCCATGCGACCCATGATTGTCGTCGACAAATTGTTTATCAGAATTTTTAAAACCAGATGAGCAGAAAGAAAGTTTAAATCATCGAGCTTCAGAGTGTGCTTTAATTCTTCCAGTTCAAAAGTTATATAATTATTTTCTTTATCAAAATAGATTTTAAAATAAGCATGTTCATTTTTTAAATAACCAGCACGGACTTCAGGAAATTTCTCACTGAAATCAAACCCCGCTAATCTTTCACCTGAGGTCGCATTGGTAATTTCTTTCCAGTGAAATGTACGAGGAGCGCGAAGAAGCAACTCATTCCACGCTGATTCGGCATTTTTAGAATGCCTGAAATATAAATAAGAAAGCGAAGGATTTTTGACTGTGTCCAACTGATTTTCAAACGGATACAAGCTAAATGTCGGCGATCTTTCAGTGGTATCAGTTAAAATGCTGATGCCAAAGTATGTATCGGTTTCATAAAAGATATATCCACCCTTTTTATAAATATCGCTTTCTCTTTCAATGAAAGGTCTTAAAAAATCAAAATTAGTTTTATCGATTAGGCTTTGAATGGCCTTAACTTCGTTTTCAATTTTCTGGAAGTCCTGATCGTAAAACCACAACGCGAGGCCAGCTGCATACATAAGAATCGTTGTCGCCTGCATACGCGTGCTTCCAGTTAAGGCCATCGGCCCCACTGTTAAATTAATCTTATGAATTTTTGGATCTTCAATTACGCGCTTCGATCTCTCTGCCGTTTTGATTAAAACATCATCAGGATTGCAATAAAGAAAAAATGGCGAACGCCCGCTGATTCTTGCGGCCGCTTCAGTCGCACCGATAACAAAAGGAGTTTCCCCGCCTTCAGTTGTGGAAATGAGGAGGTCACCATCTTTGAATCCCAGCTCTAACAGTTGTCTTTCACCAAATTCGGGAAAGTCTTCAAATTTTTCTACGGAATTAATAAGGGCCACATCACCGCCGGCCATGAAACTCGTTATTGTGTTTTCTAAATTTTTATTGCCTGAATGCTGATGGCGCCAGATCGTCTCAAGTGCAAGCGAAAGTCTTCCCGTCGCTCCACATCCACATAAAAAAATATTGCCACCCCCAAGAATTGTTTCAGAAACTTTTTCTTTGAGAAATTTTATATGGGATAAACTCGCTTCAACTTTTTTAAAAACATCCTGATCAATTTCTTTAATAGATGCAATTGCACGGGACACATTATGTTTTGCATCTTCTGAAAGATTCAAGGTTCGTGGATTTGGTGTCTCAGTGGGTAGTCCGCCTAAACGAAACTGCGCGCTCACTTTAAGGAACTCTTCGGCGCCTTGCTCATACTTAATTTGATCAATCATGAATCCAACTTAATTTTAGAATTTAATGTCTTTCTTAATTCTCTCTAAAATTTCATCGAGGTCAAATGGTTTTAAAATAAGTCCGCTTCCGCCGGCATCGATCACTTCTGCTTCAGTGACATCAAAGGCACCAGTGAGAAGATAGAAGACCGGGAGAGTTTTATAACAGCTTCTAAGATTTATCAGGAGTTCCATGCCACACATACTTCCCATATTGGAGTCTGAAATAATGACCTGAATATCCTGTTGGGCCTGAAAAATCTCCAATGCCTTCTGGCCTGAAGTGGCCTTTAAAATTTGCACTCCTTCTATAGAAAGTACTTCTTCGTACATTTCTAAAAGATCTGGATCATCATCAACAATCAGGACTTTCGGAGTTGCTTTATTCATGAGATTAATCTTAATGCAATATGTAATTAGCCTTAGAGATAATTATTTAACTATTCGTATTTAAATGAGCAAAAAAAAGGAAGCTATATAAGCTTCCTTTTTCGATGGCCCAATAAACGGGCATTTAAATAAATTTTATTCTATAATTTCTAAAACGGAGCGCTTCTTTAATTTAGTCGACGCTGCGTTGAGAATAGTTCTTAGTGATCTGGCCGTTCGACCTTGTTTTCCGATAATTTTACCTAAATCAGTTTTATCCACTTTAAGTTCGATTACTGTCGTTTGTTCACCAACGATCTCGTTAACACTAACCGCTTCCGGCATATCAACAAGAGCTTTACTTATATAACTGATAAGGTCTTTCAACTCACTCACAACAAACCTCCAAAATTATTCTCTCAAAAAGCTTAAAGCTTAAAGAGCGATTTTTTGGTTTTTAAGTAGAGTTCTAACAGTATCAGAAATAGTTGCACCAACAGCCACTAGAGCTTTAAGGCGGTCAACTTTTACGTTCTTAAGTGCAGTAGCGTCTTTTGGATTGTATTGTCCAAGTTTTTCAAGATATCCACCGTCTCTTGGTTTACGAGAGCTTGTAGCTACGATTGTGTAAACAGGATCATTCTTTCTTCCACCACGCGATAGTCTAACAGTTAACATCTAAAATTCTCCTAAAAGTAAAAAACAGATTAAAATATATAAGTCTTGCGTCCTAATTAGTCAATTTATAAAAGAAGTGAATTAAAAATAGCCTTTGCCCCACGGGCCTTTCCCACCCTTTTTCTTTTCCTTGCCGCCCATTCCTGGAAATTGTGGCATTGCGTTTGGATCAGCACGAAATCCTTTTTTCTGACCCATGCCCGGCATGCCTGGAAATCCACCGCCGTTCATCATGGCGGCCATGCCACCCATCATTTGCTCCATTTGTTTAAACTTGCCTAAGAAATCTTTCACCTGTTGATCTGTAGTCCCCGATCCTTGTGCGATTCTTTTTAAACGGCGATCGCCGACGATTTTATAATCCTGACGTTCTTTAGTCGTCATCGATGAGATGATAACTTTCATGCGCTTCATTTCAGCTTCAGCAGGGCTTAGATCGCCGATCTGGCGAAGCATTCCGCCCATACCGGGAATCATTTTTAAAATAGACGCCATCGAGCCCAGGTTGCTCATCATATCCATCTGCTTTAAAAAATCTTCGACAGTGAACTTTCCTTTTTTGAAGTTGTTCATCATGGACTCAGCATCACTTTCATTGATGTTGTCCTGAGCTTTTTCAACTAGAGAGAGAACATCTCCCATGTCTAAAATTCTTTTTGCAAGTCTGTCAGGGTGAAAGAGTTCCAGGTCCTTCATCTTCTCGCCCATTGAAACGTATCTGATAGGAACACCAGTCACGTGGCGAATAGAAAGGGCCGCTCCACCTTTGGCGTCGGAGTCCATTTTTGAAAGAACAATTCCTGTTACACCAATGGCTTCGTGAAAAGTTTTTGACACTTCAACTGCAGCTTGTCCTGTCATCGCATCTGCTACCATCAGAACTTCCGGGTTCATGTCGGCTAGAGCAGCTTTAACTTCTTTTAATTGATTCATCAATTCTTCATCGACATGCAGACGTCCCGCTGTATCGATAATGACGACTGACTTATGACGTTTTTTTGCCTCTTCAATAGCAGCTAGAGCGATGTCCTTCGGGTGCATATTTAAATCTGAATCGAACACATCGACTTCAATTTGTTTTCCGAGAGTTTGGAGTTGAGCTTTGGCAGCTGGACGGAATGTGTCGGCAGGGACTAGTAAAACATCTTTTTTTCTTTTATTTTTTAAGTGAAGGGCAAGTTTTCCAGAGAACGTTGTTTTTCCTTGTCCGTTTAATCCAACGATTAAGACTGGAACAATTCCTGGTCTGTCTAAATTTAATTCTTCGTTGGCGTCGCCCATGATTTTAGCGAGCTCGTCATGCATGATTTTTACAAATTGTTCGCCGGGATTTACGCCTTTGATGACGCTTGAACCGATTGATTTTTCTTTAACAGCGGCAACAAACTCTTTAACAACTTTGAAGTTTACGTCAGCTTCTAAAAGCGCCGTGCGGACTTCTTTTAAAGTCTCTTCAATATTTTCTTCAGAAATTTTTGTTTTTCCCTGAACGTATTTAAAAGCGCTGGCGAATTTTTCACTTAAAGTATCGAACATGATTTAATCCTTACAAATTCACATTAAATTTTGCGGCGATGATTTTTCTACAATCGTCCGGCATCATTGCGAGAAAAGATGTTTTTCGCTTGAAGGTTTCTACCTGATTTGTGCTGTTCCAGCAAGCTGCAATGACGTCAATTCCGAAAGCAGCAGCTCCTTCGAGATCTCCGACACTGTCGCCGATATGAAGAAGTTTATCTTTTCCAAAACCTTCTGAAATTTTAGCAAGGCCTGCGGGATGCGGTTTGCTCAAGCCATCATCATGGCCGTAGATTTCCCAGAAGTAACTGGCAATCTGCAGAGTTTTTAAACTCTCCAATGTCGAACGATGCCCTCTCGCCGTCCAGACGGACATTTCAAAACCAGCTTGGTCCAAATCAACTAAAAGTTCTTTAATTCCCGAGAAAAGTTTGAAATCAGGTTCATTGGTATTCACCAGTGTACCGTCGTGATCAAAAATGATCATTCCCGGAGTCAAAATATTTTTCATAACTAGATTCATCTCGTTGACTTGAGGGGTTTAATTCTGTTACCAAGATTCATGACTAAGAATGCACCATTTCGACCGGAACTTCAAAACAAAATCGACACCTTAAAGGCGCGTCGCACCCCTATTCAACTAGGTTCAATTCATTTTGATTCTAATTTACTTTTGGCGCCGATGTCTTCGATCTGCAACGCACCCTACAGACTTCTGATGGAAGATTTAGGGGCCGGTGGAGCGGTTAGTGAACTTATTTCTTGTCATGGAATAAATTATAAAAATGTGCGCACGACGGAGATGTTAAAAATTGATCCGCGTGAAAAAAATATTGGCATCCAGCTTTTTGGTGAGGGGGCCGTTGCAATGGCAAATGCCGCAAAAGTTGCTGAAGAATTCGGCCCGAAATTTATCGACATCAACATGGGATGTCCGGTAAAAAAAGTTGTGGGAACCGGAGCTGGCTCTTCGCTTTTAAAAGATCCCACTCAGCTTCCGGTTTTTTTCAGCACGATAAAAAAAGCAATCAAGCTTCCGCTTTCAATTAAAATCAGAATCGGTTGGGACCACGACTCTATCAACGCTATGGAAGTCATCCATATCGCCAAAGAAGAAGGAATTGAATTCGTCGCTGTCCACGGCAGAACACGCGCTCAACAATATACAGGGCAAGCGAACTGGGATTTACTCGAGAGTCTGGGAGAAAATGCCCCCCTCGATATTATCGGCAATGGCGATCTCCACACATCTTCACTTGTAAAAGCAAAAATGAGCTCGACGAAATGTCAGGCGTTGATGCTCGGACGTGGGCCCATTAGAAATCCATTTTTATTTTTAGAACCGTACATGCAAGAAAATGATAATATTTTTTTCACGCCGGAAGATCATTTTGAAGTGGTCCAGAAATTAATTGAATATGCCCGCATCTATGCTCACAACGATCACATACTTTTAATCTCGATCAGAAAACATTTAATCTGGATGGCAGCAGGATTTAATAATGCCGGAGTTTTCAGAGATTTGATTTTTAAAACTCCCGATCTTAATGAAACCATAAAAATTTCAGAAGATTTTTTCATGTCACTGCAGGATCAGAAAAAACGTCTTGGTGATCATGAGTCTTTTATGACTTCAGGCCATGGTTAGCTAACGCCTGATTTTTGTGGCGCCACCGGTGAATCCTATAAAGTCGTCAATTTCTATAACTTCCTGAATATTTTCAGACCCTCTATAAAAAAACCCCTAATACTTTAGTGTTTTGCTAAACCTCCGATAAGCTAGCAGGTAATTGTCATTTCAATGGATAATTTATGGGTGCTTTTAGAAAATCATTAAGTCTCTCCGTCACGCTTTGTCTCGTACTAAGCAGCGTACCGATGATTTCATATGCAGATTCTTCATCGCCATCATGTGAGAAGAGAACTGAAAATGCAGCGAAAGACACTAGCTTTTGTACTGATACTGCTCCTGATACACTGAAAAAATTGAACGAAGCCAATGAAGCAAACATGCAAAAGCTTGAAGACTTACGTCAAAAAGTTGTGGGTGTAACATCAGAAATGGAAATTCTCAATACGATGGGAGCTTTCAGAGACCAGTATCTTCAGGGTTTAAATGCCATTGTAAGTAGTAGCACTCAAACTGAAAAAGTAAAAAAAGAAGAAAATAAATTAAATAACCTTGGAAACTTGAGAAAGGTTATCCGCAACGGACTCATGCTCAATGCAATCGGAATGTTATTAAAAAGCAGCAATCTTGAAAAAAATGATGCTTTTGATATCAGTGCTCTCTGTAAGCTTCCATCGAACGAATCGCAGAGAGAAACTAAGCTGATTTGCAGTAAAGAAATGTTTGGGCTCTTTAATTCTCATGCTCTCGATAAAACTTTTGCTAATTTCAAACTAGCTTATAAAAATGTGAATGATAAAAATAAACCGGCGTTGAAAGAAGATGTACAAAAAATTCTGGATTCAATTCCAGAAAACATTTCTCCAACTGCCGTCATTGGCCTCCTTAATACCTCTGCTCCAAGCCTCAGTACGATTCTTAATTCAAATGTCACAGAAACAGATTTAAAGAAATGCCTCAATGAAAAATCAACTGCTGAAGTATTGCAGTCATGTGAAAGATTGTTTCCGGCCATTAACGTTGATCCTTCAAAAGCTGAAGGGAATTTTATTACTCAGCTGAATAAAAAGACTAATGATGCTGTTGCAGGTATGGGTGGGCTATCTGACGTTATCAATGAAGCGATAAAAAGCAACATAAAGAGCTTAAATAATCAAATAAAAATTCATACTCAGCTAAATCAAACTTCATTTGAAGCAATTGGCCCTAAGCTGAAGCAAATCACTGATGATACATCTCCCAAATTAAAACAACTGGGTGCTGAACAATCTCGTGCGACTCAAAAAGAGCTTACTTTAGCAGGTGCGGACCAAACCCTGGCCCCTGCAGAAAATATGAAAAAAAGAACAAATTTAGAAGAAAAAATGGCCAGAGATAATCTTGGGATTGCCAGATTATTTTTACCTGTAAAATCTGATTCAACTTTATCATCAGAAGACAAAATAGCGACAGAGCTAAAAGCTAAATGGGAAAGTAAGTGCAGTCCGCCTAAAAATGATAAAGATGTTGAAGAATGTCTGGCCCAAATGAAAATTATTAACTCAAATATTGCGAACGAAAAAAATAAATATAAAGATCGCCTAAAAAATCTCCAAAGCGAAATGAATAAAATCGCAACTGATGATAATTTTCTAAAAGTTGAAACTATGAAGCAGTTTATTGCGGAAAAATATCTTCGAACATGTGCTAAAAATTCTGATATAACTGTGAGAGATGAAAGTATTAAATTTGCTATATCTGTCGATGGACTTTGTTACGGAGGCCTTCCTCAGAATCTGATGTCATTTGAGTCACTAAGCAATAACGTGAATAATATTTTTGCAAATACTAAATTTGCAAAAACTGTCCAGGTAAAATCCGGCGAGGAAACAATCTTTAATAAAAATGAAATGAATTCATTTACAAGTGCGTGTAAAGGGAATTCAAATTCTAATATAAGTGATGCATGTGAGCTAGTTGCGAGAGAAAACACGTGTCATGTTGCAGTCACAGAGAGAATTCAACAAACAATAAAAAAAGAAAAACCGATTGTCGAAGATGATAAAAACTGGGTTCGCTACGATGGTAACGGCGGTTACACCAAGATTGCAAAAAAATCTACTTTAAGAGTTGTTGGCGAAGGAATGCTTCCTGCTATTCCTCAGATGATTCCAATGTTCTTTGCCAATTATCAGACAAGGCAAAATATTGATATGCTTACGAATCAGGCACTTTTTCAAAAGCAAATGCTTCATTCATACGATATTTATAACAGCTCGCCATGGATGTATAATTATAATTATTTTGGTGGAACTGCATATGGATACGGCTCGCCGTTTTCAACAACAGGAACGGCCTCAACAACCACAGGTGTGACAAGCACAGCTGGTTTTGGCTTCTAAAAGTACCTCCTGCCAGTAATCGTTGGCGATTAATAAAAACCACAAAAGACCTACCTATTTGCTCCGGTCCTTATAGTTTTTTAATTATAATGCCTTATAGATTCACTCAGATTTTACGTAAAATCCACATTCTTTCCATCGATAAAAGGTAAAATATACCTATAGTGTCCTGTAACTTTAAAGTTTTAACCAATGATTTAAAAGCGGACGATAAGTATTACGATGAAGACCGTTCAAAATATTATATTCATGCTTGTTGCCACTTTGTTTTTACAAAGCTGCGTGGCCAATAAACCTGCCAATTCAAGAAAGTCACTTTCTTCATCTGTAAAAGCTTCCAACGCTACACCAGCCTCACCTGGTTTTGCTGCTGATGAATTAATGTACTGGTTCAGCTCTGTGAAAGTTACGGGGACAATTACTGTCAACAAAACAAGTAGCAATATTATTTATCTTCGCGGATCAAACGTTCATACATTTCTTTCGAGTTTAAACAGCTCTGGAATTGAGTACTACAGAAAAACTTATTGTATGGTCGGGACTTTTGGAACGGCCAACACAGAATATCGTGTAAGAGCAGTTCCTATTTATATAACAAACTATACTTCTAAAACGATTGAAAGAATTTTAAGAATTGATATTCCAAGCGCTACTGAGAACAATTCAACATGCGCTCTTCCAATCATAGCTTCAGGTGTGAGCGTTCCTGTCCCTGCAAGTGCAGCCTACTCTTTAGCGGCCATCTGCCCAGCATGTTCAACCGGATCCCTTCTTACATCAACTTCACTTAAACTTTTTGAAGCATCAACAACTGCATTAAACCAGGTGCCTACAACTCAAATCATATTAAGCTCCGTTGCTCTAAAAGTTGACCTCGCATCCAACTCCACAGATACAACTTCATCATGCTCTAACAGCTCATGCTCTTCCAAGGGTTTTGACTGCTGTATTGAAGGACAGTGTGTGAAGGACGCGAGCACAAGGCCCAATGCCAGTCTTGATCCTCAATATACACAGGCATTAAGTGATTATGCGACTAATCCTCTAAGCTTTATCAACTATCCAAACATCTATAATATTTGTACAAATATTTCTCACACTCCACCGGCGACGACTCCGACAACTCCAACAACGACTCCAGTGAGTGAAGCTCAGACTCGAGTGAATACATACCTTGCAAATTATAGTTGTATTAATAAAGTTGTGACCACAGGTCAGTACTCTTTATGTCTACCAGGAGCTAACGATGCTCAATACCAACTAGCTAAGAAAACTCTGGCGATAGCATGTGGTTGTCCAGCTGGATATGACGATGCAACCAGGGCCATTAAATGTCCGGACTGGGGAGTTCGTCCTCTTTACAAATCTTCAGTAGAGACAATTGCAAATATCGTCGACTTCTACTGCTACACTCCGACTCCGGTCAATCCGATCGGAACAATTACAAATTTAAATGTCACTGTTCCAAGTAGAAGTGCTCCTCATCGCTTCTATTCTACAGGTGGAACAAACTACGATGACCTTGCTGGTGTATCTAAAACTGTTATTCAGGAAGGCGATGACTTTTATTATCTTGATGATGTGAACAAAGCTTCACCAGTCAACGGTTCATACAATGTCAACTCAATCATCGGCCGAATCAACGTTGGCCTTTCACAGGCACAGCCTGCAAAGATGGTGGGAGTTGAATTAGGAAAAACTTATATTTTATCCACGACGAGCGGATATTTTACTCCGTGTTCGAAGTGTGCAAAAGACAGCTGGTTCCAAACTTTCACTGCTCATCCGTCAACATCGGGCGGTAACGGACTTCGTGCTTCTGGATTCACAACTGCAAGAGACAGCTACTCTGCCAACGCGACTCTAGGAAACTATGAAGATACAAAATTCGGCCGTGCTTGCTACCTTCCTGTGACAATGATTCCATGGTCGCATAAAAAAGAAGCGACAACTCAGGTTCAGCGTCTTGATCGATTAAAAACTCAGGCCGCTTATTACATCAACGGTTACCAGAGAGATTGGTTTGGATTTAATAAAGGTGCATTGATCGGATCATTCGATGGTGTTACATGGTTTGCAATCGGATCGGGCAGAAGAATTTCTGCAACGTCGACAAAATTATATTTAGCATACAACGGTGCGTTTCTCGATCTTGCTGACCGTACAGATACGATCGTTAATATTATTCCTGATCTTTCTGCGAGCACTGCTCCTGATTTTGACTACGACCCTGAACTGGGAATCACAGACAAATCACAAAATATGGCAGGAAGTTGCCAGAAATTTCACCAGTGTGAAACAGACACTGATTGTGTGACTCAAATTGGGTGGGAATACAGCTGTGCCGATATTACTCAATTAAGATCGCACTGGCCGATTTACGATACTGATTCAAAAGAAATTGCCAACCAGGAAAAAACAGGAACTCTTTTTGAAATTCTTGGGGGAACTGCAACTCTTGGTTCATCCGGAAAACGCTGCGTCTACCGTGGTGCTGGAGCTCCATGCGTACGTGACTTCACTTCTCTAGATACAAATTTCAATCAGAAAGCATTAACGTGTGCACCAAATTTTTACTGTGCGGCCTTAACAACTAATAAATTTAACGACGAGCTCGTACGATCTCCAAATGAACCGGATGATATTTTATTCGGCATGGACACAAATACTTTAGGCCGTCCTTTAAAATATGTAACAGCATCAAAATCCTTAACTGCCGACATCATTGCTAACATTAAATACAACGGCGCTTCGGATTCAATGGGTCTGACAGCTTCGCAGGTTGATGACATGGGTATCTGCCGACCAGGCCGCTCACTTTCACCAACGGCCTCTATTGCTCACTCTACCCCTGACACATCAAAACGTTCAGATTATATTTCTCAAGTGGGATCTTGCAGCTCAACTGCCACTGGTAATGGTACAAGCTTAACGGCGAGAACTGTATCATGTCCTGCAATAGGATCAGATTTAAATTATGTTCCGCACGGTTCTACAAACATACAAATACTGAGTGCCATGCAAAACAGTTGTGGTGGTGAAGCTAAGGACACTGGAACTTTTGCTTCCGCCTTCGCCAATATTGAAGGTGGATCTCTTGCACTGTTAAGAAATATTACTCAACCTATTCTTGCAGCAGATGCTTGTTTCAGAAGAGCAGGTTCAGCGTGTTTTTCAGATCTGGATTGCGGTCCAAACAGACTTCACTCTGATACAGTCGGCTCGCTTAACCTGAGCTACTTCGGTGGAACTCAGGCAGAGCAAAACTACTGGCAGGAAAATTTAGTATGCGGACAAGGTGCTGCGACTCCAGCTTTAGGAAACGCAAAATACAACACTTATGAATTAAATCAAAACCGCTGTTGCCGCGAAATAGGAAAAGATTTTACAATGTACACCTCAGGGCCAGCGACAATTGTTCCGGAAAATATGGGAACAAATGTAAATCTTGATACAAAAAAATTTGCAACTTATGAACCAAAAGCAGCCAACCGTTACTCACGTTATACAGTTTCTGAAACAGCAGTTCTCACGCCTTCATCAGCACCAATGGTAGCACCAAGCTCTATTCCTGCTAAAAATCAATGGAAGGTCATCCAGGAAACTGGTGCGCTTACTTGTTGTGGTGGTGGATGGATCAGAAAATTTGCTGATGGCACTCATGACTGGACAGTGAAAAAACGTCTGTCGCTTGAAACATCCAACTTTCAATGTCTGAACTACCGAACTCCACTGGTCTCACCTGACTACAATGGATTTGGCGATGCTGCTGATAAAATTGTAAAATCAACTTTCCAGAGAGAGTATGAATTTTTTTGTAAATCACCTTCTCAAAATGGATGCATGCAGATTCTATTCAGAGAAATCAGCGGGTACCAGGTGCTTCCGCCACTTTATTATGAACCTTCGGCCGTAGAAAATCTTCCAGCTGATACTACTGCAACTGTTCCTTTATGGGCCATCTCTCCCCCTTATTCGGCAGCTGGTTCATACGCTAGTTCTCCAGCTATAGGTAATACAAGACTTGATACTGGTCCAGTGGGAGATATCTCGTCAAACACTTATACTTTTAAAATGAATCAAGATGTTCCGTATCAGCCTTTTGCTTATACGTTTACTCAATATCCTTACGATCTTTATACATATGCAGATGGATCAAAAAGTCCTCTCACATGGTTCAGCAGCATCGACACTGACTATGGTGTCAGCTTTTATCTGCCGGCCTATATTCCTTACAATACAGCAACCAGCACACCGCTATTTAATAAAATCTATATTAAATATTTGTATGCAGATGGAAGACAGGAAGTTGTAAACATCACCAACCTTCAGGTTTCAGCTGCCACTTGTGACGGTGTTGCCAATTATCCTGCTGCTGTCGCAAGCGGCCAGCCGATCGACGCTCTAGGTGCCGGTATAAACGAAGCATGGTGTGTGTCTGCAAACTCAAAAACTCAAAACCGTCCACTTCTTAACGTAAAGGCCTATACAGGTCTGGCAGGTACACGTCAGTGGGCCTACGCTTCTGTCATTATAGATTTCACTCCGCTGGAACTTCAAAAGAGCATCAGAACTTCGACTCCAGGAAATGCTTTTTACTATCTAACAAAACTTGGAAGACTGGAGTTGATTGGTATTCCACAAATTACTTACGAACCAATTTATTGTAATAATAATCAGAACAATTTAGTTCCGGGAATTTTCTCTTCAACAATCCAAACAAGAGCGCAGTTCGATGCTGTTGCAAATACAAACGTCGTTTATAACCAGCTTCTAAACTATGATGAAGGTGCGGGAAGCTTGCCTGAAGGATCTGCCAACATCGGTAACATCGGAAACAAGTTTACCTTTCAGGATAAACTTGCCCATGCAGCAATATTCTCTTCAAAAGATTTTACGTGCTGTACACCACTCGGAAAAGAAACTTCAAGTGGCGCTAAATGCTGTTCAGGTTATGCGACTGCTTCAACAACTGGCTCTCCAATGACATGTAAACTTCCAGTCGGTGCAGATCTCAACGTTTACTTTAATAAATTTGTTTCAGGTGAAGGTATCGGTGATACTCAACCAGGTGGAGGACTGCTTCTTCCAACTTCTGACGGTACAACAGTAACTGAGGCACAAAGTGATTTTAATCAGTATACTGGTGAACCAAAAATGCGTGATACAACTTTCCAGAAAATTGAAGAGCTGGGAAAAGCTTATTGTGCAAACAGAATTGTTGGAAACGGTGGATCTTTTGGACAATTCCCTCCAGAGCCATACAGCGGATATTTAACACCCACAGGAGCGACAAATTTTTCTTACCCAATAAGTATCGTCGACTCTATCCTTGATGCGGAAGTCAGTGGTAATACTGCGGGCAAGTTCCCTTTTGACAGCGGCTTCCGTTGGGATCATCACTATTATTGCAAGTAATTTGCAACTAATCATTTTCATCATTGATTTTTTCTGCTAGATTGCCCCATGAAAACCAGATATATCATTGCTTTTTTATTGTCATTTATACTCTCGCTGACACCTGGTCACGCCGCCGTAAAGATATCTTGTTCACATCCTGAGTTGTGCAGACTGGCCCAAATTATTTTTACTGAAAATCATACCAACAACATAGAGTTTGAATCCCTGGTCAAGATCGTCGGTGATCCGCATGAATTCGAACCCACAACAACTGAAGTGAAAGATTTAATCAAAGCCAATATTCTTATCTCTGGGCCGATTGAGCTTAATCCATGGATTAAAAAAGTAAATTATCAAAGAGCAAAAATGATGGATATTAAAACCATCAACGTCCCTCTCGATGATAAAGACTATTCTTTATACTCTTCAATCAGTCATGAACCACTTTCACATTTCTGGCTGTATCCAAAAATTTTCTGCACTATAAAAAGTCATATGGAAGAGCAGTTTATTAAATTGAAATATCTTATTGTGATTCCAAAAAATAAAACATGCGCTGGTGAAGAAGCAAAAATTATAAGTGAGCTGCAGTCGACGCTGGAATCATTAAAGTACCCGATCGTGCTTACTCACGATGCCCTTCTCCCCTTAGTGGTGTCTCTTAAAACTTCCAATCTTGTTGTAGCGATCAAAGGCTCGGGACATCATTCAGAAGCCTCACCTCAATCCGTAAAAAAACTTTATGATGCCCTTAAAGCCCCTAAGGTTATCTGGATCATAGAAGAAAAAATCAGCGTGCCTCAAAATATACTTGCAAAAAAGCGAAGCACTGACTTGACGGTGAATCTGGACACTGCCAACTCAGAGGGGCTGGATTACTTTCAGGTGCTGAAAAATTTAAATGAAAAATTAAAGGCATTAAGACCATGAATGAAGTCATTCTTCGCGCCGCCAAAATCAGCTATAGTTATGACGGAAACGATCCTATTCTAAAAGATATTTCGTTTTCTTTAAGACGCGGTGAAAGCCTTGGAGTGCTGGGGCCGAACGGCGGCGGTAAATCGACTTTGATGAAAATCATTGCTGGACTATTGAAAGCTTCAAGTGGTGAGATTTTTTTCAATGAAAAATCATTAACAGCATATGCCCACTACCCTTTTCATTTATTTTCCTATGTCCCGCAATCGAGTGAGCTCAACCCGACAATGCCGGTAAAGGTTAAGGAATTTTTGGATTTTTCGATATCACTTTTTAAAATTAAAAATCCTCAACTGATTGATGAACTTCTTGATCTGGTGGGTATTTCTCATAAAAAAAATTCACTTCTTTCAATGCTTTCTGGCGGAGAAAAGCAGCGTGTCCTTATTGCCCGCGCCATGATTCAAAAACCTCAAATTCTGCTTCTCGATGAGCCAACAAAAGGTCTGGACAGCAAAGGACAGGATCAGTTACTTAATCTTATAGAGACCATTAAAAAACGAGACGGAACCGCTGTTATGATCGTTGATCATAACATCAATCAAATCATTAAGAGCTGCCAGAATATTTTATGCCTTAACCGCAACTACCACTGGCACGATCATAAAGATTTTTTAACAAAAAATATTCTTGAAGATATCTATCACTGCGAGTTTGAACACTTACTGATTCACGAGAAAGATTTGAATGCTGAAAATCCTCATAATCATCATTTTTGCGAGCATGACCACGACCTTGCTCCTGCGACGACCTCTCATCCATTTATCAGGAGAAAACCGTGAACACGTTTTTCTCCGATTTTTTTGAATATGATTTTTTATTATACGCTCTTCTCGGAACCGTGTTTCTTTCTATGACTTGCGGACTTATTTCTCCACTGATTATCGCCAGAAAAAATGCTTTTATGGGTGCTGCCATTTCTCACTCGACACTTTTAGGTCTTGCTATTTCATTAAGTTTATTTGAAGCCTCACAGGCCCTGCTTGTTTTTCTATCGACATTAATGATAACTATTTTTTTAACATTGTTTCTTGCCTACTCAACTTTTCGTCAGAAACTTCCCAACGATTCATTAATTGGTATTTTTTATAATGCAACGATGGCACTGGGAATTATTATTCACACACTTTTTGCCAAAGATCAAAGTGATCTTTTAAGCTTTTTATTCGGAAATATTCTTCTACTGACTAAAGAAGATTTGTACCTGTCATTGATTATTCTTATCATTACTATTTTAGTAATTTTAATTCCCATGAAAAAATGGCTCTTCCTTACTTTCGATGAAGAAGGAGCAATTACCTCGGGAATTAGAGCGCAGATCTATCACTATACTTTTTTTGTTTTGCTGGCATTTTTGATTGTTACAAGCATTAAACTGGCAGGAACAATCCTCGTTGAAACTCTTTTACTAGTTCCAGGATTTTTTGCATTGAAATTTTCCACTAATATCAGACAAACTTTTGCTATCAGCACGATTTTTTCGACAGTTTTTGCAGTGATCGGGATTATCCTAGCAAATGCTTTTGGTCTTCCGAGCGGTGCGACTCTTGCGGTCGTTCTCTTTAGCGCTCTACTTCTATCTCTTTTAATAAAAAGAGTTTATGATTTATTAAGATAATTTTCACAAATTTTTTAACAGGGATGTTTATGAAAAATCAGAACGAACCGAAAACGGTTGCGGATAGTGCTGTTGAAATGCGCTTCCTCGTCATGCCCAATGACACCAATCCACAAAATTCTATTTTCGGGGGTGTTGTCATGTCGTGGATCGATATGGCCGCCGCTATGTGCGCTGAGAGACACTCGAACCGCCCCGTCGTCACCGTACACGTGGATGATATAAGTTTTAAGGCACCGATGAAAATCGGTGACCATGCACTTATTAAGGCCAGCATAAATTATGTCGGAAAAACATCAATGCTTGTTGGAGTAAAAGTTGTTGCAGAAAATCCTTTCACTGGCATCACACGACATACAACCACGGCCTACCTTGCCTTCGTTGCTCTTGATGACATCGGACGTCCGATTCAAATAAGAGGGTTGATTCCTGAAACAGAAGATGAAATCCGCCGCTTTGAAAACGGCAAGGCCCGCATCGACGACATGAAAAAGAATAAAAAATAATGGGAGATGCTTTTAAATCTTCCAAACTCTCGCGCTTTTTAAGTGTAGGCTCAAGCCTCACCAAAGCGACTGCACAGCTCGCTGTGGATGCCGCAAAAACCAAGGCCCAAATTTATCTGGATAAAAATCCGGAGATCAAAGACATGGGCCTTAAAATAAAAGCTTCGAAAGAAATCATCCAGACGATGGGCGAATTAAAAGGCGCTATGATGAAGCTAGGCCAGATGATCTCTATTTCTGAAGATATTTTTTTGCCGAAAGAAATTTCTGAACTTTTCCGTGACCTACAGAAAAATTCTCCTTCAATGCCCGATGGAGAAGTCAGACGAATGATTCAGGAAAGCTTTAAAAAAGCACCTGAAGAATTATTTCTGGAGTTTGATATTAAACCAGTGGCCGCAGCAAGCATCGGCCAGGTCCACAAAGCAAAACTGCATACTGGTGAAATTGTGGCCGTAAAAATCCAGTACCCAAAAATCGTTGATGCTATCAAGTATGATTTTCAAAACCTGCATAAAATTGACCGTCTTGTCCATCTTCTTTATCCGAACAAACCGAATATTGACGGTGTGATTGCAGAACTTAAAACATCTCTCCTGGAAGAATGTAGCTATCTTCACGAGATGGAGCAGATACAGTTTTTCAAAGATACGTATAAAGATTTATTTCCCATGATTCACATACCGGCAGTCCATCCTGAATTTTGCACGGAGCAGATTCTTACTATGGAATGGGTTGAAGGTGACTCTTATGAGGAAACTCTCCAATACACAGACGAACAGAAAAATTTTTTGGGGACTTCACTTTATGAAAGTTATTTATTTTCGTTTTTTGAACTCAATAGACTGCATACAGATCCACAGTATGGAAATTATCTTTTTGGGCACAATAAAATAATTATGCTGGACTTCGGTTCAACCAGAGAGTTCGATCGCGACTTCGTCGTCGACTATGCAGGACTTTTGATGTCGCTGGAAGAAAAGCGCGTAGATATTTACTCCACCATCTCAAAAAAACTTCAATTGTTCAAAGAAGACGATGAAGATGAGCTAATCATACGACATTTTAACATGATCCATGATCTTTACATACCCTACACTGTTGATGGTATTCATACCATCGCTGAAGTAAATCCTTTTCACCTATTCAAGGATTTTATCAAAGACTTGAACTTTAAAGGTAGAAAATCACCGAGACAAGAGTTTCTCCTCCTCGATCGCTCAACCTTTGGGCTCTACACTAAATTGAAAGGCTGGAAGTCACAAATTAATTGGGTGGAAGGCCGAAATAAGTTTAGGAATTCCATCGAAAATGAGGTTAAATTTAAATATCAGTTTTAGGATGACTCATGCTTAAATTATTCATTTCATTTGCTTTTTATTTTGCGACGACTGTAGCTTCAAATGCCGCTCTTGAATACTCAAAAATAGAATCCCCGGGCTGCCCCGAAAATGCCTACTGCCAGAAAGCAACCGGTATCGTCAGGCAGCAGTGGCTGGATGAACTGGAAAAATTCGGCAAAAATAAAATATCTGAATCTGACTTCAATAAAATTTTGCAGAATAGCAACGGTGTTCCTATTGCCAACTGGGCAGCAGAAGAGGCCGGTGTTCTTCCACGGATCATAATGTGGGACTCTCCCTGCAAACAGCATAAAAATGAAGCTTCGAAATTTTACATCAGTGAGGTTTTTAGAAAAAACCTGCTGAGCTCTGAGCTTAAAGAGCTGTCCACACTTTATTTTTCCAAGGCCGTCGGTGTTGATTCAAATAAAAAGATTTTTACGATGACTGTTCCACGCGGCGACACTCCAACTTTTAGCGAGAACGGTTACTTCTATTATCTGCGAGAAGATAATGGAAAATATTACGGCCTTCGAATCAGCAAAGAAGGCTTGATTAAGGTTTCAAAAGTTGAAGTCATTAAAGAAACCGTTAAAGAAGCAGTCTGTTTAAAAGAACAGGTCGATGTTTTCATGAGAGAAGCACCATCGCCTACTTTTTATCAGGGCTACACCTGTAAAGATATCTGGGACAAAACATCAAAGTCCTATAAACCAATGCTCTTTGGCTGGAGCTGTAATTGAAACTGTGCCTTTTCAACGTTGAGAATTTATTTCTTTTGCATACCGGTCCCGGTGAAGGCTATAAAAAGCCAACAGACAAAGTTGAATGGATTGCAAGAACACTAAAAGAAATTGATGCTGATATTGTCATGCTGGTTGAAGTCGGCGGCATTCACAGCCTGGATCTTTTCAACTCCCGCTATTTGAGTGACACTTATTTTACTGCACTTATCAAAGGAAACTCAGACAGGGGAATTGAAATCGGTTATCTGATCAATAAGCGCCTCGCTCAATTTCATCAAATTGTAGGCCATAAAGAAACGGCACTGGAATTCAATTACCCTCACGAAATAGCAGAATCACAAAACACCGGAAAAAAATTAAAAGGCCATCGTTTTTCAAGAGATGTTTCTGAGCTACGTCTGTCACAGGACGGAAAAATTGAAATGATTCTTCTTCTTGTTCACTTAAAATCCAAATTAGATAAAGAAGGAATCGACTATAACGGAGTACTCAGAAGAGCGGCCGAACTGAAAAAACTTGTAAAAATTTACAATGAACGCAGAAAAGATTACCCCGGAGTTCCTGTCATCGTCGCCGGAGATTTTAATGGCCAGGCCCAAAGAAATTCTGTCGACCCCGAATTTAAGGCCCTCTACGAAGAAACAGACCTGGAAGATGTGCTTGAAGTCATAAGTGAAGTTCCAGAGAGGAGATTTTCTTACTTCCATTTCAACCGCGATTTTATCCGAGAGGCTTCCCAGCTGGACTACATTATGCTTCCGCCGGAGCTGCATTCTGTGGTGAAAAAAGAAGAATCGGGCATTTACCACTACCGCGACCCACACGGAGTCATCCTTCCATACCCACAGGATTCTTTCCAGCGATACGCTCTTCCATCTGACCATTATCCAGTGGTCGTCAAACTCAAAATTTAGCAAATTTCCGTTTGTGCAATTTGCTTTTATACGTTACATTTTGGCCTTACAAAATTTCGGGCCTATGAGGTGACATGAACATGGAAAACGATAAAAAAAACGCGCCCATTCCCTGGACAAAAGAAGAAGCAGACGATGTGTATCACATCAGTCGCTGGGGTGATGGATACTTCGATATCAACGATCAAGGGCACCTTTGTGTTCTTCCTCATCGTGAGAAAAATGGTCCACGCATAGATATTTCAGAAGTATTGGAAGAAATGAAAGCTCAGAATATTCCACTTCCAATCGTCGTTCGTTTCCACGATATTTTAAGATCACACGTAAAAGTCATTAACGAAACTTTTCGCGATGTCATTCGTGAAGCTGGTTACCAGGGCCAGTACAAAGGCGTTTACCCGATTAAGGTAAACCAGATGAGAGAAGTTGTTGAAGAGATCGTCGATGCCGGCGCTCCCTACGATTTCGGATTAGAGGCAGGATCAAAACCAGAACTTCTTTCAGTTCTTGCTTACAATGAAAATTTAAATGCACTGACAATTTTAAATGGATACAAAGACGAAGAATATCTTCGTCTGGCGCTTCTTGGAAATAAACTGGGAAGAAAGGCAATCGTCGTTATTGAAAAATTTTCTGAGCTATACACGCTCCTGAAACTTTCACGTGAAATGAACGTTGAGCCTATCATTGGTCTTCGTGCAAAGATGGTTGTGAAAGGCTCCGGAAAATGGGCAGACTCTGGTGGAGAAAAAGCAAAGTTTGGTTTAACAATTGCCGAAATCTTAACTGCTGTGCAAATTTTAAAAGACGAAGGCTTTATCAACTCACTTAAGCTGTTGCACTTCCATATCGGATCTCAGGTCACTGACATCAGAACTGTCAAAGAAGTTATCCGCGAGGGTGGAAGAATTTTCGCGAAACTAGTTCAGATCGGTGCTCCACTTGAATACTTCGATGTAGGTGGTGGCCTGGGTGTTGATTATGATGGCTCGCAATCAACAAGTGATTCATCAATGAACTACAAGCTGGCAGACTACGCTTCTGATATTGTTTATATTTTAAAAGAGATCTGTGATGCTGAAAAAGTACCGCATCCGAATATCGTCTCCGAGTCAGGACGAGCGATTACAGCACGGCACTCATGCGTGATCACAAATGTTGTTGATAAAATTGAAACATCATTCACTGATTTTAACACAGAAAAAGTTGAAGGTGATCATACTCTTGTTGGAAATATGAGAGATCTTCTGGAAACTATCAAAGAAGAAAATGCTCAGGAAGTTTATAACGATGCTCTGGATTTTAAACGTGAAACACAAAATGCTTTCCGTCTGGGAATTTTAAAGCTTGAAGAACGTGCACGTATCGAAACTCTTTTCTGGAAAATTACAAAAAAGATTTCAGCATTACTTCCAACAATGGAATTTATTCCTGAAAACCTTTACGACATCGATCAGGGGATTGCTCCCCAGTACCTTTGCAACTTCTCCATCTTTCAATCTGCTCCGGATCTATGGGCCATTGGACAGCTTCTGCCAATCGTTCCGATCACACGCCTGAATGAAAAACCGGAAGTTTTAGGAACACTGGTAGACATCACTTGTGACTCTGACGGAAAGATCAATAAGTTTATCGACATCAATGAGACGAGATCTCTTCTTCCTCTTCACGAACTTCGTCCGGATGAAGAATATAATATCGGATTGTTTTTAACGGGCGCATACCAGGACGTTATGGGTGACCTTCACAACTTATTTGGACGCTTAAACGAAGTTCACGTTTTCTGTGACGATGAAGATCCAACAGACTTCTACATTGAAGAAGTCATCAAAGGATCATCTTCAGAATCTGTACTGGCAGCTATGCAGTACAATCCGGAAGCGATGGCCTACACAATGAAAAAGAATATCGATAGACAAATTCAAAGTGGAAAAATCAATCCACGCGAAGGTGTTCGTTTAGTTGATTTTTACGAGAGCTGCTTGAAATCTTATACTTACTTAAAGTAGTGTGGGCGGAAAAAATGCTTCATGGAGCATTTTTATTTTTTGAAAACATTAAAAGCGGATTTCGTACTGTATATCCGCACACAAATTGTTAGGGGAATTTATGAAACGCGGACCAATATCAGAATTTATTACGAAGAACTACCTTCACTTTAACTCAGCTTCATTGGTTGACGCTGCTAAAGGATGGGAAACTCACCTGGCAAACGGCGGGAAAATGTTCGTAACGATGGCAGGAGCAATGTCGACAGCTGAGCTTGGAATTTCATTTGCCGAAATGATCAGACAAGATAAAGTTCACGCTATCTGCTGTACAGGTGCAAACCTTGAAGAAGATATCTACAACCTTGTAGCTCACGACCACTACCACCGTATTCCAGACTGGAGAGCATTAACTGCTGACGACGAGATGGCCCTTTTGGAAAAAGGTTTAAATCGTGTAACAGACACTTGTATCCCGGAGCACGAAGCGATGAGAAAGATCGAAGCTCTTATCAATAAAGAATGGCAGAAAGCAGATGCGAAAAATGAATCACATCCTCCTCATTATTACTTCTGGGAAGTTTTAAGAAGTGGTGCTTTAAAAGATGAATATCAAATTGACCCAAAAAATTCGTGGATGATCGCTGCCATGGAAAAAAATCTTCCGATTTATACTCCTGGCTGGGAAGATTCAACAAATGGAAATATGTACGCAGCTGCTGTGATCTCCGGACGTCTAAAAAATGTTCATACAATGAATTCTGGCATCCAGACTATGATGAGACTTGCAGACTGGTATACTGAAGTAACAAAAACATCATCAATGGGATTCTTCCAGATCGGCGGTGGTATTGCCGGCGATTTCCCGATTTGTGTTGTTCCAATGCTTGAGCAGGATCTTGAGAGAGATACTCCACTATGGGGTTATTTCTGCCAGATTTCTGACTCTACAACAAGTTACGGAGGATACTCTGGCGCCGTTCCCAATGAAAAAATCACTTGGGGGAAACTTGATAAATCAACTCCGAAATTTATCATTGAATCTGATGCTACAATCGTTGCCCCGTTAGTTTTTGCCTACGTCTTAAATATGTAATTCCATAAAATTGTTCACACTCTCGTCAGGAGGAAGAATCTCTCTCTTCTGACGTAAATTTTTTTCAAAATACGCCGACAAGTTTTCATCTTGCACTCCGGATACCTGGAGTAGGAAGGCCCATGGAGAGGCGTCTTATGAAAAAAAATACATGCGTATTAATGACTCTGACTTTAACAGCAGCACTATCATCATGTGCAGGACCTGAAAGTTACCATGAGAAGATGTCACGTTACTCTCCGAAACAGTCCATCGGAAAATATACAGTTCCACAAATAGATACACAGGGCTTTCAGTTTAAGACCAAATCGGTTAGGTCACCTGCGAGTGCAGATTCTACTGGAACATCAGTAGAGAAAATTTCAAGTGAAGAAACCACACTTTCAAATAAAAAACTTTATTTCTTAACCCTGTTTGGACAATATGAAAGCATGAAAAAATACGCTCAGGAGTTTGAGGTCCCAAGTGTAAATATCTGTCCACATTTCCATACAGGTGTGCTTGAACATAAAAGCAGAAAACCTGCCGGTGCTTTCTCAAATGTAGCTCAAAGAGATGGGAAGAAATTTTCTTACGATACTAAAAGATTCAATGAACCTGATTACGTTGCAAGCAGACCTGAGCTTTCACTGCCTCTTTCAAAAGATTCAATCACTCCAAAAGTTATTGATATTTTCCGCTCTGAAAAAGTCGCATCTAACGATGCTAAAATGGATGAGATAGTTCATAAGGCACTTGATATTCATTTATCAAAAACCTACTCAGAGATCAGAGAGCTTTGTGAATTCGGTGTGAGCGATAACTACTACATCTACGAAAATCTAATTACTCATATTAAAAACAGTGATTTTAAACCTGCGACTGCGAACATGAACACGCTTCTTAAGACAACCATTTTTTCAAATATTGCACTGGTAACATCACTAGATAAAATTCAGGCCACACCAATGAGATCGATTGCCTCAGTTGGGTCGAAGTCGAAAGAAGCACTAGCTCCGTATGCGAATGAAGTGATGAGCAGACTTAGTGTTGAATGGGCGAAAGAATACTTCGACCACATCAAGACATCTAAATAGACCGAGTAAAAAAGTTGAATTATGTATTAGAGTTCGGTCTGGCCCACGACCAACTACTTAAATAAGAACAGACGATTACGGCTGGATAAAACCGCGAGATTATCACCAGTCGTCTGCATTTCTCCAAACACTGCTGAATAAGCGTGACCTAACTTATAAGTTTCCAAGACGATTAATGACTTTTGATCCACCAGCTTGATTTCACCGTTCGTTGTCGAAACTGCGTAATAAGTTTTATAAGGCACCATTGAAGTAATCATCCCTTTCGAGATTTTCACTGTACTGAGTACGTTCAGATTTTTATCAGTTAAGATCAGCTCTCCATTAGGAGTTCCGAAAATTAATTGATTGTCGCGAAGAATCGGCGCGCGTGTCACCGCAAAGTCCGACGTTCTTAAAACTTTTCCAGTATTAGGATCTAGAAGACTTAAGTTGCTTCCTACTGGCGATATATAAACACGGTCATCATAGATAAAGGCCGGATTGTCTACGTCGACAAACTTTGAAGCTGTTGAGAGTTTTGTTTCATAAAGAAGAACGCCTTCATCAATCGAAAGAGCAGCGAATGTTCCGTCAGCAAAACCAACCAGAACTTTATCTTTATAGACTACCGGCTGTGCTGTTCTTTGAATCGTTGTTAAGTAAGAAACAGATCTTTTATAGGCCCAGATAATTTTTCCAGTTTCAACATCTAGACAGAAGACCTGGTGATTTCGTAGCTGAAAAAAAATTCTTCCATTATAAACCACTCCACGTGTTTCAACAGAGGCGCCAAGATCAACTGAATACTTAATTGTTCCAAGAATTCCGTGGCGGGAAATCACTCTTCCCTGGACAGTTCCATAAACAACTTGGTCTTTATAAACGACTGCACCGGCATGATAAGTTGATCCGTCGTATTCACTCCAGATCATTCTTCCATTTTCTAGTTCATAGGCCTGCATGAAGCCTGAGTTGTGTCCAGCGTAGACAATTCCTTCGTTAATCAGTGGTGATTGAAGGGCGATAGGTAGATTTCCACTGTCATATTTTGGATCAAGATCTTTAATCCAGGAAGCAGTAAGTCTCGGCTTTGGATCCTGTACACTTGTCGGTTTGTACTGACTCATGTTTGCACAAGAAGTAAGGGCCATTGTAAAAACGGCTACGATCGCGAAACTATATTTTTTCATTCAATTACCTAGTGAGAAATATCAATTAAAGAGTAGCAAGATACAAGTTAGCAATTTTTACGAATTCCGATTCGTCTTTTGCTTTTTCAATAACGTACTTGAAATTAGCTTTTGCTTTTTCTTTGTTGCCTGTTTTTAAATAAAGGCGTCCAAGATCAAGATAGGTTTTGCCTTCAAAAACTTTTACAGATTTCGAAGTCATTTTTTCAAGCGTATCGATTGCCAGTTTATCTTCGCCCATATCTTCGTAAACTACGGCCTGACGGCTTTCGATAAAATAATCAGAGTAATCATCATTTGAAACTTTTCCACCGACCATAAGTATCGAGCGAGCTTCCGCAAAGTGAGAGTTTGCGACCAGAGCATCACTTGCTTTGATTACAACCGGAAGAAGACCTACATAATTCCCCATTTCAAGGTGAAGGTTCTGGATTCCATTTTCTAAAGTTTTGGCAGCAACAGCGTCTGCTGGTTTAGCCAGGTAGTCTTTTAAAACTGTCGTTTCAAAAGTGTAGATTTTTGTATTGTAAGCTGCCTGAGACTTTTCACCGAATTGCTTGAAAAGACCAAAACCAACAATGGCCGCCACAATTAGTCCGATAACTGTAAAGACCGCGATTTTGTTTTGAGCGATAAAGCTTTGAGTGCTGTCAGAAGTGATTTCGTTGATATTGCGGTTATTGGAAGTAGTCGTTGTACTATTCATTAGTAGCCTCGGTTTGAAGTTGTATTATTTTTTAAACAAAGTCATTGTAAAAAGCCTTTGTTAAGTTGTCAAAAATAGAGAGCTTAGTTAGAATAAATATATATAAAAAAAGCGCAGAAAACACGGCGCGCGAAGATGAAATTTAGGGTAAAAGGATTTAACCTATGCAAAAGTTGAAAAAGCTCCTCTCGGCGAGAGCACTTGTAGCATTATGCTTGCTTTCACTGTCTTTCGGGTCTCATGCGTTAGAAAAAACAGATCGTCTTGGCATCGGGATGTCCAATGAGCTAAAAAACGATTTTCCGGCCTTGTCTTTTAAAGTTCAGAAGTCAAAATCATTTGCTTACGGTGGACTTCTTGGTTTATCGACGGCCGACAAAGACGGTGGTTTCGGTGTTGGTTTAAAAGTGTATCGCAATATTTTTGACGAGCCTCAGTTGAATTTTTATCTCGCAGGTATGGGTGCAATTCTTTCAACTAAAATTGATTCAAAAACATATTCTGGTTTTCAATTTGATTTAAGTTTAGGAAGTGAATTCCATTTTACTGGATTGAACTCTCTAGGATTTAGTTTTGAATTCGGTTTGTCGGCCAATAAGAAAAAAGATTTTGTTTTTGAAACGATCGGAAGCCATTTTGTGGTTCTCGGAGTTCACTTTTACCTATGAAAAAAATCTTAATCGTTTCAATATTCGTAGTCTTTACAATATTTTCCGGACATGTCCGTGCTCAGGAAGCTTCCAACGATATTTTTTCTGCTGACGATGATGATCTAAATGTCGGTGGAGATATCTTCAATGACTTCAATGAAGATGTTGAAGATGCGAAGCTGGTAGAAGATGAACGCTTTTATAGGTACGGAAGATTCTTTTCTTTCAATCTTTCGCTTGGACTTACAACTTTCGACGGCAACAGAGGCTTAGCTTACGAAAACCAGCCACCCACATACGGCCTATCATTTACATTTTTTAAAGACTTCCAGTCAGCTCTTGGACTTGGATTTGAATTTTCAAAGCACTCGATGTTTTTAAAGGATGCTGTCCTTGGTTTTCCGGAGAGATCTACTGAATGCCCTACCGGATGTGCCCCGGGTTTCGTGGATGTCAGTATGCTTAGAATTTTTTTGAGCTACCGTTATTATATTGATACAGCAAACCTTGGAACGGCCATCACCTACTCAAATCCTTATTTCGTTTCACGTCTGGAATACTGGTACACGACCAATAAATATAAAGATCAAACTGAACTTCCAAAAGATTCAGGTGGTGGTCTTGGAGCTGCTTTTGGCTTTGGATTAGAATTTCCCATTGAGATTAAGGAGTCCTATATCGGACTTGAATTTCTCTTTCATTCCGTTGCATTCCACGATAAAAATACCCAGAAGTATGCACCTCTCAATAAAGGTGGATACGGATTTGAAGACCTCGGCGGTAACGTCTACAGCTCGATGGTCAGTTATATTTTTAACTGGTAAAAAGTCGCTATCTCTTTTTTCTTAATTCATTAAGCTTATTAAGATTATCTTTCCAGTTTCCGCTTTCTTTTGGATTGCTGAAAGTTGTCTGCTCGACTGCCTGATGCTTAACGAGCGCTCCTCCATCAGTTCCTGCTTCTTTTGTATCTACAACTTCATTTATGGCCATCGGTGGATAATCCATCAGATGTTTTTCTCCGGGAGCAATAACTGTATTATATTTTTTTATTTCACCTTCATTTAGCTTTCTGACCAGTTCGGCAACGTCTGCTCCTTCAGTAACTTCGATATAATCATCTTTTGTCATCGGGATATTTTTTTCAGACGCTTTATTTATCAGTACAACTTTCCCTTCTATAAGTGCCACTTGAGTGAGCCATTTCCCTTTCACCTGACTGTTATTCAGCAGAACTTCTGTCCCTCTGATCCCCATCGCTACCAGCGGACTTTTAATTTTCAACTGATCTTCTTCTTTGGTCTTCATTTTTATTTCAACGCGCATCTTTCCTTTAATCAGCGATAAGGTGCCTTCGCGGTCTGATTTATTTCTAAAGCCCCAATTTTCCATCGTAAATTCGCTTAAAGGCCCGAGTGATAAAACAGTCTCATCAACCAGGTCAATCACCACAAAACTTTTATCAGACGTCACAATGACATTCTTTGGATAAATCTTATCGCCTTTTGCCAGCTCATTTTCCCCGACCAGGACTTTACCACGAATAATCTTCACTTTCCCAATGAACTTTGGTACCAGTGTCGAAGTTTTTAAGTCGAGTGTGTAGTCTTTTTTGTCATCAACGAGAGCAAAAACCGCAGATGAAGTGAGGATTAAGAATATCAATGCTGATAAGGATAAAATATTTTTCATACAATAAGTATAATGCAGAAAAATAAAATTACGCATTATTTTTAGTTTTAGAGCAGATAAAAAAAAGGCCTGTATTAAACAGGCCCTTTTAAAATTGAATCAAGTAATCTCTTTCATCTTTTTCCCGAAACGCTTCGTCAAATCCTCACCTGTTCTAAAAATGATGTGAATTGGAGTGTTGTCCAGGGTAAATTCTTTTCTCAGACCATTCTTCAGATAATTTTTGTAGTTATCAGGAATGTCTGTCGAAAGGTTGGCGAAGAATAAGAATGTTGGAGGGTTCGATTTTAACATCGAAGCGTACTTCACTTTTAATCTCTTACCAGCTTTTTTAATTGCTACCGGGTTCGTCTCTAACAACTGGTGAACATAACGGTTCAGTTTACCTGTACCGATGTTGCTGTTTCTGATGAT
>JACMRM010000182.1 GCA_014376445.1 Bacteriovorax sp. | reverse complement strand
TTTTTTGCCAGGTAACTCCATTAAACTGTCGAAGAAATATCGATGACCTCAGTAGATCTCCATCTGTGGGAATTTTTTTACTGAAGGACCTGTAATCCATTTCGTTGAAACGCAGACTTTATTTTATGTATAAGAAATTTCACCTTGTTCACACGCAAAGGCTTTGGTATTTAAATTAAGAAATAATAGAGATAAAATAAGCGGCCGCATGAATACCTCCAGTAAAACTTACTGGTCATTTATAGAACAATTTATAATCATTGTGACGGTAACTTCGTAATGGACACGATGCAAAAGTTCCTTTTTAACTATGGGTCAATATGAAAACAGTAAAACGCAATGTTCTTTTAAATCCAGGGCCGGCCACAACAACCGATACAGTAAAAAATGCAATGGTTGTTCCGGATATTTGCCCTAGAGAATTAGAATTTGGTGAGCTGACTCTGTCTGTTCGTGACGACCTGATTAAAATCGCTCATGGTGAAAAAAACCATACCTGTGTCATGATTACTTCTTCGGGAACGGGTGGAGTTGAAGCTTGTTTAACTTCAGTTGTACCGATGGATAAAAAAGTTTTAATCATTAACAACGGAGCTTACGGCGAGCGTATGCAGGCGATCTGTGATGCTTACGGAATTAAGCATGTTGATATGAATATTTCAGCGGGACTTCCAGTTGATCTGGATGCACTGGAAAAATTGATTCAAGTTCACAAAACAGTACTTTCTCATGTTGCTTTCATTCACCACGAAACAACTGTCGGGATTTTAAATCCATTAAAAGAAATTTGTCATATGTCTCATAAGTACAATCTGGAAAATATCGTCGATGCTATGTCATCATTTGCAGGAATGGATATTAATGTTGAACGGGATCAAGTTGATTATTTAGTTTCATCTTCAAATAAATGTATTCAAGGGATTGCGGGAATCAGTTTCGTTATTGCTCGTCTCGTGAATTTAAAAATGACAGCGCCGATTAAAAGGAATTTTTATTTCAACTTGCTTGCGAACTACGAATACTTAAATAAGAACAAACAATTTCTTTTCACACCTCCTGTTCAAACACTGTATGCTTTAAGACAAGCAGTCACTGAGTACTTCGATGAAGGTGCAGAAAATCGTTTTAAACGTTATTCATCAATGTATGAAATTATGAAGAAGCGAGTGAAGGAATTAGGATTTGAATTTCTCGTTGAAGAAAAATATCATGCAAAACTTTTAACGGCGATCTTAGATCCGAAGAGTCTGAATTATTCTTTTAATGAAATGCACGATTATTTGATTGAGAGAGGCTTTACAATTTATCCGGGAAAGGTAGGGAGTATTAACACGTTTAGACTTTCTAACATCGGCGAGATTTACCCCGCCGATATCGAAGCTTTTTTAATCGTCTTCGAAGAGTACCTTCGTATTAAAAAGATCATCTAGGAAGAATTTTTAAATTATAATTGTGGGCTTACACCAACTGCGATTACTAGGACTACTAGGAATAAGATAATCATGTCGAGCTTGCTAATTTTGTTCCAGATCATAAAACCCTCACTTATTTGATTTAAAATTGGATGGGTCTTATTATATTTTTTATTGAGAATTGCCAATGGCCTGTGTAATTTTTTCGGGATTTTTACCTAGAGAATACCATTCTTGTCCTAAGTAGCCGTAAACTAGCCAGTATAATCTGTCACTTACTCCGCCCAGCGAAAAACTAGCATGATAAATGACGAATACCGGCAAATGGGCGAGGAGAAATAGTCCCATCGTTTGCCGATAGGGGTCAGTTTCCTTAAGCCCTTTCATTACGGCCAGGATCATGAGCAGGTAGCCCAGGATCGAGAGAATCATGAGCGGATAGCCGCCTATTACGCCGCACGAGACGAACATATTGTGTGGGTCTTTGAAAGAGTTGTAACTCTCAACTTCGATCCCTTCTTTTGATCCGCTGAAAAATTTATAGAGTAATCCTGATCCGAACCACGGGCTTTGCTCAAATATTTCCCATCCGCGAAACACCTCATCCATTCTCGTCGCCACACCATCTTGTGCCTTACGCATACCAAATCCGGTTTTCCCTGTTGTGACCTCGTACATGAATTTTGAAACGGGAGCACCTACGAGTAAAACAGAAACGAGCAGGCACGCAAGGAAAGTGAATTTGAAAAGTCTTATTTTCCTTTTTTTAGATCCGTAAATTAAAATTCCAACGAAACCTGCAACAACCATTGTTCCGAAAGCAGCTTTTGTTGAAGTCAGTAAAACGCTGAGGGCGATGATAAAGAGTCCGATAATTTTTAATAAAGTATTATTTTTTAGTGTCCAGGGCTTTTCCTGAAAAATTTTCGGGAAGAAAAAAATGAATGAAGCTGTTGATGCTGTCACCATGTGTGGAATGTGCTTGAAAAATCCAATGTATCGTCCGCCTTTAAACATGTAAGGCCAGAGAACGGGTAATGCTAAAAAGCTGAGGATAACAATCGTTGTACTGACTTTATTCACCCAGTAAATCATTTTTTGCAGCGGAAAAATAGAAGGAATTATTATACCGTAAATGAGAATGAGCATGACGGCCATTCCGAGACCTGCAAGCTGAATGATTACTGATTGAGTAACATTTACGAGAGTGATTTGAAAAAAAGTCTGTATGGATAAAGTCGCAAGTAATGTATAGACAAAAATTTGATAAATTTTTGAGAGCGGATAGAGGCTTTTAGTTTTCAACCAGTAGTAGATAAGAATGAGTGAGATGACAAATTGGATTCCAAAATTGATGAATGGGTGAAGTCCGTATTGAAAAATAAATGGTGGTGCAGAAGAAGGGACAATTTGCATCCACTTAAAAGATAACTTACATACGAAGATCAAAATGATCAGTATGATACAGCAAGTATCGATAATTCTCTGGATTGAGAGTTTAGGCTCAATCACGGTGTAATCTGTCTCTGATGATAACTGCACTTAGTGCAGCTGTTAAAAGAACAGATACGATTGAAATAATTCTGAACGTGTCATTGCTGACAAGCGGACTTTTGTTTTTAATTAGAACGATGTCGTTTGAGTTTAATGTGTAGTCTGTCTTAGCGCCTTCTTTTAAAACTTCTTCAAGATTAATATTTAAACTTTTTTTCGCTTCACCTTTAGACGAGATAACATCTTGCTGGTCATTACCAACAAGAATATTCTCGAGGTCAGCTTCATTATTAGTTCCGCCTGCAAGCGAAAGAAGTGTCGTGAGTTTCATGTTGGCCGGAACATGATAGAGGCCTGCATTTTTTACTGCACCCAAAAGACGAATAGGAATCAGGTCCTGGTTTGGATAAGATTCAAAAACAAATTCAGATGGTGAGCTCAGATTATATTTAGTAACCTTACCAGTTTCAGTCATGGTCGCCGGAAAGGCTTGATTGACTAAAATACTGTACGTAAAAAGACAGATAATAAGGCGTCTCATCTTTATATTTCTCCTCTCAAAACTCGTGAAAATGGGTTTAATTAATAATAGCAGAAATATTTTTAAATATATAAATATCTATCTTTAGTGATTTTATGATTAGACGATAAGATATTAAATACAGGAAAAATATGAATTCAAACGAAGAAATTACGTTACATCAAGTTTTGCAGATTTTTACCAAGCGATGGAAGTACTTATTGCTTCTCGCTCTGGTGTTTACGCTCGCGGCACTTGTGAAGCACAAATATTTTCCAATGTACCCGGGAACGGGTAAACTTATCATTAAAGACGTTCGAAACAGTCAACTACAGTTGGTTCTAAGTTCAGTTGCAGGTGCTGCCAATGAATCTACTCTCGACAGCAAAGGTGATGACGTTGTTGAACGCGCAGAAACAATTCTTGATACGCATGAATACTATCTAGGGTTGGCAAATCGCTTGCTTCAGCTGCAAAAAGATCAAAAAAATCAGGCATTGAATAGTTTTTTCAAAAAAATTCATAGCGATCCGGCCGACACAGAGTATCCGCATGATGTAGCAAACATTTTATCCGGCATGATTACTTTCAGTTCAGCAAAAGGCGGCGTGCTCATTATAAGCGTAAAAAGTTACAACCGCGAACTTTCTGTTTTAGTTGTGAATGAGGCGCTTGAAGAAGCTCAGAAAAATATCATTGATAGAGAGCTAGAAGATTTGAACAGGGCCGAAAGCTACATTCAGGTGGAAATCGACAGTGTTAAAGGGCGTCTAGATAGAATTGAAAACTCTACAGTAAAAAAACTGCAGAAAAATCAGATCCTTTCAGTTGATACAGAAAAAGGTGATAGTTCAAAATATATCAGCGAATTAAAAAAGAATATAAATGATACAAAAATTTCGATTTCTAATAATGAAAGCAGAATTGCATCAATGAAAGAGAAAATCAAAAGTACTGGCGGAGCCAAAGACCTTGGTGTTCTGAGCAAGTTCAATGAAACTTCACAAGTGAAACTTCTTGAAGAGCAAAATAAAGATCTTCAGCAGGAGCTTGTGACTTATCAGACTTACTTAAAGACTTATGAGAACCAGAAAACGGGTCTCGTTCCTATGCAGTACGAACTCGAAAAAATGAACGTGAACCACGATTTTGAATATAAAATGTTTGCTTCATTCAACGACAGTTTGGCGCGTATTGGTTTACAGAAGACTTATGCAAGAAACAAAGTTGATGTTTTAGAAAGAGAGCGCTTGTCAAAAGTTCGCTCTAGTCCATCGCTTATTATCATGATACTTATTTCTCTGATGCTTTCACAGGTCATTGGGATGTTTAGTATTTATGTTTACGAGCTCTTCAAACCTAATACGCCATAAAATTCTGGGCTCCAGGATTTTAGTAGAACTCAATAATGTATTTGAGCAGTTTTCTGCTTTTCAGAAAAAAGTGGAACTTCCATGTCCATCAGGATGTGGGAAGTGCTGTTTCAAATCCGATATTTATTGTGCACCGATTGAGCTTCTTCCTATGGTGCTCGATATGCTTGAAAGAGGAGAAGCGCTGAGCATTTATGAAAAGTGCGGAGAATTTTCGGCAGATCATTGCATGTTCATGGAGATTTCAGATTTTAACACCGGTAAAGGGCAGTGCTCTGAATATCAATTCAGGCCGCTGGTATGTAGAACCTTTGGTGTGGCCGGAAGGCACGATAAAAATAATAATATTAACTATTCAGTCTGCACGACTTTGAAAGAAGCTCATGAAGGAAAGTATAATCAGCTAATAAGTTCAACGCTGGTCGATGATGAAGTCATGTTTATCGATGATTCGAAAAGCAGACTTTCTAATCTTGACCCTGCTTTTTTAGAGCAGGAGTATCCTATTAATGTGGCACTTTTCATAATGCTGGAAAAAATTCTATTCCTGGTAAGCCTGGATTCTTGCCCTGATAATGGCAATACCTGAAATTTTTAATTTTCCATCTTCGCCGAAAGCTTCAGTGTTAACATTGAAGATTGGCTTGTCTTCTTTTTGAGAAACAACTTCCAGTTTGTAAGTCAAAATATCATCGACATACACAGGCGCTAAAAATGTGAAAGTTTGGTTTAGATATATTGTTCCTGCACCTGGAAATTCATTGGCAAATATTTTTGAGAAGTGAGACGCTGCCACCATTCCATGAGCAATTCTTCCCTTAAATCCCTGAACGCGAGCGGCTTCATCATCGAAGTGAACAGGATTAAAGTCACCTGAAAATTCAGCAAATTTTTGAATATGAGACGCAGTTATGGTAAGTTTTTCAGTATAAATGTCACCAGTTTTGATAAAGGATCTCCTTTTTAACGTTCTAGAGGTATTTTAGTTAATGAAATTCATTTTGGCATTATCTTTTTTGTTTATGAGCCCCACAGTCTTTTCTTACGAAAAAGAATTTGTGATCACAGAAATTTTAAATGACGATGTTATTAAAGTTGAAAGGCTCGATCCTAGCATTGAAGTGGAGCCGGGTGACCTTCTTTTAATTTATTCACATGCCAGTAAAAGTATTCTTGGTTATGCCCGTGTTCAAGTGATGAATATCGAGCCGGATTTTTTTACAGCAACAGTTCAAACGCACAATAAAAGTGGATTAATCAGACCTGAAAATTATTTGAAGAAAGTTGACCTTACTAAAACAAAAAATGATGAAATGCCTGCGCGTTTTGATTTAATTTATAAAGAAAATCGTAAAGCCGCTTCAAAATATAAGCCTCTAGTTTACACTGGGCTAGCGCAGGGGTTTACAGCTTCAAATCTTATGAAGAAAGAGTGGTTAGCAGGGCCTTCAATTCTGGGCTATGGGATTAACAACCGTTGGCAGGTGAATACAAATTTAATTTCAACGATGTTTAAGATATTCAACGTTTCTATTAAAAATACAATTTTTAGCAATGATGATTACGAAATAGCCGTTGAAAACGGGTTTCAATATTACAATGAGAAAACCAAAGGCTCCTATCAGTTCACTGGCTACCTTGATATGGTATCGAATTCTAATTTTAATTCTTATATTAAACTAAGAGTCTTTACTCAGAAACCTCAGGATGAATATTTATATAACTCTGAAGAGTACCTAAATAATTTGAACCTAGAATTAACCCTTTCATACGGCTACCTGTTTAATAACTGGAACAGACTTTTATTCGGGCCTAAAATCGACGTTAACAAGAAAAAAATCGGAGGAGTCGTTGGATATTATATCATTGATAAAGAATTCCATACGATGATCGGTGTGTCTTCGAATGATTTTTCTGAATTTAAAATCGGAAAACAAGGCTATCTTCTCAATCTTGATTTTTGGTGGCGCTTTTAGATTTTAATTTCGCTGAAATCTTTTGCCGTTGCATGATCTCCAGTCACAACATTATGTTGGCGTACTAATTGAATGGTTTTCATTCCTACAGTTCTTGCAGCATCCAGTTCTTCCTTAATATCTGAAAGAAACAGAATTTCTTCCACCGGAATTTTTAATTGTTCAACAATGTTTTTATAAGACGAAACTTCTTTTTTATTTCCAATTTCTGTATCAAAATTATCTTTAAAAAAAGACTTCAAATTACCTTCTGTTGAAAATTCAAAAATTAATTTTTGCGCTTGCACTGAACCAGATGAATAGACTCCCATAATCAAGCCTTGCTTTTTCCATGCTTCTAAAACTTTTGGGACGTCTTCATAGACATGACCTTTGATTTCCCCTGATTTGTAACCCTCTTCCCAAATCATGCCTTGAAGCGCTTTAAGAGCAGGATGTTTACGGTCAGTATCAATCCAGTGAATGAGCAAATCAGCTGCTTCAATATCAGTCAGAGTTTTATGATTTTCATCAAGGGCAGTTTTTTTAGTTTGCATGAGAATATTTTTAACTTCAGTATCATTTAATTTTTTAGCAACATAAGCCTTCAGCCTTTCTTTGGCGAAAGGAAAAAGTGTATTGTGAACAAAGCTGATTGAAGTTGTCGTTCCTTCAACGTCAGTTAAAATATATTTCATGAGATTCTCTTAAGGGTTATATTTTTGGTCTACACCTGAATCAGTATAATGAGGAACCCATCCTTCAATGTTTGAAAAAATGCGGATAGCTTTTACGAAATAATTCGGGTGAAGATCAAACCAATGACGGAAATTTTTCGGAACAGTCATAAAGTCGCCTGCCTGACATGTCACTGCCAGAACTTCATTATTGTCTAAGTGGAACCAGAAGATACCTTCACCATCAACGAAGAAGCGAATCTCGTCATCGCTGTGTCGGTGTTCTTTCATGAATTTTTCTCTGATAGCTTTTAAGTTTTCAGTTTTTGGCGTGACGTTGATGACGTCAGCTGTTTCAAATCCGTATTTTGTCATGAATGGCATTAATTCATGCTCGTAGGCCTTTAGAACTGTCGCCTGATCAGCATCATCGGCAAGTTTGGTATTGGCTTCCCATTTGTCGATCATGATGCCATGACTTTTTAGTATCGACTGGATTTTATTAAAATCAGTGACTGTTTCATTTGATGAAGGAATAAATAACTTTGCCATGATTAGAATCTTCTATTTGAGTTTAAGTAGTATTTAAAAATATATTCAAAAACTTCCAGGTGACGTTTAGCTTCTTCAACACTTTCACCCCATACATACACGCCGTGGCCGCGAAGAAGAAGACCATAACTAGTCGGCTGCGATAGGATTGAAGGCTTAATTGTTTCTGCTAGAGATTTGATATCTTGAGTGTTGTCAAAAACAGGAATGTTTATTTCCAGTTCGTGAGTTTTAACATCTTTGAAACCTTTTAAAAGTTCGAGGTCTTTAATTGTTGCGAATTGTTTTCCAGGAAATAAATCTGAAAATAATAATGAATCGAGCATATGACTGTGAAGTACACAATTTGCTTTTGTAATTTGATAGATTGTTAAATGGATATCAGTCTCATCAGAAGATTTTCTTCCGTATGGTTTGTAGTCTTCGTGCATTTCACGGCTTGATATATAAAGCGGAAGAAAGTTGTCTTCAGTGAACTTGCTTTTATCGATTCCTGATTCAGAAACAAGTGCGATTTCTGGTGTAGTTTTTGATCTTAATGAATAGTTACCGCTAGTCGCAGGGTTATGTCCTAAGCTATTCATAACGCGAACTAAGCTCGCTAATTTTTTCATTTCTTCGTAATCTTGGGCACTGATAATGAATGACACGGCTTTCTCTTGGTTGATTATTTGTTCTATATATAAAATCCCTCTTTTTTTGGCCAGTAGAATGAAAAAATACCCTCAAAGGAGTATTTTTACAGCTTTTGAAAATTGTAAAAGGGTAAATTATTTATTAGAGTTCATTCTACACAGAGGACCCCTTTATGAAGCCACTTAGCAACACTGTCGAGCAATTCACTGAATCCATATTTTCAACCATGACTAAAATGGCAATGGAAAATAAGGCAATTAACCTATCTCAAGGGTTTCCTGACTTCGACGGACCTCGTTGGGTAATTGATTTAGCAGCGAAAGCATTAAACGAAGCAAAAAACCAATATGCTCCTTCGATGGGAATTCTTCCTCTTCGACAGGCGATTGCAAACAATTATGAGCGTTTCTATAATATGAAAGTCGATGCAACCTGTGAGGTTGTTGTTACTAATGGAGCGACCGAAGCAATCTTCTGCACTTGTTTTGCGCTTTTAAATCCAGGTGATGAAGTTGTTGTGCTAGAGCCATTTTACGATTCTTATTTAGCTTCAATTCAATTAACGGGAGCAAAAGTTGTTCCTGTCACTTTGAAGGCACCTGACTTTCATTTCGATATAGAAGAACTTAAGGCCGCTGTTACAAATAAAACAAAACTTTTAATTGTAAATAATCCTCACAACCCAACTGGAAAAGTTTTTACTGCTGAAGAAATCACTGTGATTGGTGAGCTGGCAAAAAAGCATGATTTCTACTTATTGTCTGATGAAGTTTATGAATTTCTAACTTTCGGTGTTGCTCATAAACCGACTGCGACGTACTGCGATTTAAAAGACCGAACAATTACTATTTCATCAACAGGAAAAACGTTTGGGTTAACTGGATGGAAAATTGGATGGGCAGTTGGTCCTGCAAATTTAATTAAAGCTATTCATAATGTTCACCAGTTCTCTACATTTTGTGTAGCTCAGCCTCTTCAATGGGCGATGGCAGAAGCCTTAGTAAAAATGGATGATTATCTGGTTGAGTTTAAAGCAGACTACTTAAGGAAAAAAAATATTTTAGTGAATGGGCTCAAGGAATGCGGCTTCAATATTATTGAGCCGAAAGGTACATACTTCGTCATGGCGATGCTGCCTGCTGGTGAAAAGGATGTTGATTACTGTAAAAAATTAATCACTGATAAAAAAGTCGCGACAATTCCAACTTCAGCTTTTTATATTAAGTCAGATGAAGGTACACGCATGATTCGTTTTTGTTTTGCCAAAGAAGATGAGACATTAAAAAGCGCTTTAAAAAATTTGCATTAAATTTGTCTTGAGCAATCAGCACTGATGACTTCAGAAGTTTTACCATTCTTCACAGAGAATTGAACCGTACACGACCATTTAGAAGCATCAGTTTGATTTTCTTCACAAGATTTTGTTTGGTATTTCGTGAACACTACATAATTAACTAATCTATATTCCTGACAGGCTTTGCCAGGAAGAGTTTTATAGATCTGATAAGCTTCATCGCCTGATAGCGATTGAAATTCAGAGGCCATGACAGTGCCGCCGAAACTCAAAAGAACAAGACTTAAACCAATCAATACTTTCATAAAATCTCCTGTAGAAAGAAATATAACATGCTCAAAAAATAGGTGTGGGATTGTGAAATTATTTCATCATTTCTCTAAAAAAAGGCCTTCTATTCAGAAGGCCACCCCATAGAAAAGCAAGGAAAAGTACTTAATTACTTTAGATGCGTGGAAGTTACACTAAAAATAAATGGGGTGGTGGAAATGTGTAAAGATTATGTAAAAAAAGCCCTCCGAAGAGGGCCTTGAAATAATTAATCTTCGTGAGTCATGAAAATGCGCTTCATTAAGTTTCCAGACCATACTCTGAATCTTTCGATATAAGAGTAAGAAGCAGGAATAACTACCAACGTCAGAAGTGTCGAAGAAATTAATCCCCCGATGACTGCGATACCCATTGATGTTCTTTGTTTTGAAGCTTCGTTTAATCCGATCGCCAAAGGTAACATACCTCCGATTAAAGCAAACGATGTCATTAGGATCGGACGTAGTCTTGCTTTACCTGAGGCGATGATCGCTTCATTTAAAGTCATGCCACCTTGAACCTGTTGGTTAGCGTAGTCTACAAGAAGAATAGAGTTCTTCGTAGCAACCCCAAGAAGCATGATACAACCGATCATCGAGAATAAATCCAGTGATGCGCCTGTGATTGCTAATGCGTAGAAAGCTCCACACATTGCAAGCGGAAGAACGAGCATGATCGTAAACGGTGTAACAAACGATTCATATAATGAAGCGAGTACGAAGTAGATGAACATGATCCCAAGGCCTGCTGCTACAACCATGTTAACCATTAATTCCTGAAAATTTTCTGCCTGTCCTACGAACTGATATTTCATGTTTGATGGAAGTTTAATTTCATCTTTCAGAATTCTATTAATGTCAGTGATTGCTCCACCCATACCCGGGCCGCCTGGATTTACGTCAGCTGAAATCTGAATGTAACGTCCACGGTCCTGACGGTTGATATTTGCTGGTCCCGTTGTATCAAAAGGTTTTGCAACTGCATTTAATCTAATAAGTGAGTTGTTGATGTTTGGAACGTAGATTGAATCGTAGTCAGCTCTCAAATCGCGTTGATCTTCTTTCATACGAACACGAATGTTATACTCTTCACCTAGTTCACGGAAGACTGCTGGGGTTGTTCCTTCAACCATCGTTCTTAGTTCCGCACCCATAAGAGTAGTTGAAACACCAAGGCGTTCTGCTTTATTTCTATCTGGTATAACCTGGAATTCAGGTTTACCTGGACGGCTTGAAGTATCAACGTCAAGAAGTGCAGGATGATGTCTGATTTTTTCCAGTAGAAGTCCAGAGTACTTTTCGATTTCTTTCATATCGTCACCAACAATGTTGACGTTGAACGGACGCTGCCCACCACCAACACTGTCGATATCTTTAACAGCTGGGTTAGCATCTTTGTATACTTTTAACAGTTCACGAACGCGTGCTTTAACAGCTGTCGTGTTCAATCCAGGTCTTTTTTTAGAGTCTACAAGAGTTACAAAGATACTTGCTTTTTCTGGCTGACCATTTTGATCTCCAACCTGCATAACTGTGAAATCTACTTCTTTGTTAGATCTGATGAGAGTATCAACTTTTTTAGCAAGATCGTTCATACCATCTAAACTTGTTCCTGGTTTCTGATCGATTGAAACCATAAATTCCCCGGCATCTTGAGCTGGAAGGAAAGTTTTTGGAACGTATTTAAGGGCCGCGAAACTTGCGATAAAAATCAGGAAAGAAACAAAAAGAACGATGAATGGGCGCTTTAAAGTAAATTTTAAAACACTTACGTAAATATTTTCTAACCAGTTCTGGAAGTCGCCGAACTTGTCGAGAACAACTTGAACTGTATTGTCGTAAATTCCTTTTCTCACTCTTGGTTTCGTTGGATCATGGTGTTCAACTTTACCAGCGAAATAAGCTGATAACATCGGTGCCATTGTAAGGGCATCGAAAAGAGAAATAACCATGGCAAAACAAACAGTAAGACCGAATTCTTTGAAGAACTGGCCAACAACACCATCAAGGAATGAAATCGGTGCGAATACAGCTATAACTGTTAGAGTTGTCGCGACAACTGCGAGTGTTACTTCAGACGTTCCTTCAATCGCCGCTTTAACCGGATCAGCTCCCATTTCAATGTGACGGAAAATGTTTTCACGTACAACAATAGCATCATCGATCAAGAGACCAACGGCCAGAGAGAGCGCAAGAAGAGTCATGATGTTAACCGTGAATCCTGCTGCTGCTAAAAGAATGAATGCACCCAGAAGCGAGTTCGGAAGTGCCAAACCTGTAATGATCGTCGAACGTAACGAACCAAGGAAGAAAAAGACTACGATGATCGTTAAGATCATCCCGATAATGATTGTTTCATAGACGTCATAAACGTTGGCATCAATTGGTTTTGATCCATCACGAACAACTTTAATAGACATTTTTGAGTTTTGTTCTTTAAAGCCTTTGTTGATTTTCTCAACTTGTTTTTTAATCGCTTTAGCAACGCCAATAGTATTGGAACCTGATTGCTTATAAACAGAAAGAAGGATCGATCCTTTTCCATTGTAGTAAGCATAAGTTTTTCTTTCTTGAAGCGAGTCTTTTACAGTACCAACATCGTTGACAGTTATTGGAATATCATTTCCAATAAAGTTAATAATTGTCGATTGAATTTCATTAATAGTTTTATACTCACCAAGAGTTCTGAAGACTGTATCTTTAGCACTTCCAGAAATTTTCCCGGCAGGAATATTTTGTCCGGAAATTTTTAAGCGTTCAGAAACTTGGTTAGCAGAAATTTCTCTCGCCTTTAGTTTGTTTCTATCGAGCTCAACTTTGATTTCTCTTTTTCTACCACCGTAAATATCAACAAGACCAACCTGGTTGACCTGCTCGATCATCGGCTTGATTTTTTTGTCTACGTATTGGTAAAGCTCTCCATCTGGAAGATCAGATTCAACTGAAATCGTAATGATCGGCTGATCAGCAGGGTCAATCTTTCTAATGACCGGCTCATCAATATCATTTGGAAGTTTTTTTCTAGCGGCCGCAACTTTATCTCTTACTTGCTGCTCAGCATACTTGATGTCTACATCAAGGTTGAACTCGGCGATGATAACTGAAACAGCTTCAAGGTTTTGTGAAGAAAGTTTTTTTAAGCCTGGAACGTTTGAAAGTTCCTCTTCATAAACTTTAGAGACAAGTGTTTCAACTTCTTCCGGACCAGCTCCAGGATAAGTTGTTGTGACAGTAACAATAGGGAAAGTAACATTAGGAAAAAGATCGACTGGAAGCTTTCTAAGAGAAAGATACCCGACAACCAGAATCATCGTTACGATACACGTAATAAAGACGGGTCTTTTGATTGATAACGAAGCCAAATTCATTTGGCACCTTCAGCACTAAAAATTTTCAATTGAGCATAAATATTAAGAAGATCTGTTTCTGTTTGAATTCTTTGTACGTCCGCTGCCGCTAAATCAAGTTCGAAATTCAAAACCTGGAAAGTTGTCGTACGACCGTTATTCAAACGAGTGCGTTCGTTCAGTGTTTTAGATCTTTGGGCCTCATCAATTTTTTCAACTAAATCGAGTCTTACTTTCGCGTCATGGAATTTTGTTAAAAGATCATTCCATTCACGGTCCTGATCAAAAACTTTTCTCTGATAATTGTACTCAGCTGCGATTTTTTCTTTTTTGTAACCATTGATGGTGTCACTTACAGTTCCGAAATCAAGCGGAGCCACAAATCTTAAACCAAGTGCAGTCGTTGTATGGTCAGAACCAAAAGAGTTGCTGATCGCTTCGCCGCGCTCAGGGTTTCTACCATTAAATGCATATGAACCAAAAACTTCGAACGTCGGTTTATTTCTTTCAATTGCAAGAGCAGCGTTTGCTTTTGCAAAGTTTTGCTGCTCAAAAGCAGCCTTGGTATCTTCACGAAGCTCGGTCTTTGATGGAGGAGTGAGCGATTTTAATTCATTGACTGCAACCGGCTGAAGTTCTTCAGTGACTGCATTGCCGTCAATTCCTCTCATCGAGTTAAAATTTCTTTGCAGGATATTTTGTTGCTGAAGAGCATTTTGAAGTTGGTATTCACTCAGCCTTAAATTTGAATCAGCTTGTAAAAAATCCGATTTCTCTGCAAGACCGCTGGTAATACGCCGCTGGTTCCACGATCTGATTTGTTGAGCTCGTGTCAGGTTGTCCTGCTGAACTTTGATGACTTTTCTTGATTGTGAAAGTGACCAGTAAATAGACTCAGCAGTTGCTAAAGTTGTTAGTACAGTAAAGTTTGCAATATGCTTTGCTGTTTTTGTTTGAGTATCGATTAAATCAGCTTGTGCTTTATTTTCTCTACCCCAGATGTTTCTCCAAAGTGACTGCGATAGTTCGATTTTCGCAATACCATCATTGTAATCTGAAATCGGAACAAACGTCTGACCGGCATTATAAATTTTAGTATGGAAAATAGTGTAGCCAACTTGAGCTTTTAAACCGAAGTTAAAGTTTTCCATCAGGCCTGCAGTTAAATACTGAGAGTCCGCACGGTCACCCTGAACAGCAGGGTTTGCTACGGGTTTTTTGTCGACCGTAATCTGGCCATTGGCAAAAATACTGGGACGGAAAATAAGTCTTCCTTCGTTTTCACGTTCTGATGTTCCCTCCGCCACTAATTTATTAGCAACGATACCCTGGTTTTTTTCCTGAACCTGAGCGAGGTAATCAGTTAGTGCGAGTTGCGTAGAAAAACCAATACTCGGGATAAGTGCACACAGTGCGAGCAGGGCCCTTGAACTTCTGGCTTGCATAAATTATTGCTCCTGAATTTTGATTCCATTAAACATAATGGTTATTAAACTTTTTATAAATTGTTCGGCATATTTTGGGTCTTTAAATGTACGATTGTAATATTTTTCTCCAACATGATCGACTCTTATGGAAGTTGTTAGAGAGTGAAAAAAAAGCGATGTAATAATATGGTGATCGAGATCTTTTCTGATGAGTCCTTTATTTTGAGCATCGATGAAAAAATCAGTAAACAATGTATAAACTTTTAAGAACGTTGATTCGAAAATATCCTGTATTAATGGGTTTTCAATTTCAATCTCGCGACAAATCATTTTCGTGATGTGTGCATTTGCCATCCCTTCTTTAATAAAGTCTTCACAAAATAACTGGAGGCGAAGTTTTAGTTCTTCAACTGAGTTTGCTTGAGTTAAAAGTTTTGTAGTAGTAGCGAGGCGCTCTTCACCGTAGTTTCTAAAGCACTCACGGTAAAGACCTTCTTTACCACCAAAGTGGTATTTAATTGCAGAGACGTTAGCATGAGCGGCGACACAGATATCTCTAACCGATGCACCTTCAAATCCTTTTTCACAAAACTGTTTTTTTGCTTCTTCAAGAATCAAATCTTTGGTTTTTTCTGAGGGAATAGGTTTCTTGCAAAACATATAATGGCCTTTGAACTGAAGTTTATTTTTAACGCATTGACAAACGATTGTTTGAAGTTATAACACGATCGTTTAAAAAATTGAAACGAATGTTTTAAATTAAATTATAAAGTTAATAATTACTTTACGTTAGAATGCTTTAAGGCTATCGAGTTAATACAGTAACGAAGACCAGTTGGAGGCGGCCCATCATTAAAAACATGGCCTAGGTGGGATTCGCATTTAGCGCATCTGACTTCGATTCTTTTCATATCGTGGGCATTGTCTTCAATCAGTTTCACGTTGGAAGTTTTTAAAACATCGTAAAATGAAGGCCATCCACTTCCCGAATCAAATTTAGTTTTTGAATCAAAGAGCTCAGCACCACAGGCAGCACAGAAGTATTCACCAGGTTCATAAAATGAATTATATTTTCCAGAGAAGGGTCTTTCTGTACCGCACATACGTAAAATTTGAAATTCATCTGTTGATAATTTCTCTTTCCATGCTTCATTATTTTCAGGTTTTTTATCGCTCATTTATTTCTCTCTAATATTTTTATAAATTTTGATCGCAATCATCAGGATTAATATCAGACCAACTAAAGCGGATAATCCATAGATCATATTCATGACATTTTTCATAATCACTAAAAAAACTATTGCGAACAAAAAAAGTGTGGAAATTTCGTTAATAACTCTAAGCTTCATTGGAGAGTATGCGATAATGTTTTTTTGCTGCTGTTTGAAAATGGTGTGCAAGAAAAAGAAATATCCATAAAGCCCTGCTACAAATACGAGCTTTAACACCAGCCATGGATGATCTGTGATGGGCATGAAATTATGAAGAAGTAATCCGCCAAAAATTAAAACAGCAATTGAAGAAGGAATTGTAATTCCATTCCACAGACGACGCTGCATGATTTTAAATTGGTTTTGCAGAATGCTTTTTTCGTGTTCGCTTTTTGTGCCGGCTTCTGCAAAATAAATAAAAAGGCGAGGCATATAAAATAGACCTGCAAAAAAAGTTACGACAGAAATAACGTGAAGTGATTTAAAAATTAAATAGTTCATTCCCAATGAATTCTAGGATAGATTGCTGATTATGAATAGAGTGTTTTATATATTTCGCCATGGAGAAACAGACTGGAACAAGGAGCGTCGTTGTCAGGGGCATACCAATGTTCCTTTGAACGAAAATGGTCTGGCCCAAGCTATGAATTTAGCTGAGCGCATGCTGGGAATCCCTCTGGATATCATTGTGAGTAGTGACCTTGAACGTGCCCTGGTTACGGGGACAACTGTTGCTACAAAAAAAGCTGTACCTATCATCATTGATTCACGCCTTCGTGAAATGAGTTATGGTGAAGCAGAAGGAATGCTGTTTGACGATGCGATTACATGCTTTGGCCCTGAACTTTGGCAGAAGCTAATGTCTTATAAAGTTGAGCATGATGATGTTGGTTTTCCAGGTGGAGAAACCAGAAAAATATCGCGCGAAAGATTTCTGGCCGTGCTCGATCATTTAATCGAGACGACCGATCATAAAACTATTGGGATTAGCACTCATGGTGGAGCTCTTAGAAATGCTATCCATACCTTTCTCCCTGAAGGACATCCTATGATAGTGATACCTAATTGTGTTCTTTATAAGCTCGTCTATGACGGTACCGAAAAGAAGTTTATTGCTGATCCCCATCCTTATGAATGCCCAGCACTTTCATAGTAGCTGATTGCACTTTTTTCCGTACTAAATTGCTTGGTTATTAAATTGACGGTTTCGAATTAAGATATTGTTAGCGAGGTATTTATATGACTTTCAAAACTTTACTTTTTTCTTTCACTTTAATTGCAGCGATTGAGGCTCAGGCAGCTGTAAAAAATCTTTGTGATGACATGATTGCAAGCGGTAAATCAACTGATAATCAAATTAAAAAGTGTCTAGCAAAAATGGGTGAGTCTGACACTTATAAAGAAAACCTACAGAAGAAAAAATGGCAGGCGGATGCAGACTCAGCTAAATCAGCGGAGACTGCAGCTAAAAAGGCTAACATCGTATCAAAAAAATTCAGTTCATCTGAATTAGATGATGCAGGATTTGGAAAATCATTCTTCGCAATGAGAGTTGATTATAGCAATATGAGAAAACCAAAAGAAAAAAGAATTACCGAAGGAGACGCTCTTTGTAAATATCTTGGCTTCGATAAAGCTCTAAAGAGTATTGTGTCCGCAGAAATTATGCCAGGAGATGCCAACAAGAACGGTCTGATTGTTGATACAAGTTTTCTTGGTGTCGTCAGCAAAGAGCCTGAGCTGTATGTAGATAAAGACGAAAAGTATACAGTTCGAAAGTATGTTGAAGTAACATGTGCGAAAGTAAAATCAAAAGAAGTCGCAGGAACTGAAGATGAGCTTTCTAAAGTTGCTGAAGACCTTATTGTTCTAAATGAAACTTTTAATGCTCCAAAGAGTGATGATAAAAGTGCTGCTCAAAACGATGGTCCTAGAAAGCCAGCTGAAGACGGTAAGACAACCAATGGTTACAAGAGACCAGATTGGGCTACGCAAGTACCTACTCAAGGTATAGCAAAATAAAAATTAAGTAGGGCCCTCTTCAGAGGGTCTTTTTTTACCTAAAAATAATAATGCATCATCAGATAAGCATAATCAGTATAATCACTCGACTGTTGTGCCACTCTTCTTTTGTTCCAGATAGCTTCAATATCAAAGTGTGGACGCGGATACCATTGAGCTCCCAGTCCATGTGCATTCAGTAAGGTCTTATCATTTTTTAAATCACTCTTATTGTATTCATCAATGCCAATCAGATGAAAACCTTTCACAATCTCGTAGCCGATTTTACTGAAATGAAAAAGTCTAAGGCTCGAGCAATTAAATATTTGATGGCTATAAAATAATAAAGGAATTTTTATGAAAGCAATTTTGATTTTAGGTTTTGTGACAGTTTGCTCAAACAACTTGTTCGCACACGATTATAAATCTCTAGATGCAACTCCAGCTCATTATGAAGTTCCAGTTTCAGAAGAATTAAAAGAGTATGCTTTTTTTGAACTTGTTGATTTAGAAAAAACAATCAACGGCGATAAAATGATTGTTGAATACAGCCTTCCTGATATTTTAACTGGAAACGTTGAGCACTACTAATCCAGAATATCTCTGGCGCAGTCTCACTTATTAACAATTTGTGAGACATGCGCTTTTTTTACTCTTCCCGTCATAAAAATTCTTATAATTCATCTTGTAGCTCCGCTAAAGCACTCATAGAATCTTATCATTATTTAAAACCCCAAAAGGAGTTCTCATGAAAGCAAGTCTTACACTTGTCGCTATTGCAATGACGTTCTTATTAACTAGCTGTTCAAGTTTTAAAGCTGAAAGAGTTGACGGTGCTAAAGGTGATGAAAAAGCATTAACTATCACTGACAAATGGGTGATGAAAGATACAGAAACTGCAGTAAAAGATATTCTTGAACAAATCCAAAAGCACAAAGGTTTTCAAAGATATCTTGGTGAAACAAAGAGAAAGCCGAAAATTTTCATCATGGAAGTTCAAAACGAAACTTCTGAACCATATTTCCCAATCTCTGACATGAACGACGAATTACTTAACGAGTTTTCTGCTTCAGGTGAATACACAATTATCGATAACCAAGGCCGCGATAAGATTTTAAAAGAAGTTAAGTACCAATCAGAAGGTATGGTTGATCCATCTCAAATGGTTCAAATCGGAAAACAAACTGGTGCTGATTTAATCATTCTAGGAGCTGTTCGCATGGCGCCGGAAACTAGAGATGGAAAAACAATTAAGCAATACACAGTTAACCTTAGAATGACGAACCTTAAAACTTCAGAAGAAGTTCTTCGTGTACGTGCAAAAGCACAGAAATACTCTGAGCAGTCTAAGCACGGCTGGTAAGGAACTTAAACATGACGAAATCTAATACTCTCTTGATCTCATTTCTACTCATGGCCTTGGTAACTCTCGCTGGCTGCGCAGGTAACCAGAAAGAAATTATTAGGTACCGTGAGCTTGTCCAGAAGAAGGACTATAAATCAGCGCTTGAACTTATGGATGGTGACAAGATTTATAAAGATGAAGAATCTCGTCTGTTAAAATTTTTAGAATTGGGAACTCTTTATTTGTATAATGGAGAGTACTTTCAAGCTATAACGAATTTTGATAAAGCACATGACCTTTCAGATAAGCTCTTCACTGTATCAATTTCTAAAAGTGTGGCAGGAGCAATTGGCAACTCTTCTTCTGACAACTACTATGGCGAAAGATACGAAAGATCTCTGATTCGTTATTACCAGATTCTCGCTCACTACAATCTTTATGATAAAGGTGCGTACGAAGCCTATACTGATGTCGTTCACGACGACAAAGGTAAAGTGATTTCGAGTACACCAGTGGCAGGAGTTACTCTTGATGAATCGAAAAGAAGATTTCACTTATCAGCAGCGAAAGCTGTTCTGCTTGAGTGGAATTCAATTTTAGATGATTACAAAAAAACATCTGCCGGTGAAGTAACTTACAAAGATGATCTTTTGGCGAAGTTTGTTGGCGCAGTTTTACACCAGAAAGCAGACACTTCATCTGACAAGCAGATTGCCTTAGGCCTTTATAAGGAATCTAAAAATACTGTGTTCAGGTATTACAACAGCTACCAGAGCTTCAACACCAAATACACAGACTTCAACAAGGAGTACTCAAAACTTCCTAGCATGAATATGCAATTGGTTGAGAAGAATTATGTCGGGTCAACACTATTAAGTTTGGCGGTAAATGCTTACTCTGAAGCTCAGATCAAAAGTCTGAATAAAGGTGATGTTGATAACGTTTATCTGGTCTGGCATGAAGGTCTGATTTCAAGCAAAGAAATTAAAAAATATGAATTTCCGATTGGTCTTTCAGCAGCGAAAGTTACTGTGGGAACAACTGCGGACTTCATGGGGTTTTCAAAGCATGCACTGGTAATTGTCGATCAGGTGATTCCAAAAATTTCATTTGAAATGCCGACAATTCCTTATAGAGCAAATAATGAGGATTACCATTTAGTGGTGAAAAAAGCTGGAGCTGTTGTTATCGACAAACCTGCACTTCAAATGGATCCACTTTCTGAGATGGCCTTTTACACAATGGACTCAAAAGCAACTTCTGATCTTGTGAAAGTCGGGACAAGAGTTGCAGCAAAACATTTGATTGCTTTAGGAGCTTCGTACCTAACGTATAAGCAGCTTAAAGATAAAATGGGTGAAGGTATTGCACTTATCTCCGGTACAGGAGCTTACAACCTTGCAGCTCGCGGGATTGCGGAAACAGAAAAAGCAGATCTTCGTTCATGGATTACTCTGCCTAATCAGGTACGTATGAACTCGTTTAAGCTTGCTGCCGGTGACTATGAATTGTACTCAATGAATCCTTCTTTGAAAGTAGAGAATTTAGTGGGGAGATTCAGTGTGACGAGCGGTGAAAAAGTAATTATGAAAACATTCTTTTAGAATGGAAATTAAAAGGCCTTCCAAGAGAAGGCCTTTTTTTCATCATTATTGTATCAAAGAGACTAGAAAGACTCTTGCATTCTTTTTTCTACACTGTCCTTAACCGTTTTAATCATCCCAGCATCACCATTCATTTCTTTTTCGAGCATAGTCATCATGTTTGCCTGAAGTTTATCAAGGTTTTTTCTTGGAACTGATAAAACGATAAAACATTTATATGCGTTCACTTCGTTTTCTCCGTCAACCTTGAACCATGTCTTGTCGATCATTTCTGCACCAACAATCATGTTTCTGCTTTGAGTTTCAATCATTTTATTAAACTCAGTATTTGTGTTCGTAATCGCCATTGCGCCAGCTTGTTTTACAACATCTGATACCTGCTCTGAAACTTCAGCAGAAGCACGAGTGCGTGCCATATTGTAGCAGTTAGGAACTAAGTCCGCTTTCATCACAGATGCCTGAGTAACGAAATAAGCGTTTCTTGGCTTATCTTCATCATCTTTATAAAGGTCTCTTAGTTTTTCGATTTTATATCCGCCGTCCATTGTCCAGAATGGGCGAGTACTTTCACCTGAAGATGTTAAAGCTAAATCTTTTCCATCATATTTTTTTTGAGCTGATGAGCAAGATGCCAGTACAGCAAGTGCCACTAACAATAGTGCTTTTGAGTTCATAACGATTCTCCTGTTTAAATAACTTGTGCTTAAGATATTCAACTATGAAAGCTTAGAAAAATAAACTCAATTTTATACATATTGCATCTACCCGGAACTTAAAAGCTCAGAACTCAAGTATCTTCAATGCCATCTAGCATCAGTATTGAAGTATTTAATAAAGGAAACTATTCTTTATGGGATCGATTAATGATGAGGGAATTTATGAAACAACTTAAGGGATTAGCTGCTTTAGTTCTTATGATGATTACGGGTTTTGCTCATGCAGGTGACTGTGACCGCGATGAATTGATGAAAGGATATACGCCGACATCAACAACTATTTTCGGTATTGGTCTTTCAACTGATAAAGATAAATTAAAAGGAAAAGACGAAGCCAAGCAACGTGCGTATCAGGATATTGTCTCTCAGTTGCGAGCAAATGTTGAATCTTCAATGAGCCTGGATGAAACAGATAAGTCGACTGCTTATAAAGGCATCGTGAATGTAACAACAAACGTTGATAAAATCAATGGTATCAAATTCTTTAAAGAAGCAAAAGATTCAAACAACACAACTTGTATGGCCTACACTTTTGACGTAGCGGCTGCTTACACTGAAGCTCAGGGCTTCATGAAAGTTCTTGATAAAAAACTTGAAGACGTAATGACAGCTAAAAAGAAAAAAAACTTTGTTGAGGTGGTAAGGCGCTATGACATTGCTAAAAAAGATCTGGAAACTAATGATTCGAATATTCTTCGTGCAGATATGTACAAAACTTATCTAAAAAAGGAAGGGCAGTCTTTCTGGGAAAAATTCAAGACAGCTGAAGTTGATCTGGATAAAACTTATGATGAAGCAAAAAAGAGCATTGTGTTTTTCCTTGATGAATTTCCAAAATATGACGAAGTAGCACTTGATGCTGAAACAATGTTGGGCGGAAAAGGTTTTACTGCTCAGGTCGGTGGAACAAAACCAAAATCGGGTATTGAAATCATTTTTAAAGAAGCGGGAATTCCAAGAAAAACAAAGTCTGCTCTGGGATACACAATCGTTTATAAATTCGGAGTTATTGTAAAAGATATCTCGACTGGAAGAGTTCTTGGAACAAATAAAGGAGCTACTGTTCAGGGATTTTCAACTGACGAAAGCGAAGACGATGCATTGGCATCAGCTTCTAAACAAATGAGCTTAAACGTTCTGGATGCAGTTAAAACAGCTGTACCTGGTATTATTCAGGATTAATCATATGAAAAAATTATTAATATTTTCTCTTTTTATTTCGTTATCGGCAGTTGGAGCAGAATCTCTTGAGTCTCATATTAATGATTCAGTAAAACCTCTGGCAAAACTTCTTGAAGGAAAAAAAGGCAAAGTGGTTTTAGGAACTTTTAAAAGTTCAAAGATCACAGATACATGTGCACCCAATAAAGGTGTGAATACAAAAATCAGTTCTGCCCTTGCAAGAATAGGAGTGAAAACTTCACTTGCATCACGAGCAGTTAATATTGATGCTGATCAGACTGAAATTTCGAGAGTGACAAGGCTTTCAGGAGGATCATATATTATTCTTGGTTCATATGAAGTGAATGGAACGAAATTCAAACTAGACTGTACTCTTTATGATCATAACGGTGCAGGCGTCGGTGCATGTGATGAAGTCGCAGCTTCTGCTATTTCCCAGGAGGCAGCTGATAACATCAATTGCCCTAAAGATGACAAACCCGCTCCTGTTGTTGCTCCACTTCCGGATTCAGATGCAGAAGGCCCTTCTGCTTCAGGTGACCCGCAAGTGAAGAAGATTGATAATTACATCTGTTCAGTTATCCACAAAGACTATGATTTAAAAAGGCTTGTGACAGCTTTATACGAAAAGAAATTTTATACGTTAGAAGATCTTAAAGGTGTTCGTAAAGACACTGTAGAGGACGCTCTCGATGTTAAAAAAGATTATTGTGTGACTTTGGGGAATTTTGTTCTTTGCTCTGATTATTGGGCAGGTTCGGGTGCTCAGGTATTTTTAGGTGATACAACAGCATTGGGAGCTTCAAAAATTCTCAGCTGGAAACATCCGAATAAATCTCAGGTTAAAGATGCCTCGAGATGTTTGAAGAAAGATAATAATTGGTGGAATCCGTAGCATAAACAAAGGGCCTTTAAAAAAGGCCCTTATTTTTATCTTTTTTGTAGTGCTTTAAAACCTTTTACGTATGACTGAAATTCGTTGGCTGCATTCGTAGGATTTGGCTGGATATTTACGATCAAATGACAGGTCCCACCCTTTGGTCCATTTCCAAATAATCCTTTTTCTTTACAGGTAACTGTTGCGTGACATGAATTGAAGTCACAGTTTAACTCTGGGCCAGGCATTGTCTGGTAAATGTTGTCACCTTTAGCGATAGCAGCGTTGATTCCGTTAACACATTCAGTGAACTTTGTTTTGTTCTTGTAAGTTGCACAGATGTAGTCAAAAACAACTGCTTTATAATCTTCTACCGTTGATGCTTCAGTAATATTTTTTATAGATGGGAAGTTTAAAAGTGATTTCGCCATGGCTGCTTCACAACGTCCGTCATTATTATTTTCGTAGTTACAGAAAAATTTATAGAAGTTTAATCCACCTTCTTTAAATTGACCCCAATAAGAAGAATAGCTAAATTGAGACGGTTTCATTCTATAGCAAAAACCAAGAGCACATGACATATCTTCGTTAAAGCTTACTGAGTTGATTTCAACATAATTTGATTGTGACCAGTCTTCTTCTTTGTAAAAGTGAGCGTCTGATTCAACTCTTTCAAATAGTGAACTTGTTAAAGATCCAGAAACCGGTATTTCAAGATATTTAGAAAGATCCGGTGCGATTGAGTATCCAGAAGAACAGCTATTGATTGTAATGTAAGCTGATCTTAAAAAGTTTCCTTTAAGCGCTCTGATTTTTTTTTCGTAAACGTCTGGAGTTAAAGCAGCATTTGATTTACCAAGTTTAATTGCCCATGGAGAAGAGTGTCCGTAGAAATCCAAACTGGCAATTTGTGTGTATTTTTTTAACTGAGGAAGAAGTACTTCTGCAGTAAATGACGATTTAATGACTTCTACAACTGGAATGTTGAAATCAGCAAAAACTTTATCATCATCTGTGCCTCTAACTTCAGGACTCGACATGATAACAACTTGCTCTTCTGGGTTATGCTGTTTGTACTTTTCAGCACGAGCAATACCTGACTGGAAAAACTGGTTAGAGTCTTCTTTCACAGCTGAACCAATAATAATAATATGAGTGACTTTATTAGTGTCTAAAACAGATTCTTTATAAAGACCAATGCGTGTTTCACCCTGGTATGCCTGTGCGGTTGTGGCCGCGACGAAAGTCATAGCAAGAATCGATAAAATTCTCATTTGTTGCCCCTGTATTTGATAGTTAACTTGAAGTCTCAAATTGAGAAAACAACGTCAACGAAGGCGGTAAAATCTACATGTTTATTCGTCTGATTTGAGCTTAGACACATCCAGAGCGCGGGCTTCACCTACGATTTTAGTCAGCAGATACTCCGGAATACTTCCTGGCTGATCCAAAACTATAGTTCTTTCTTTTAAGATTACGAGAGTGGGGATTGAACGAATCTGGAAGTCTTCTCCGAGGTCCAGTTCGACTTCAGTATCAACTTTTCCAAAAAATATATCAGGGTGCTTTCTGGCGACTGATTCAAAAATTGGCCCGAAAATTTTGCATGGTTCACACCAACTGGCCCAGAAATCTAGAATAACAATCTGGTTATTATCAAGGATTTCATTGATGTTTTTAACAGTAACGATTTTTGAACCCATATTCTTCCTTTTAAATATGAAATTAATACAAGTTTAGTTGTTTGAATTAAAAATTAAAAGTAAAACCCTTAATAACAGAGAATTTTATGATTGAGCTTACGGGTTTTTAACATTGACAATCTTTTTTAAAAAGCTTTGTAAAAGAATGTCAGTAATTATTCTATAGGCAACTTGATTAATCTGTTTCAGACTTAGACTCAGAAACCATAAATCAAAGGACGATCTATGAAATACTTACTGGCCGTTTGTGCTGCAACACTCGCATTTTCTGCAATGTCTGCAACATGCCCCAATCTAGAAGGTCACTACCCAAAATGTCATTCTGAAATCAGGGATATTAAAGGTGAGTACAACATCGAACAATATATGAAAGATGAGACGACATTTTACCAGATTCATTACACTGATGATGATTCCAATGACGATAGAACAGATGCTATCCGTACTGATGGAGTGATGGAATCGAGAAAAGAAAAACTTCCTCGCGTAGGTATAAAAGTAAGAATCGATTCTAAATCGAGATGCAATACAGATTCAGTTGTTTCTGATGCAGATGTTTATTTCCTGGGGAAAAAGGTAGGAACTTTTACAACTAAAATTTATAAAGATGAGAAAAATACTCTTTATTCCAATCTGGATGGAAGTTATTTAGGAAAACCGCTTAGTAAACGTATTGTCTGTACTCAAGAATAAGTTTTTTAGATGCCAGTGGGAAGACAAACTTTAAAAGTAGAACCCACTCCTAGTTCGCTTTCCACTTCAATAAAACCCTGGTGGGCACCAATAATCTGTTTTGCAATGTAAAGTCCTAGCCCTAGTCCGCTAATATTGGTGCTGGAAATAGCTCGCTCAAAACGTTCAAAAATTTTTGCCTGCATTTCTTTAGCGATTCCCATACCTGAGTCTTTAACAAAAATTTCTGCTCTTCCATCGGCTTTTCTGACTGTCATGGTAACAGTTCCATTAGCGCCGTACTTTATCGCATTGGAAATCAAATTTGCCAGCACTTGCTCAATTCTATAGCGGTCACAAAAAATTATGACATTGTCTTCGATATCTTCCAATAAACTACATTTTGTCTTTTTTATTTCTTCAGTAAAACGTTCATCAACTTCTCTAACTAAGCTGCTTAGATCCACTTCTTCAAATTTATAGGTAAGCTTGCCGGTTTCGATGCGAGTGACATCAAGCAGGTCTTCAATAAGAGCTGTCAAGCGGTCAACCTGATTGTTCGAGCTGGTAAGTGACTTCATTAATTTTTCAGGAGAAGGAGTTGTTCCACTTTCTGTATCAACACCTCGGATCATCATCTGCAGCTGCATTTTCAGAGACGTAATGGGTGTTTTTAATTCATGGGATGCAATTGAAACGAATTCATCGCGTGCGCGAATTGCAGATTGAGCAGAGCTGTAGAGAAGTGCATTTTCAATTGCGATACCTGCACGCCGACCAAGGTCTTCGGCAAGCTCGAGATCCTGTTGATTAAAACTTGGTTTTGATTTACCGGCCATAAAAGCTAGAGACCCTCTAATTTTACCTCTTGCTCTGATAGGAACAATCATGCATGAATAAGTACCCAGTTCTTCAAGGAGTTCCCATCTTCTGGGATCAGATGTCTTCTTTCTGAGCTCATCCTGATTAATTTTAGGATCAAAGTATGAGTGGTCATTTAAAACTGTAAACACTTTCTGATCCGGCGGGAAATTTAAAATATATTCCTGAACTAGGACAGTTTTCTTATTATCAATATGTGCACCCGCTGCACGCTCAAAAATACCGGCCTCGTTTACAATTGAGATTGTGCACCAGTCGCCTAGGGCCGTAACGGAAAGATTTGCAAGTATAGAAAGTGTTTCGTGATAATCAAGCGATGCAGAGAGCATTGTACTGACTTTTGCCAGAAAAGCTTCACGGGCAGCGATCAACTCGCGCTCCTTTAAAGCAACTTCTTCCTTAACCATTCTCATGATTTCATCTTCGTTTATTTTCTTTTCTGTAATGTCCTCTGAAACTCCCAGGAGGTACAAAGGATTGCCGTCTTTTCCAAAGAGAGGAATTTTTTTTGTATGAAGAATTCGCGTGCCATTAGTCCGGCTTTGAATAATCTCTTCTTTAATATCGACGACAACTTTGCCCGATATAACTTCACGATCTTTGATGATGAAGCTGTCCGCCTGATGTTTGGGAAAAAAATCGTAATCGCTTTTTCCAAGAAGATCTTTTTTTGTGATTCCCAATAAATCTTCACCAGCTTTATTGAAGCGAAGAAATTTTAGATCTTTGGCATCCTTGACAAAAACCATTAAAGGCATGTTTTCAATCAAAAGATCCAGATATTCAGTGAATTTTCCCATCTCTTTAGAATGTATATGAGCCTCTATGTATCTTTCATAAACTTTTCCCATCATATAGCTGGTGGTGAAGCCCATGAACGCAAGGATTCCGATTTCAAAAATAGAGACAGAACTCATGAAGCTTAAACTGTGGGCCGGATTAACCAGAAAATAAAGTGCAAGAAGACAACTTGTGACCGTTGCAATGTAGCCGTAGAGTGGGCCGCTGAACCATGCAGAGATAAATATAGCGAAATAAAAAAAAAGCCATTCATGACTTGTTGTCATTGTTTGAAGAATGATTTGAAAAAAGAGCGCAATGAGCGATGAGCTTAAGGCGAGAACAGATCCGTTTATTATTTTTTTAGTAAGTAAATTCTTCATTATCATCACTGTTAAAACTTCACAATAAGTATAACTTGTATCAAGCTTTATTGACAACTAAAGAAGGAGATGACCCGAAGCGTAGGGATGAAATTAATAAGACGAAATTTCGAAACACATTTTGTTGAATGTGAGTAAATATTCAGAAAAATAATTCGGTTCCATTTATTAAAACACTACTAAGTTTCTGGAAGAATATTTTCAATTTCAACCAAACTTTATGCTGTCTTAGTCACGATGGCGATGCTGGTTATCATTGAGCTGCTTACTGTGCGATTTGCTACAGATGACATTGAATCTGTCGTTAATCTTTTAAGAAGATTTTACTGGGTGAGTTATATCACAAATGCCGTTGGTGCATGGACTGAGGTGAGCAGCTTATGATTCAGCTGAGAGAAGTCACAATTCAATACCATGATAAAATTATCGAAATCAACAGCAGTCCACAGACGGGTACAAGATTCACAGCAAAATTTCCACTTTCTAGAATTATTCGCAGGTAATAAATTCCATTTCATTCAAAGCAGTTTTGGGATCGTGAAGAAACGCTTCCATATCCCATACTCTCGGCTCTGACCAGTCAGAGTCAATCATCACAAGATAAGTTTTTTTGTTTGCTTCAAAAGATCCTACTGCTGTGATGCTGTGGCCGCCACTGTTTCTCTCTCCAGTTTTTCTTGGAATCCATAAACGATTATCAAGCTCTCCGTTCGGCTGATCGTAAATTTCAAGTGCAAATGGAGACTTCGCCATCGCAGGACCAATACTGAAAGAAACGATAACAGGCAGTCCCAATTTAACGTGGGATAAAATAAGTGCTGAAGCTTTCTCAAATGAATCTGTCTGAAGTTTATTGCATGAGAATCCAAATTTCTTTCCGTACTTGTTCATGATACCTTTTAATGAGTATTGGTGAGAAGTCGTAAGATAGTATTCATTGATAGCATCTGCCAGAAGATTTGTTCTTCCTTCTTCAGTTGAAACTGCTTTCTGCAGTTCTCCCGATCCTTCAAATCCAGTCAGGTTTGTCTGCTGTAAAAAATTATTGATAGCATATGCTGAGCACGTCCCGCCAGCTTGCTCGTATGAGTCCAGAACTTTCTGCTGTTTCACGGGATTTAAACGCGTGAAGTTTTCAGGCTGGATATAATAAACAGTTTTAGATTTAGTATTTAAATACATTTGATAAGAGTTTGTACCATCAGGTTTTACTGTGCTTCCGATGAAAACGGCAGGGCCACTAATGTTCGGATCATTTGATTTCAGGTTTACAGTTGAACCAATTCCAATAGCAAAATTTCCTGTTTCAATCGCATTAACAACAGTTGATGAAACATCACTGGCGCGTGCCTGAACTGAAATTAAAAGAATAAGAGCAGCAATGAATCCAATAGATTTTTGACGATTATACATAAGATCTCCTTAGGGCGCAGAAATTAACATGAGCGCCTGTGGAATCATAGACCCCTGTAGAGATGTTATATTATATAAGAGACTGGCCGGTTTTCCACACCGGTTTTAGCCTAGTTAGCCTCTCATATAGTGCCTGGAAATTAGTCGTTCCCTTAAATACTATGAAGATTCTACCAGGCATAGGGACTTTTTCTGTGAGTCTGAGATAATGCCGCTAATCCCCCTTACAAAGAAGCTCATAATGAAAAGATCTTTTTTATCGCTGTTTCTGGCATTGAATTTATCCATGGCACTGAGTGGCTTCGCTCACGCTTTTGATTTTGGAAAAATAATTGATAAGGCTAACGAAAATGCAGCTTCTGCAATTGCCGGCAATGTTCCAACTATTCCAAAAGTCAGAGACAGCAAATACTTTTTTTCAAAAGATACGGCTGCTGATTCAAAGTGGGTGATGCTAAATGTTTCAAAAGAAAACCGCAAAGAACAGATACTTCTTCCTGTAAAAGACGGGCGCGTGTCAGCGGATATATATTTAAGATATGGACCAGGTGTTTATGACATCGCAGTTTCAGAAAGCAAACTGGCCGGTAAATATGATGGTGGATATTATGTAGGTCAGGCCATCAAACTTGAAAACACTGATAAGCGCGATGTCAGTTTTTTACTTCCTTCTGATCTGGTTCAGTCAGACAATGCTCAAATTATGTTACTGGCAAGAACCATCACTGCAGATTCTGTTGACGAACTTGATGCTGCTAAAAAAATTCACAAGTACGTCGCGACGAATGTTAAGTATGATTTTGCTTCTTATAAAGATGAGTCTTATAAAGCAAAAGCTTTCGATGCAGTAACGACGTTAAAAAATTTAACCGGTGTCTGCTCAGGATACTCCAATCTTTATGCAGCTCTATTGCGCTCAATTGGAATCAGAACAAAAATTATCTATGGAATAGGTTACATAACAAAAACTCAGACAGGTGATCATGCATGGAATGAAATTTTCATTAACAATGAATGGAAGTCAGTCGATGTTACATGGGATTCAACAACTGGAAGAATATTTAAGTATTTTAATATAGCAGAAGAAGTTTTTGATCAGGATCACCAGAAGCAGACAGAACAAAATTTTTAGTAAAAATATCTATGCAGTGAATTTTCTAAGATTAAGTAATGATGCTAGAGATGTGAAGAGTAGATTTATTTTTTAGGATATTCATGCTTGAGCGAATCAGGAAAAAAATCCTTAAGTCTTTGAATTTACCTGTGGTTTAAATTTAATATCTTATTTCGGGAACCTTTTTTGATCTCAGTTGTATTACTATCAGAGAACACATTAAAGGGTTATTTTGGAAGATCAATTTTTAATAGAACAGGTTTTAAAGGGCAATAAGAATGCATTTAAAATGCTGGTTATCCACTATCAGAGACCGCTATTTTCTTTTTTTAGAAAGTTCGGATTCAGTTCGCAGAAAAATGAAGAGCTGACTCAGGAAGTTTTTCTGAAATCATTTCAGTATCTATCTTCATTTGATTTTATCAAGGGGACGTTCTCTTCCTGGATTTTTTCAATTGCCAAAAATATGGCGATGAATGAGTTTAAGAAAAAAAGTGAAGTATTTGTAACTGAAAAAACATTGGAAGGTTTGAGTGTAAGTAAAAATGAAGAAATGGAAAAAATTATTGAATTGAAGACTTCGCGGGAAGCTGTTCATAAAATGCTTCCAAGAATTCCAAATCCATTTAAAATACCAGTTATCCTTTCTTACATACAAGAATTGTCTCTTGATGAAATTGCAGTTATTGAAAAATGCTCTGTTGGAACTGTGAAGTCGCGGATATTTAGAGGAAAGTTACTTTTGAGAGATTTATTGATTAAAGAGACTATTTCTCCATCAGATAAAGAACATGTTTTAAACTGTCAAAAGTGCAGCAAAGTTGCTTTCCAGATGGAGCAGCTGGATTCATTAATTCTGGAAGAGCAGATTGATCTTCCGGAGAATTTCGATGACAATGTTATGAAGAAGATTATTGACAGCGAAAAATCCAATAAAACACAATCGCTACAGGATTTTTGGGTGGAGCTTTTTGATAACTCACTTTTCAGATGGGGAATTGGAGGCGTAGGTTTTTTAATCGCATTTTCAGCACACTAAGTAAGGATATAAAATGAAAGAGATGTTTAAAAAAATTAATATGAAAGAAACGAGATCATTTGTTATCATGATCGTCACTATTTTTGCTTTTCGCTCAATGCTTTTTGAGCCGTTCCGTATTCCCAGCGGGTCAATGATTCCGACATTAAATATTGGTGATTTTATTTTAGTGAACAAGTTTACTTATGGAATCAAAGTACCTTTTTCAGACATGTTTTCAGATCCGATTTACATGTCAAAATTTGAGGCACCAAAAAGAGATGATGTTATCGTTTTTAAATATCCCGTTGATACGTCACAGAATTTTATCAAGAGAGTGATTGGTGTTCCCGGAGATGAAGTTGAACTGATTAATAAACAGGTATTTGTAAATGGCAAAATGGTTTCCGGGATATCTGATTCTTCTCCAGTTACCAAGGCCTTTGCCAATAGCTTCGATGGAGTCAAAGTTAATTTTTTTAAAGTCGCAGAAAGTGGAAAAGAATTTGATATTCAAATGACTGACCGTGAAACGCAAAAAGATACGGTGCCAAAATTTACAGTACCGGAAGGAAATTTTTTTGTGATGGGTGATAATCGTGATTTTTCGGCAGACTCGAGATACTGGGGATTTGTGCCTAAAGAAAATATTAAAGGGAAGGCGCTCATTGTCTGGATGTCTCTAACTCTGCCAGGTATTGATCAGAATTTAAGTTTTTCTCCATCACGAATTGGTAAACGTATTTTTTAGAAAATCTCTTTGTCTTAATTAGTAAAGAGTTGCGATCGTTTTTAACGACCGCAATTAGTATGTCTTAAAGTTTAGCAAGACCTTGAACCAGATATGCAATATCTTCAGCATTATAGTTTTCCACTTTCGAAGTATGGCATGAGGCTCTTAAATAAATTGTAATATCTTTTCCACCTTTATTAACAACAATTGAATTAGATGGAACGTCCATACATCTTGATGCTTTTGAATTTGGATCAACTAATTTAGCATCATCTTCGATTGCTTCGATTTTAGTTTTTAAGCCTTCAACTGAATTTGCGCATTCTGGGCCTTCATAATATTTCACCTTTACATTGGAAAATGGATTGTAATTTTTTACAGACATTCGAGGTTTTTAAAGCATTCAAAATGCTGGACTCCCAATTAAAAACTTGATTTAATTATTTTCAGTCAATATACGGAGGATTACTTATGAAATCATTAATCGCTACAGCGCTTCTACTTGGATCATTGTCAGCATTCGCGGCCCCAAAAACTTATCAAGTCACAGGCCCAATTATGGATATGAATGACACCACAATCACTGTTCAAAAAGGTAAAGAAAAGTGGGAGATCTCAAAGGATGCTTCTTCAAAAGTTACTGGTGAATTAAAAGTTGGAGCAAAAGTAACAATTGAATATGTTATGACAGCGAAAACAATTGAAGCTAAGGAAGATAAAAAAGCAGCAAAAACTAAAAAATAGTTTTTATGTAAACTTGAGTCCGGTTTACGGACTCAAGTTTTTAATTAGATAAATTGTTCATCTTTTAAAATTTTCGTTAATCCAATCGTTAAATCAGGGTCTGGTGTTCTTCCTAAAAATGCTTTTAAGGCTCTCACATCTGCCTGGAGATGCGATCTTTCAACTGAGCGTACTTTCGTCGGATCAATATTGATTTGAATTTTACGGTCTAAAATTTTTGCAATTGTCTTAATCATTTCTTCAACTGAAGTTACATTTCCTGTTGCATAGTTCATGCAGAAAATATTCTGTTCAAAAGTGATTACTTTGGTCAGTGTATCGATTACACAGGCCGCTGTCTGATCAACCGGAACCATGTCGCGTTTCGGCCAGATGCTCCCTAGGCTTAATTGCACATCTCCAGTCTGCTTCTTAATCTGGTTTAAAATTTCCGGAATGATATGAGGATTTGTTTCTCTTGAACCATAAAGATTAAAAAGTCTGCCGATAACAAATTTTGTCTCAGGTGCATTCTTTGATTCAAGATTGATCAGCTGCTCGCAGATAAACTTTGAAAGTCCATAAATGTTAAAGGGTGAGATGACACTTTCCGTTTCATGATGGGCCTTTTCATCAGGTGCGTAGACATCGCCAGTACTGGCAAACCAGAAAGCTTTTACGTTTGCTTTTTCTCTCATCGATTGAAGCAGGTTTTGAGTTCCTCTTACATTAATATCGATAGCAAGCGACGGGTCTTTAATAGCTGCCGGAATAAAGTGCAAAGCAGCGAGATGAATAACATGTGTAGGCTTATGCTGTTCAAAAATTTTATCCAGCTCACTTTTGTCACGGATATCAACCTGATAAAAATCCATTTCTTTTGTCCTTTCTTCGATAAAGGATTTATGGCCCCAGCTTAGATTATCAACAGCAATAACCTTTTTTCCTTCACTGAGAAGTTTTTCAGTAACATGACTTCCTAGAAAACCTGCTGCTCCAGTGACTAACCATTTTTCCATTAAAGACCTCGTGAAAGTATTTTATCGTAAATTTGTTCCAACGCATTGACTGTGCTTTCAGGCGAAAAATTATTTTCAATTAATTTTCTCGCTGCCACACGGATATTTTTCTGCTGTCCTTTATTATTTAAAAGTTGATGTGCCAATGTAATAAGCTCCTGATCAGTTTCTCCTACCAGTGCATGAATTCCATTTTTGTAATCGATTCCTTCAACGCCTTCAGAAGTTGTCACGACAGGAATACCAAATAGCATCGCTTCCAGAATCTTGATCTTTACACCAGATCCTCTCTCCGGAGCATAAAGAATAAGTGAGCTTTTTTCGAAATACTCTTGGATAGAAGGCACGTTTTCAAGAATTTCTATATCAGGCAGATTGAGATAATTTTTTAAAGCGGTTCTTGCTCCCCAGCCGACGATTTGCAGTTTCGCATCGGGGTTCATCTTTTTTAATTCCGGCCATAATTTTTCAAGTAAGCGTTTTGCTGCCGATAGACCAGGGTACCAGTTCATTGAGGCTATTAAAGAAATCGTTTTACTGCCGCCGCAATTAATTTCTCTTTGTGAGTCATTAATATATTCATATAGAGAGGGATCAATCCCAAATGGAGAAAAAAAGTGCTGCGATTGTGGATTCCATTCATGCAGTTTGTTTTTTAATCTTGGAGTAATAGCGCGAACGAATGGAAATTCAGCAGCCAGCATTTTTTCTGTTCGCTTCATGAGCCATACAGTTATCTTTTCTTTCAACTCCTCTTTCGCAGTAAATTCCAAATCGATTGACGAAAGATAATGAACATTGAGCAAGGCCTTCTTTTTAAATTTTTCATCATCAATTATAGTCCAGGCTGACCACATTTGTTCCAAATGAATAATGTCACATCCTTTTTCCAGCTCTTGATGAATATCGAAAATCATTTGGTCATCAAACATATAACTAAATGGTCTGATTAAAGTATGAATTTTTTTCTGCAAACCTTTTCTTTGCGGAAAAGAATAAAGACGAAGAGTTTGCTCCGGGAAAAGTTTGCGAGCTTCTTTTAAGTTCTCCATTGAAGAACACGCTGCAAAAGCATGAACATCATAGCTTCTCTTCAATAATTCCTTGTATAGTACGTAATACCATCTACCGGCAGCACCACCGAAAGGGCAGGGAGGCTCAAGCATTATAAGAACTATCTTCTTTTTCATTACACCATTATAATTGCCTTAGACATTTGATGATAGTTTTAAATCTGCTATAGTTTTAGAATGCAGAAAAAAATAAAAATCGGAATGAATGCCAGGCCTTTTGCCAGCAATTCAATGAGAGGGATTACCCGTCACACTTTAGAGCTGGTTAAAAATCTGCATTATCAAAATCCGGAAATGGAATTTTTTCTTTATACTTATGGTAAAGTTGATAATTTTTATAAGGAAGAACTACCTTATGTCATATGGCGTGAAACTCAGATCTCACCAAAATTATTATGGGATCTATGGGTTCTTCCTAAGCAAATCAGAGAAGACAAACTTGACCTATTTCACTCAACTAATAATTTAGGTCTTCCGTTTTCCAGTATAAAAAAAGTTGTTACGATTCATGATGATCTTACTCACCGTCATAGAATGAGCAGTGGAGCAAACCATTTGTGGGGTAAAATAAATTATTTGGTTGAATACTATCTTCTGAAGCAGGCAAATGTTTTTATTACCATCAGTCAGGCGGCAAAAAGAGATATTTTAAAGTCCATGCACCTTCCTAGAGAGAAGTTTAAAGTCATTTATAACGGTGTTTCGAAACACCAGATAAATAGATCAGTCAAAAAAGAAGATTTTTATCTTTATGTAGGAGGATTGGAAGAAAGAAAAAATATTCCTTTTCTCATTAATGAACTGGAAGCTGCTCAGCTTAAATTAAAAAAGCAAATTTATCTAAAATGTATTTCAAAGTTAAATTCTGCAGAAGCTTCTCTGCAAGAAAAAATTAAAAATTCGGACCTTTCAATCCAGATTTGTGAAGATTTATCTGATGATGATTTATTTGCATCTTATCAGCAGGCAAAGGCGCTCATTATACCTTCACTTGTTGAAGGCTTTGGCATTCC
>JACMRM010000181.1 GCA_014376445.1 Bacteriovorax sp. | reverse complement strand
TTGCAAGCCTCCGTCTTTTTGTATCGTAACTGGAGTTGTCCCGTCAGATACTGAGGTAGAATCATTCTTCCCCATTTCAATTGTATCAACTTTCTTGTCAATTTTATAGCTAGGCAAATTATGGTGGATGCGGTTGGTCTGGGCCTCATATTGCTTCAAGCCGAGCTCTGTACGCATTCTTTTAGGGTAAATCTGATTCAAAATCATGTCCTGAAGCCCTAAGTTATTTTGTTGTGTCAGGGATTTGGCGCGGTCGCTTTTCTGCATAGACTTGTAGTAGTCCATACCAGCATCGCCGCCTTCGTCACTTTCTTCAACGGTCTTGTTCATTTGATCAATCATCATTTCAGCAAACTGTTGTTCCATGTTAGCTGCAACTTCTTTGTATTTTGCAGGAATGTACTGGCGGTCATCGATGCGCTTGCCCTGGTCAGTTGCCAGAGGTTTATGTCGGTCGTTTTCGACGGAAATTCCAGTGTTGATTGGGAGATTAGCACCAATTTTGGGATCACTCATTTAGACTCTTCCTAAGTTTATGAGATCAATAGTCTTATGAATTTTATCATCAATAAGGGACTAAATGCTAGCTATAAAATTTACAATCTCTAAGCGATTATATGAGTTCAATCTCACCCACAAGTGCACCATTACGCTTAAGTGTTTGAAAGATTGAAATCAAGTCTTCAGGGCCTACGCCGAAGGCATTTAAGCTTTTGACTAATTCACTCAGGGTTGTTCCTTTTTCCATGTAATACATTGAAGCAGGCTTTGCGGATTTAGCATCACCGTCGCCTTTGACTTCGATATTTAAATCGCCGTGGCTGATTGCTACCGGCCTCACCATAACATCTCCGCCAGCAACAATCGTTCCTGTTCTTTCGTTGATTACAATTTTAGCAGCAGAGTCAGTGTTAACTTTAAAGTTTTCTATAATCGCCATCAATTGCACGATATTTCTCTCGTATTGATTCGGAACAACTAAATCTATTGTTGTAGAATCTTTTGCTGAAGCAAATTTTCCACCCAATTCTTCGTTGATAACTTTTTCAATTCTTGCAGCAGTTGTGAAATCAGGATTGTTAAGAGCAAGTCTTAATGAGTTCTTTTTTTCGAACTCAGTTAGTACTTCACGCTCAACAGAAGCTCCGCCAGGAATTGTTCCTGTCGTTGCAAATTTCGCACCTTTTTTTAATCCGCCGATTGAAAGCGGACCGCTTGCTACAGCGTAAATTTGTCCGTCTCCACCTTTAAGTGGAGTAACTAATAAAGTTCCGCCTGCAAGTGATGAAGCATCTCCAATTGATGAAACAATCAGATCCACTTTTTGTCCTACGCGGGCAAATGGTGGAAGCTTGGCCGTTACGACAACGGCAGCTACGTTTTTTGAACCTATTTCGGTCTTGGGATTTAGTCCTAATTTCTCAAACATTTTTTTCAACGATGTATTCGTGATTTCACCTCCGGCATCTCCTGATCCTTGAAGACCGATGACGAGACCGTATCCGATGATTGGATTTTCTCTCACGCCTTTGACTGTCACGATGTCTTTCAAGCGTGATGGTGCTGCAAAGGCAGAAGAGGTAATTAATAGAGATAAAGCTAGTGCTGCTACTTTCATAGAATTACCTCACTACCGAAACGTTTGATTCTAAAATGGCGTCAGAGCTAACTGAATCATTATCTGTAATATCTTTTCTTGAAACTAAGGCCTGTACTTCAACCATTCTCTTTCTGTTTTTGAAAAGAACGTTTTTTCTTCCTTTGATTAATAAGTGCTCTCGGTTGATTTCTTCAACAACAACACCTGAGATGCGGTCTGTATCTGCAACTGCTTCGGGCTTAGAACCTGCAGCTGGAGGAGTGGCGGCCACTGCTGGTGTTCCTGGAGTTGCTGCTGCATCAGGTTTCTTTTCTGTTGCTTCGTAAGGATTTTCCGGGAAAGCACGTTTTAATTCCATAGTGATTTCATTTCTAAGTTTTGCATTCACGTTGATTTGAACGATGTCGCCTGAAGATTTGCTCTTGCTGGTTGCGAATAAAAATGCATTAGGATCACTTCCGCCCCAAAGACTTCCATCAGTTCCGTTATCTGTTAAATCGCTTGCAGTTGTGCGTTTAAGAGCAACACGCTCATCCTGATACTTGCGTTTCACTTCAGGATTAACATTTTTAGCATTTTCAGTTGAAACAACACCACGGTTTTTACCCGGTTTATTGTAAACAGAAGAAGTTTTTCTTTTTGTATTTTTTCTGTACTGGTCGAATTGATCTGGTGGAGTACGATCATCTTCTTCAGCATCAGCGTTTACGCGCTCCTGATGATCAAGGTCTCTGTACATGCCGTCCATAAAAGATCCGCATGAAGCAAAAAGAGATAATGAAGAAATAAGAATTAGAGTTGCAAATTTCATAGTGTAATTTCCACTTTGTTATAGTCTACGACTTTTCCAGTAATGTTTTTATTGCTAGGACCTTGTAATTCAACTGATTCCCCAAAACGTGCAGAGCGGATTGGCATCGCCGTTTTTTGAAGAAGAATGCTATCGCTTTTTAAAGTTACGCTCACAGAAGTTCCGTAATTGATCAGGTTCACTGCCTGAATATCAAAATTTGAGACTACTGCATTTTGAACAATTGTTTTGTTAGCTCTGTAGAAACCGATGTTGTCCAGACTTGTAAGTGCATTATCCGGATTCATCGTCATGATTTCTTCAAAGTAAAAATCTTTTGGATCAAGATTTTTCTGTTGAAAACTGATGCTTCTGTTTGCTTTCACAACTTTAATCTTCGCCATAATTTTTGACGAGAACCAAAGAGTTCTGCTGGTGTTTGAAGAAACGTTGGAGATATTAAGCTTGATTGTTTTTTCACCGAAGTTCTGGCATGAATCACATATTGCCGTGATTTGTTCGCCATCAACAAGGCCCAAAGTGCTAAGCCCGTTTAACGATCTTGCCTGAGTAAAATAAAGATTTGTGTTTGGAAGAAGCTGATCTCTCATTGTTGAATGGAGATCCAGTAATGATAATTTTTTTGTAGAAAAATTAAGAGTGATATCCGGGAAATCTTTTTTCAATTCAGAAGCAAGAAAGTCGACACCGACAGTTCCTTCTGAGGTTGAGACAAGAGCGGCAAGTTTATTTGTAATTTCCGGAGAGCAGTTCGAATTATTGATTATGTCGCGTGCCTGCAATGCTTGGCCCACAGTCATTCTGTAAACTTTTGAGAACAATTCAACACTGCACTCAGTGGCCGGTGCAGCTGTAGTCAGGAAAAAGAAAGTTAAAAGAAAATACTTCATCAAATATTACCTGATGTTGTTAATTGTTTGCAGCATCTGATCAGCTACACCCATTACTTTAGAGTTCATCTCATAGGCACGTTGTGCGCGAATAAGATCTGTCATTTCTGTCATTGGAGAAACATTGGAAGCTTCAAGAGCTCCTTGCATAATCGCACCGACGTTATCGTTTCCAGGAATTCCTTGAACCGGTTGCCCGCTTGATAAAGAAATTTGATAAAGGTTCATACCGACAGACTTTAATCCTACCGGATTTACGAAAGTGAAAACCGGAAGCTGTCCTACTTCTGCAGGAGCAGCATTTCCTTTTGTAAAGGCCTGCATTTTTCCATCTTCAGAAATAGAAACTGTCGAAGTATTTGGTGGAAAGTTAAAACCTGGATAAACTTTGTATCCTTGTTTTGTAACCATGACTCCCTGAGCGTCAACATTAAAAGATCCGTCACGTGTGAATTTTAACTCACCATTTGGCATGATGACTCCGAAGAATCCATCTCCGTTAACCATTAAGTCGAATGGGTTGTTGGTAATCTGTGGAGCACCGTTAGTAAATTCTTTTCTCACTGACGAAACTCGTGCACCCGTACCGATTTGTGTTCCGACATTGTAGTTTGTTGAAGCTGATGACCTGCTTCCTGCTTCTTGAATTGTTTCGTAAGTGAGGTCTTCGATTTCTGTGCGGCCTCTTTTAAATCCAGTTGTATTGACGTTGGCAATATTGTTAGAAATTGTTCCTACGTTTGTTTCCTGCGCGGCCATACCTGAAGCAGCTGTGTTTAAAGCTTTAAGCATCGCTTGTGCTTCTGACATAGTATAAAAACTTACTGCCATTAAAATTATTTTAGTTGTTAAATGTTTTTTCAAGCTTATCGTCCTCATTAAAATTTCGAAATTTCGTTAACTGCTTTTGAACTCATACTATCGTAAGTCTTAATTACTTTCTGAATCGATTCAAAAGTACGGTTGGCATTGATCAGGTTCGACATTTCAGAGACAGGATTAACATTCGACTGTTCTACGAAACCTTGATTGATGCTGGTCTTTATATCTGCAATTTTTACGTTCTGTTGATCAGGATTGATAAAGAGTGAGTTCCCTTCTTTTTTTAGCGCGTGAATATCGTTGAATTCAGTGATTGCCATATTGCCAACTTTATTTTCACCGCTGTAAATTTCACCGTCTAAGGAAATAGTAAATTTTCCATTGCTTACAGTTATCGCTCGCGCATCAGGAGGTGTTGAAAAACTCATCTTACCGTCTGCACCTGCAACTGGTGGAGCATCTTTAGATAAAACGAGATAACCCTGATCAGTAACCAGTTTTCCTACGTTGTTAATACTGAATGATCCGTTTCTTGTATAACGAACACCATTAGGAGTCAGAACTTCGTAAAATCCCGGACCATTGAGTGCATTGTCAAACGCGTTTCCTGTAGGTGTTAGCTGGCCTTGCTCGTGAAGAGTATATGAACCATCGACTTTAACGAAAGAATCTTCGGCGTTATAACTTCTATAGAAGTCTTCAGGCTTCCAGTCTTTTTGTGGAAGATCGATGCCTTGTTCAGATGCACCTTTGCCCTCCATTGCAGCAAGATACTCTTTAAAGACGACTTGTTCTTTTTTAAATCCAGGCGTGTTCACGTTAGCGACGTTATTAGCGATCGTTTCAACGTTACGTTGCTGAGCAATTGCGCCCGATAATGGTACCCAAAGTTCTCTCAAAAGTTTCCTCCGATTTGAGATGACTATTAATTTAACTATAGCTTGCGAGGTGCCAATATCCCTACATAGGTAAAATTATCCCTCTCAAAAGTCTTCCAAGTAAGTGGCTGATAATGTATCTTTGCTGGTAGAATAGATCATATATAAGCGGAAAATTTTGGATCTTAGTGTGTAAGTTTTGACACATTATACAGGTCTAAAAAAGTCAGCTTTTACAAAAGAGGCACATTATGACGAAAAAAAAATCTTTTGAAGATTCCCTGAAAGAGCTGGAAAATATAGTTTCAAAACTAGAATCTGGTGAGCTTGCCCTTGAACAAAGTTTGGAGCAATTTGAAGTGGGAACAAAGCTTTATAAAGAGTGTAAAGACCAGCTTTCAATTGCAGAGAAAAAAATTGCACTATTAACAGATAGCCTTAAAGAAGAAGATCTATAGATGATGAATCGTTTATTCCTGAGTTCTTTTCTGGTTTTACTCACTGCTTGCGGATCAATTCAGCAATTGCCACCGAAGCCGCCGGCCGGAACAACTGTTACAGTCACTTCAACACAGCAAAATACACCAGCACAAGTCGACATGGGATTACCTGGTGAAATTGGAATTAACGGAGGAGCGACTCCGCAGCTTATTCCAAGTGAAGAAACGGTACGTCTAGGTGATCGCGGTGGAGATATTTTTACTCCGGTTGATGAATCGGCAACTATCGGACAGGGAGTTTCAAAAAAACTTCGCATCGGTTTAGCACTTGGCCCGGGACTATACCGCACTATCAATTATGTCTCTCTCTTAAAATTTTTAGAAAGACAGAATCTTCCTCCACAAGTGATTACAGGAACAGGTTTTGGCGCCATCGTTGCAGCTATGTACGCAACAGGAATGACTCCAGAAATGATTGAGTGGAATTTTTATCGTTACTTCAAAGAAAAAAAGAAACACAAACCATATGAAGAATCTTGGATGGAAGAAGTTGATTCACTTTTACTTGAAAAGTTAAAGGGAAAAAACATCCAGGACACATCTAAAAAATTTTATATGACTCTTTATAGTATAAAGACAAAAAAAACGTATTACTTTGATAAAGGAAATATACATGACCTGCTTCTTCTTAATTTAAGACTAAGCAACATGGTCGATGTAAAAAAACCAGGTGCTCAATATACTGCTGCTTTTGAGAGCGAAGTATTCAATGCCGGCCTGATGAAACGTCTTGGTGTTGATTTCGCTATCGGCGCTGATGTATTAGGAACAAAATTTGATTTCGAAGAGTCCAACGAATTTTTAATTGGAGTTTATGGAAAGACTGCGGGTAGAATCGCTAAGCAAAAAAAAGGGTTCGATTATTTCTATTCAATTCCAGTTTCTAAAATGAGTCTAGATTCAACAGAAAACGGAGCTTTTTATCTCTTGAAGACTCAGGAGTATGTCGAAGCTCAGTCAGGAACACTAAAAAAATTAGTTCAGCAAAAAATATCTTCAGCTAAAGCGCAAGAGTAAACGGATTTACGAACAGGATTATTTATGAAGAGCTTGATCATTAAAATTGTCTTCGCATTATTGGGAGTAGGGCTTCTTGCCGGAATAACCGGAGCCGTTGCTTTTACATACTTCAATCTCGATCTTCCTAAGATCGAAAAACTGCAGGACTATAAACCTAATCTTGCTTCTCAAATTATATCGAGTGATGGTGTTATTCTCGCAGAGCTTGGGCTTGAAAAAAGAGAGATCGTTGAAATGGCAGATGTTCCGGCAAGAGTTATCGATGCATTTCTTTCAGCCGAAGATGATAAATTCTTCGAGCATAAAGGTGTTGATTACTGGGGTCTTGCGCGCGCCATGTTTGCCAACTTCAAAGCTGGTAAAGTTGTCCAGGGAGGATCTACGATCACTCAACAGGTTGCCAAGTCGCTTCTGTTGACATCAGAGAGATCAATTACAAGAAAGTTAAAAGATTTTATTCTCGCTCAGAGAATTGAAGAGAAGCTGACAAAAAAAGAAATTCTTTATCTTTATTTGAACCAGGTTTATCTCGGAGGCGGTTATTACGGTGTAAAAGCTGCGGCCCGCGGTTATTACAATAAAGAATTAAAAGATATGACAGTGGCCGAATCAGCAATGCTTGCTGGTCTTCTGGTTGCTCCAGGAAAATACTCTCCCTATGTAAACTCTCACGCTGCTAAAATGCGCCAGAAATATGTAATGGAGCGTATGCACATCCTGAAAAAAATTACGGATGCCCAGTATAAAACCGCCCTTGCTGAGAAAACTGTTTATAGAATTCGCGAAGACGATCTGAAAGCAGGGTATTTTACAGAATGGGTAAGACAAAAAGTTGTGGACGTTGTCACAGAGAAATCTTTTTTAGTTGATGGATATAAAATTAAGACAACTCTGGATTGGGGCCTGCAGAAAGTAGCAGAAGAGCATATTCAGCGCGGAATTAAAGAAATCGATAAACGCCAGGGCTATAAAGGACCTTTCGCTCATATCGGCGAGGAAGAGTTTTCTAAGTTCGAAAAAGAAAACAGAAAAAAACTTTATAAAAATAAATCGACTTATTTCACTCTGAACGAAAAAAATGACCGCATTTATGAATTTGTTTATGATGAAACTGAATACGATAAAATGCATGAAGAACAAGGGCGTGCTCAGGTAAATTCCGGAGACACTACTTATGTTCCAGGACTTAGTCCCAGGGATAATATCGGCGATATATTAAAGGACAATACACAGTATGAAGCGGTTGTTACAAAAGTAGATGATGCTTCTAAATTAGTTCATGTATCTCTGGCGGGGTCACCTGGAATTATTCCTTTTGAGTATTTCAAATGGGCCCATAAAAGATCAATAAGTGAAAACACTGCTTATTATCAGGAAGTAAATAAACCTTCGACGATTTTAAGGATTGGTGATCTGGTTTTTGTTCAGATGATAAAAAAAGCAGTTCAAGTCGCGCCTTATCTTTCAAAAGACGGTACAGCAAATCTTATTAAATCTAAAAGTTCAGCCCTAACACGCGTACAGAAATATATTCTTTGCCAGCTTGACCAAGTTGCCGAAGTTCAAGGGGCGATTTTTTCTGTTGATGCAAAGACAGGAGATATTTTAAGTTACGTCGGCGGAAGCAATTACAATACTTCGAAATTTAACCGCGTTGTTCAGGCGAAGAGACAACCGGGATCTTCATTCAAGCCGATTCTCTATGCTGCTTCATTAGAGCATGGATACAATCCTGCAACGATCATTATGGACACACCTGAAGCGATGCCGGGATTTGACTCTGCCTCGAGTTGGAAACCGCAGAACTATGACAGAGAATATAAAGGCCCGGTCACAATGCGTGTAGCTCTTGAAGAATCAAGAAATATTCCGACAATTAAAATTGCAGATAAAGTTGGTGTCAGTAATATTTTAAAATTCGCTGACAGAATCGGATTCAATGCAAAACTTGATCCGAACCTAAGTATTGCTCTTGGAACTTTTGGAGTTTCTCCACGTGATATGGTTTTAACTTATGCTATTTTTGCCAATGGAGGACACTACATTACTCCGCGAGGAATTGTTTCTGTCGTTGACCGTGATGGAAAAAAATATGTCATCAATGAAATTGATAAAGATGTAAAAATTCCGGCAGCAGTAGTGGCCGCAGGTGATAAAGTTGAAGATATCGGCGTCACTCAATCAGGAAATCCCTTTACAAGAAACTTATCCGGACGCCAGGTTTATGATCCGCGCCTAGCTTACGTGATGACTTCACTTTTACGAGGTGTTGTTCAAAGCGGTACCGGTGGAGCTGCCAAGGTATTAGGCCCTAACGTAGCAGGGAAAACAGGGACAACTAACGATTTCATCGATGCATGGTTTGTTGGTTTCACACCAAATGTTGTTACAGCTGTCTGGGCAGGATTTGATGATAATAAGACTTTAGGTTACGGAGAAACAGGAGGACGTACACCGGTTTCTGTATGGACAGAGTATATGCGTGCAACTATTAGAAAATATGGTGATGACACTTACGAAATACCGGCCGGAGTTACTCAGACATGGATTGAGAAAAAAACGGGCAGAAGAGTTGCATCTAATTCACCAGGATCTATTCTGGAGTCTTTTGCAGAAACGCCAACTGAGTCGACTCCAACGGAAGAAGGTGTACCAGCTAAAGTTGCAAGACCACTAGGTGACGACGAGTATTTTGAAAACCAATAAAAGACAGAAATATTTTTGTTAAGCCGAAGATTTGAAATATCAGTTTTCGGCCTAAACTTTTCTCTCTCTTTTCCGATAATACTCTATAGGGATTTGTCATGGTTGGCTGCCTTTGGGGAATTTAAGGAAGAAAAATGAAGCTATTCAGAAAAGAACGCACAAAAATTTCTCTTTCATTAATATTTTCATTAATCCTTCACATGGGTTTTTTAGCCTTCGCTGCCAAAGAAATTCTACCACCGAATTTTTTTGCACCTAAATTAGCTACTTCATCTGCTGCTCAAAAGCCAAATACAATTCGTCTTGATGAAATTAAGTTTCTTTCGAAAAAGCAGCTCGCTGCTATTAAAGAAAATCACAACAGACAAATCGTAGCGAGTGAAGATAGTGGCAAAAAAGAAAAACCACTGAACACGCGTTTTGCCGGTGAAAAAGACCAGACTTTTGATCGCCAGACAATTGCTGCGGCCAATGGAATTTTCAAAGAGGCCGGAAAAGGCAAAAAAGAAGGCTCTAAGTCGACTCTTGAGCAAGTTGAACCAGTGCTTAAGAAAGTTGCTGTGGCACAATCGAAATCTAAAAACTTTCATAAAGAGCTTACTCTGAGCGATCTCGGTGGGTTCACTATTGCTGATGCTGCTAAAATGGTAAAAGAAGTTGACGAGTCGTTTGAACAAGCGACAAAAAAATTAGGTGAAGAGAAAAAATCAGCGGCCCTTGGTGTTGAGCGCGGAAAAGCTGGTGTGAATGGTCTCGCTCTGAATAATGATTTCGTCGAAGAAGTTCCTTTAGGGGACATGACAAATCTGAATACAACTGAATTTAAATATTATGGATTTTATCACCGTATCCGTCAGAAGCTTGAACAGCACTGGGGATCATCAATTAAAGATAAAGCTAAGAATCTTTATAGATCTGGTAGAAGAATGCCGGCAAGTGAAAACCTGATTACATCTGTAACTGTAATTCTCGATGATCATGGGCAAATTGTAGATATGCAGATTGAAGGAACTTCTGGAGTAAGAGAACTCGATCAAGCAGCGATCGAGTCCTTTAATAAAGCTGGCCCGTTCCCAAACCCTCCGAAAGGCTTATTAGTTGGCGGCAGGGCCACAATCCAATGGGGATTCGTAGTTAAAAGCTAATTAATGAATGTTGTTTTTTAAAAGGTCTTTTAGTTTTCCGATCCCTTCCATGAGTACGTAGTCATTCCAGATTGAGTCTAGTTCTCTTACTGTTTCTACGATTGAAATGGCAGCTTGATCTTTAGACATTTTTTCTTGCTCTGCTAAGTGGTCGATTGCAACTAAGATTGAGTCCATGACAGCAGAGTTACAAATCTTTGCTAATCTTTCTTCATAACTAGCATTAATTCTTTTTTCTTTGCTCTTGATTACAGCTGTATTTAAAAGCTGAATAGCATCTTGTTTACCAGACATCATATAGTCGGAATCCCATTCGTTTTTGTTTTAGGTTTATCAGTGAGACAGCAGTATGGGGTGAATAATTTCCTTCGTAAAGATTTTTTTAAATAAAAATTTTTTCTGAGAAATCAATCAATGATGTAAAAAAATAACGAAAAAAGTGTGTAAAAAATTAAGGTTAATTTAAGTTTTTTTGCAGGGAGAATGCAAAAAGGAATGTTTCTGGTGAAACATTCCTTAAGTAAGTTATCGAAAGTTTTAAATTACAAAAAAATTATAGCGTTGAAAGAAAATTTTGGTAGTCAGAAGCAGAAAGAAGATTATTTAGCTCAGCAGGATTGCTTAGCTTGACTTTGATCATCCATGCGTTTCCGTACGGCTCTGTATTGCATTTTTCTGGAGAGTTTACTAATTCTTTGTTCACTTCAAGAACAGTTCCTGCAATCGGTGAAAAAAGGTCTGAAACTGATTTAATTGATTCTACAACTCCAAAAGTCTGGTGGTGGCCAAGAGTTTTTCCAACTTCTGGAAGCTCTACGAATACGATATCTCCAAGTGCTGATTGTGCAAAATCAGTGATACCTATTGTTACAGTATCGCCTTCGATTTTTGTCCACTCATGGTCTTTTGTATACTTTAGTTCTGCTGGGATATTGTTCGACATTACTTGTGTCCTCCGTTTACGAATGCTTTCGCGTGAAAGTTCGCTTCATAGTTTGTATTTCTAATATTGATTAAGTATTTTTTGTCTTTTGGCGCTTTCGCTTTTTCAATTAAAGCTAAACACACACCTTTACCGGTAACGACTGACATTGTTCCTGACGTCACAGTTCCGATTTTTTCGCCTTCAGCGTTTAAAACTTCATATCCTTCGCGGGGAATTCCGCGCTCAAGAGAAAGTTTTACCATCTGAAATTTCGGTTTGTATTCTGCCAGCGCATTTTTTCCGATGAAATCAGCTTTTTCAAGCTTAACTGTCCAAGCAAGGCCGGCATCTAATGGAGTTACATTATCATTGATTTCGTGGCCATATAGAGGGTAACAAACTTCAACACGTAAAACGTCACGTGCAGCAAGACCGCATGGCTTAACGCCGTTAAAGATCAGTTTATTCCATAGTTTTTTAGCGTATTCATCACTTGAGAAAACTTCAAACCCATCTTCTCCAGTATAGCCAGTGCGTGCGATGATAAGTTTTTCACCTTCGTGGCTTGTTTCAAGGATTGAGTAGTAAGGGAAGTCTGTCGGAAGTTTAATTCCAAAATCGCGAAGAATTAATTCTGCTTTTGGCCCCTGAAGAGCCAATAAAGAAAATTTATTCGAATGGTTTTCTAATTTAATATCAAAACTTGAAGTTTTAGTACTAATCCAATTCCAGTCTTTTTCAATATTTGAAGCATTTACACAAATTAATACTCTATCAGTAGCTAATTTGTAAGCGATGAGATCGTCGATTACTGTGCCATTGTCACGGCAAAGCGGAGAGTAAACAGCTTTTAACATGTCAGCGCTTTTGAAATCGTTTGTCATAATGTAATCGACGAATTTAACTGCATCAGGACCTTGAACAAAAAATTCACCCATATGACTAACATCGAAAACACCTGCGTGCTCTCTGACTGCTAAGACCTCCTCTTTCACAGAAGAATATTGTAATGGCATATCAAAGCCTGCAAAAGGCGCCATCTTTGCGTTTAAAGCAAGATGATCTTCATGTAGTGAAGTTTTTAAAAGTGACATGCAATCCCCTATGGAAAAATAGTGCTAAAGAGATAACTTGTTTTTACTGGCTTGTAAAAGGTTTTGCGCCAATGAAACGATGGTCATCGGACCTACTCCGCCCGGAACGGGCGTAATGGCAGAAACCAAATCTACAACGCGTTCGTAATGAACATCACCGCACAACCGGCCTTGAGTGTCAGTATTCATACCGACATCGATAATGACTTGATTTTTATTCGGTGAAATATAAGTTTCATCGATAAAGTTTGCTTTACCAATAGCACTAACTAAAATATCGCAATTTTTTGTCAGAGTTTTTAAATTCTCTGTATGAGAATGCGCGAGCGTAACTGTTGCATTATGATTTGTCAGAAGCATTGCGAGAGGTTTACCTACGATCATACTTCTTCCCACGATAACTACATGTTTTCCAGCTACAGCAATCTGGCTTTCTTGCATCAAAGTAAGAATTCCCTTTGGTGTACATGAAATAAAATCTCTCGAATCATTTCCATTTCTCATAAGAGCATAAAGATTTTCCGGATTAAATCCGTCTACATCTTTTTCTTTAACGACTAAGTGGCCGACATCTAAATGTGAAAGATGTTTAGGTAAAGGAAGCTGAATGATACAGCCGTGTACGAGATCGTCGTTATTAATTTGGTCAATTACTTTTCTGAATTCTTCTTCCGAAATCTTTTCGGAAAGATGCATGATTTCACAAAAAGCACCGATTTTTTCGCAGTATTTTTTTTTGTTTGCGGTGTAAATAACACTTGCTGGATCTGAACCGACTAAGATGACTCTTAACTTAGGGAAAATATTATTTTCTCTAAGTGACTTACATTCAGCCTTTAGACCTTTAGTAATTAACTTTTTTACTGAAGACGAATGAAGAATTTGACTCATGTGTGCATCATACAGATTTGAAGATGTTTTTACAAAGAAAAAAAACTTGAGTACGATTAAATTATCGAGGAATTATTATGCCTTTTTACATTGGTCTTGGAATGCAGTTAGTTGGTTTTGCCTCTGTCGGATTGTGTCTTTTTGCAGGAATGTCAAAAGGTGATTACGGCAAGCTCGAATTGATTCAATTGATTGGTGGTTCATTAATTTTTTATCTAGGAACTTTTATAAAAAACAAAAGTGGCGGTCAAGAGTGATTATTCTCGGAATTGACCCCGGGTCAAGAAAAGCAGGATATGCACTCATAGATGTGCAGGGAAAAAAAATTTCCTACCTCGCTTCTGGTATAATGAAATATGATAAGGTGGATGAATTTCTTGAACGTCTCGGAATGATTTACGAATCGTGTTCGATATTGATGGACAGATATAAGCCTGATGAAATTGCAATAGAAGCCTTGATATATGTAAAAAGTGTAGAGGCCTTAAGCAAGCTTGCTCAGGCGAGAGGTGCAATGATTGCTGCTTTTTCACATGCAAGAAAAGGACAGATTTATGAGTATGCACCTAACGCGATTAAATCATCGGTTGCAGGACATGGGCACGCTGATAAAGAGTCGATTGATAAAGCAATGACAATGATGTTTGGAAAAATTAATTTTAAAACATCCGATGAGTCTGATGCACTGGCGATTGCCGTTTGCCATGCACTCAACCGCAATATGAAAATGAAATTGATGGGGAAAACAATATGATTGGATTTTTAACAGGTGAAGTTTTATTTTCGGATGGAAGCGAATCGATTATTCAAACATCAACCGGCATCGGCTATCAGGTATTTTACAATAAAGTTTTAGTTGAAGGTACATCTGCTGCAATTTTCGTCGCACATATTATTAAGGAAGATTCTGAAACTCTTTTTGGGTTCGGGAGTCTTCGCGCTAAAAAAATGTTTGAAATGCTTTTGACCGTAAAAGGCATCGGACCAAAGTCTGCTTATAATTTAATTTCTAATTTAGGTGTTAATGAAATTATTAATGCTGTTAATTTAGAAGCGAAAGGTGCGCTTACAAAAGTACCCGGCCTGGGAGCGAAAGGTGCTGCTCAAATCGTTTTAGATTTATCTGGAAAAATTGATCGCGTAAAAATGTACAGCGATTCAAATAAAATTGTGAGAGGAGGATTAGCACCTTCTCAACGTTCAAATCAGATAAGTCTTGAAGAGATATCTTATATTGAAGAAGAAGTGACTGCAGGAGCAATCAATCATCATGAAATTATGAATGATACACTTATGGCCTGCAAAGAACTGGGTTTCAAAGAAGATAAAATCATTCCAATCGCTCAAAAGATTTTAGGTGCAAATTTAATTACAAAACCAGAGCAGTTAATTCATCTGGTTCTTAAAGAATTATAAATATGATTTATGAAAATGAAGAAAGCGGACGCGTAGTTACTAATGAACCTCAAAAGGAAGAGTTTAAGCATGAAGTGCTTTTACGTCCTACTGATTTTAGTGAGTATGTAGGACAAAAGAAGGTCGTGCAAAACGTAGATGTCATGGTTGAGTCGGCAAAACTCAGAAATGCGGCCATGGACCACGCACTTTTATCAGGCCCACCGGGACTTGGGAAAACTTCTCTCGCTATGATCATTGCTAAATCCATCGGAAGTGAGCTCCATGTGATCTCAGGCCCTGCTATTGAGAAAAAAGGTGATCTTGCTGCAATTTTAACTAATCTTGGACCTCGCGATGTTCTATTTATCGATGAGATTCACAGAATGAACATTGCTGTTGAAGAAATTCTTTATTCAGCGATGGAAGATTACCGTCTTGATATCGTTATTGGTCAAGGCCCTTCAGCACGTACAATGCAAATTCAGGTTGCACCATTTACTTTAATCGGCGCCACTACACGATCTGGTTTGCTGTCAAACCCGCTTCGCGATCGTTTTATGGCCCATCTGCATTTTGATTTTTATAATCATGCAGAGCTTGCAGAAATTGTAGGAAATAATGCTCACAAATTAAATATCGATCTGGATAAAAATGCTCTTTCGTTGATTGCAGCCTGCGCCCGTGGAACTCCGAGAATTGCCAACCGTATTTTAAGACGTGTACGCGATTTTTCACTGGTGAAAGGCGAAACGAAAATTTCTGAAGACTCAGTTGAAAAATCATTGTCGTTAATGGAAATTGATTCCTTAGGACTGGATCGAATGGATAGAAAAATTCTTCGAGTAATCGAAGATTATTATAAGGGCGGGCCAGTAGGGATTGAAACTCTCTGTGCAACACTTGCCGAAGACCGCACAACTATCGAAGATGTTTACGAACCATACCTTTTAAAAGAAGGTTTTCTTTTGAGAACACCAAGGGGAAGAGAAATTAGCCAGAAATCCCGTGAGCACATTCTTAAAAACAAAGATTAATCTTTTCAATAAAATTTATACCGAGTGAAAATTTCTCAATGGAGAGATAAAGTTTCTGGAATGTTTAGAGTGACTAAACCTGCATTCCAGTTAAATGGAAAATCTTATAGATATTTCATAATTACAAATTTTTTGATTGATACTCAGCCGACTCCGGATGGAAACGACCTAAGAGTCAGGTCACCGCTTTCGCTGATAGCTTATCGCTTATTAACAATCGCCATGACAATTTTTGAATCACAGATTAGTTTATTGTCATCGTTATAGATTTCAATTCTCCATGTCTGTGAAGTTCTTCCAAGGTAAATTGGTTTTGCAACACCACGAACGTGGCCCTTGGTTGCAGATCTTACGTGTGTCGCTTCGATATGCTGGCCGACTGCCATTTTTTCACTGGTATCAATGCATAAATTAGCAGCGATACTTCCAAGTGTTTCAGCAAGAACGCATGAAGCCCCACCGTGAAGAAGACGAGCAGGCTGGAACGTGCGCTCATCAACGGGCATAGTGCCCTCAAGGGTATCATCAGTGAGTCTTGTGAGTTCAATTCCGATGTGGGAGACGAGAGTTTTCTCAGAATATTTGCGCATTTCTTTCAGATCTATATTTTCGTGAAACCAGATTTTTGACATAAGAATTCCTAGAAAACAACGAATCCGATTCCTGCACCGATGCGGTCGATAGTCAGTTTCGTCGGGCCATCAAGCATGTGGCGTTTATAAATTAAATGATAAGTAAAACGGCTGTTACCTTTGATACTTGTAAAGAATAATAGCCTCTGTCCAGTGAATTTATCAATAGGATTTGTCGAACTTGTGTCAGATTTAAGTGATGTTGAAAGACTTGCTTTCACCAGAATTTTTTGATCATCCCAGAAAAACGTTTTTCCAACTCCTAGAGTTCCGTATATTAATTTATTTTGATTAAAGGCCAGGTCTGCACCGGCAATATAGGCAGTTGTATTAAAAGTTGAAAACTGCTCATAATCCATTCCTCCGTAAAATGAAAGGCCCGCCCATGGAGAAAGCTGCTGGTAATAAGTATTTAAACCGATTTCATCTTTAGCATCAATTTGTTTTGAAATAATTCCTGAGCCACTTAATTTTGAGGCACGAAGACTGGACCAGTAGCCGCTAGCACTAAGCATTTTATCGGTTTTATCGAGGAAAATAGTTGTTCCGGCACCTAATGAAAGTGGAGAGTTTTGCGAACTCTTGATGCTCCCATTCTGGGTTGTAAGCTGTTCCTGAAAGGTTCCGGCAGAAGCAGTATACATCGCAAAAACTGTAAATTTATTAGTTCCAATTGGTGTTTCGGCATCAGAGTTAAGAACATTGTAATTGGTTTCGGCCTGAAGTGGGGCGGCCCATTTGTGAGAAATATAAACCGGGTATGGATATTCAACATAAATATTGCTGAACATTGGAATTGGATCCCACGTCGAGATGTGTGGATTCCATTCCATTAAATCTCTTTTAAAATCCTCAATTCGCTTTCCATATTTTGCTTTAAAGCGCGGCAGAAGTTTCGTTGCCACACTTTCAATCGATTCTTTAGCTTTGATCATATAAACGGTGGCGGGAACGGTTGCTTGAGCAAAAAGCTCACCTGAAGCAAACAGAATTAATACAACAATAAATGCAGCAGTTAAAAATTTATTCATTTATATATTTTAAACTGAAAAAAATTAAAAACATCAGGAGAGATTTTCCTTACGAGGTAAATGTTGCCCCAAAGGATGCATTTATATTAAGGTAAGTTCCCCCCTGAAATTAGGCAGACATTTAACTACTTGAAAACACATGTGTTTAGCCAGGTTTAGTTGGCGATATTTTTAGGGAAGTAATGAAATTTTTCACTAACTATTTAATTTTCCCCAAGGAAAGTGATTGCATAGTATTATTAAAATTGGGTGCTCAGGAGCTTTATTAGTAACTTTTATTTCTTTAGCCTCCACCATTACAGGTTTATAGTATTTCTAGTTGCCAAAAAACTTAGCGACTATTAAACTATTAGAACTACACAATAAATAGGTAATCTGAACGAATGTTAAACCAACGTACTATCGCGAAAAAACTTTCCGTAACAGGTATCGGTATTCACTCCGGTAAAAAAGTTACGCTCACTCTGCATCCGGCAGAAGCAGATTTTGGTATTCAATTCAAGCGCACAGATATTCCAAATGCACCAATTTTAAAAGCAACAGCTGAAACAGTTGGAGCAACAGAAAATAATACTACATTAGGTGGCGGACAAAATGCTGTTCACACAGTTGAGCATTTACTTTCAGCGTTCTACGGCTTCGGAATCGATAACGTATATTGCGAGATCAACGGGCCCGAAGTTCCCATTATGGACGGTTCAGGTGCCTCTTTCGTTTTTTTATTAAAAGAGACGGGAATTGCAACTTTAAACAAATCAAAAAAATTCTTAATCGTACTTGAAAAAGTTCGCGTTGAATTCGACGACAAATGGGCAGAGATTGAACCATCTTCAAAACTCATAATTGATTCAACAATTGTTTTCGCTCACCCGACAATTAAAACGCAAAATAAAGTTTTCGAATTCTCTTGCGAAAACTATATTAACGAAATCGGCCGCGCACGCACGTTCGGTCTTCTTAAAGACGTGGACGCGCTAAAGAGAAAAGGTTTGATCAAGGGGGGATCTCTCGACAACGCTATTGTTTTAGATGACTACAAGGTTGTGAACCCAGAAGGCCTACGCTTCACTGACGAATTCGTTCGTCATAAAATTTTAGACACAATAGGAGATATCTCTCTACTTGGTTATGAGATCGCGGGAAAAATTACGACTTACAAATCTGGTCACCATGTCCATAATCTTTTATGCAGAAAGCTTCTAGCTACACCATCTGCTTTTGAGATCGTTTCAGCTGCCTCATTAGAACGCGAGACAGTAGAAGCTTTCACACTCCCCAGAGCTTTACAACCTTCGTTCCATTAGTTAAAAGTTTGTAGCACACCACTCAATTTAAACAACCAAAGGTATTTCATATGAAGCTTTCGCAAGGTTTTTGGCAAACGTATAAAGAAGTTCCAGCAGATGCTGAGATTGCTTCTCACCAGTTAATGATTAGAACAGGACTTATCCATAAATCAGGGGCTGGCCTCTATAACTATTTACCAATGGGCCTTCGCTCAATTAGAAAAGTTGAAAAAATCATCCGTGAAGAATTAGATGCAATCGGATGTTTCGAAATTACTATGTCAGTCGTAACACCAGGCGAGTTATGGCAAGAAACAGGACGCTGGGATAAAATGGGCGGTCTAATGCTTCGTTTTAAAGACAAAAAAAATGCAGACCTTTGCATCTCTCCAACAAACGAAGAAACAGTCACAGATATTTTTAGATCAACAGTAAAGTCTTATAAGCAATTGCCAGTGACACTTTACCAGATCAACACAAAATTCCGCGATGAAATCAGACCACGTTTCGGTTTGATGAGAGGACGCGAATTCACAATGAAAGACGCTTACTCTTTCCACTTGGACAAAGCGAGTTTAGATATTGGTTACCAGGCTTTATACGATGCCTA
>JACMRM010000023.1 GCA_014376445.1 Bacteriovorax sp. | reverse complement strand
CGTCTAGTACATCACAGGCCTCTTTCATTGTTGGCCAGTCAGACTGGCTTCCCATGATGACAGCGACGACAGGTTTAGCAGATGATGCTTTAGTTTTTTTCATAGAGTGTATTCCGATTTTAGTTTATTTAATTTTTCGAACATTTCAGATTTATTATTTCCAAGCAGAGTGAAATGGCCCATTTTTCGTCCAGGCTTCGACTCTTTTTTTCCATAGAGATGAAGATGGCCGTCTTCTATGTTGAGAAAATTTTCAATCGGACTTAAAGCGGCGATGCCATTTTTTGTTCCGAGAAGATTCAACATCAAAACTTCTTTTGATCTGAGTGTTGATTCACCCAATGGAAGGTTGAGAACACTTCTTACGTGATTATGAAACTGACTCGTTACCGAGCCTTCAATCGTATAGTGGCCGCTGTTGTGCGGGCGAGGAGCTGATTCATTAAGAAAGAGTTCCCCGTTTGCTGTGAGAAAAAATTCAAAAGCAAAAATGCCGACAGCATCGATGGCGATCATTGCTTTTTTTGCGGCATCTTCAATTCTGTTAACGACATCCAGTTTTATATCAGCAGGGACGCTGACAAAATGGCAGATATGATTTTCCTGCATGGTATGAGCGACGGGATAAAAAACCATCTCGCGGTTTTTATTTCTCGCGATCATGATTGCCAATTCTTTTTCGTAAGGAATAAAGGCTTCAACTAAAAGTTCGCCTTTTAATTTTGCAAATTTTTCGTTGAGTTCATTCTCTGATTTGATTGTTATGTTGCCATAGCCGTCGTATCCGCCTTTCGCACTTTTTAAGACGACAGGAAATCCGTGAATGGCCGCAAAACCTAAAACGTCAGCAGGAGAATGGACTTTTTTAAAGGGAGTGACTTTTATTCCGGCAGCTTCAAAACTTTCTTTTTCAGAAATTTTATCGCCGATTTTTTTAAATGTTTTTGAGTTTGGAAAAAGTTTTCCTGGAAATTTTGCATCGATAGCTTCGAGTATTTCCTGATCAATAAACTCATTTTCTAACGTCACGACGTCACAATTTTGACAAAAGTTGAGAATGGATTCTACATCCTTAAATGTGCCCTTAACTGTTTTTGAGGCGATGTGTTCAGCTGGAGAAACTTGAGATTCAGAGCAGTAAATGTGAGTTTGAATACCGAATTCACTGGCGGCGAGTGATGTCATTCGCGCAAGTTGTCCGCTGCCTAAAATTCCAAGAATGGTTTGGGAATTCATTTGATTCATATTTAGGGTGATATTGCCCGAAGAAAATTAATATTGCCAAAGATTTCAATGGCCAGTTTAAAGAAAAAAATTTATTGTTCTGAAATCAATTATAAGTTTTCCTAATCTGAGGTATTAGCCGATGTGTGGAATTGTAGGAGTCTTTGGTACTCCATTCTCGTTTCAGGAAGTCTACCAAGGTTTGCTACTGCTGCAACACCGAGGACAAGACGCCGCCGGAATTCTAAGCTACGACTTCAACTCAAAAAATTTTCATCAGTATAAAGAGCAGGGTTTAGTCAGTGACGTTTTTAGTCCTGAAATTCTTGCAGGCTTTTCAGGGCAGATGGCAATTGCTCATACTCGTTATGCGACTGTCGGGCCAAAAAATCCAATTGATTCAAAACGCGATATTCAACCGATGACCACTAACTATCCTCACGGTATTGGGATGGTTCATAACGGGAACATCGTAAACTATATGGATCTGAAAAATCATCTTCAGGATGAAAAAAGACGCCATTTATTTTCTAATAGTGATTTAGAAATTCTTTTGAATCTTTTATCTGATGGATTAAAAGATAAAGAGAGTATTCATCACTTTGATAAATTTCAAAATTCAGTGAAGGCACTTTTTGATAAAGCCAAAGGTGGATTTTCTGTTTTAGGGCTGCTTGCTGATCAGGGACTTTTTGCTTTCAGAGATCCGCATGGACTTCGTCCTCTTATTTTAGGTGAGAGAAAACTCACTGAGGAAGAAAAAACAGCATATCCCGCGCACTTTGGGAAAAGCTATTGCTTAAGTTCAGAATCAAATTCATTAAATTTTCTTGGCTACGATGTCGTTCGCGACCTCGCTCCGGGAGAGATTCTTTTTATCGATAATAAAGGTGAGATTTTTTCTTCGACGGATTATTCGAAGATGAAAAACATCCAGCCGAAGTCGTGTATGTTTGAGTATGTGTACTTTGCAAATCCGGAAAGTGTTCTGGAGGAAAAAAGTGTTTACTCTGCAAGACTGGATTTTGGGAAAAATTTGGCTGGAGAAATTCAGGAATTAATCGACAGTGGTGAAATCAGCCCTGATCTTGTTGTGCCGATTCCTGAAACTTCACGAGTGGCCGCGATCAGTTTAAGTGAGAATTTAAAAATTCCTTATAGAGAAGTTCTTATCAAGAACAGATATATCCAAAGAAGCTTTATTCTTAATACACAGGCGAGCAGAAATCGTGCAGTTCAACTTAAACTGACGGCGATCGCAAGTGAGATCAAGGGAAAAAACATTCTTCTTCTCGATGACAGTATTGTTCGCGGGACAACTTCAAAACGAATTATCGAAATGGTGAAAGAGGCCGGAGCAAAAGAAGTTTATTTTGCAACGACTTGCCCGCCGATCAGATACCCTTGTTACTACGGAGTGGATTTTCCGGATCCTAAAGAGCTGGTAGCAAGCTCCAGAACAACAAAAGAGGTTCAGGATTATTTAGGAGCGACTAAGCTTATCTATTTATCTGAAGCCGCCCTCGTAAAAAGTATTGGAAAAGAAAGTTTGTGTATGGCATGCGTGAACGGGTGTTATCCGGTAGACGTATCGAGTGCTCAGAAGTTTCAAGATATGAGAAGTCTTCATAGGGAGTAACGCATGACTGATTTGCCACCTGTGCTATACCGTGGATCGGTAAAAAATGTCAGGGGCATCGTTTCTGCGGAAAATCTACTTTTCGAATTCTCTGACCGTTATTCGGTTTTTGATTGGGGAGAAATGCCTGATCAACTGGAAGATAAGGGAAAAACTCTGGCGATAATGGGAAAAAGTTTTTTCAGTTATCTCGGAAGTGGTGAGTACTGGAAGGATTTATTTTCATCATCAATTTTAAAAGAAACATTTTCTGCTGATTATTTAGCATCACTTGCTGATTCTGAACTTTTCAAAAAGTATTCTAAAACAGGTCTCAATCACCATGCTGTTTTAAAAGAAGCGAGCTGGAATAATGCAATTCTTGAAGTAAAAAACATTAAAATTCTTCGTCCTTCTTTTGACCACGAAACTTATGGATATGAAGTTTATAAAAATAAACCTATTGATGCTCTGGTTCCTTTGGAAGTTATTTTCCGTCTTGGCCTTGCTAATGGAAACTCACTTTCAAAAAGACTAGGCAGTGATGCTCTCAAGTGGAAAGAGTTTGGGTTTGACTTCGTTCCGGAAAATGGAAAATTATTAAAAACTCCTATGATTGATTTTTCAACAAAGCTTGAAAAAGGTGATCGCTATCTGGATTACTCAGAAGCTCAATCTATTGCCGGTCTAAATGATACTGAATGGAATGAGCTTAAGACGATGACTCATTTGATTGCGCTTAATTTATTTCGTTTTCATCATGAGCTGGGGCTTGAGTTGTGGGATGGGAAAATTGAAGTCGGGTTTATTGAAGGAGTTAATGGCAATAGATCATTTATGCTGGTTGATTCAATCGGTATTGATGAGCTTCGTTTGCTTTATAAAGGAAAAAGTTTTTCTAAAGAATTTCTTCGTGAAACTTACAAAGGAAGTGATTGGTATAAAAATCTTGAAGCTGCCAAAAGGGACTCACTGATTACTGGCGGGGATTTTAAAGCGCTTTGTATGGAGAAGTATCGGTCAATACCGGATAAGCTGGATCCAGAAATTAAAAAAAGAGCTGAGACCGTTTATAAAAGTTATTCAAATGCAGTGACCGATAAAGTTGTCGGACAGAAATTCTTTGCAGAGGAATTTAATCTGGATAACTACAGTAAGAGGTATTTATGAAAGTCCTTGTCATCGGAAATGGTGGACGTGAGCATGCTCTTTGCCATCATTTAGGGCAGACAACTTCTGTTTCACAAGTTTTTGTAGCTCCGGGAAATTCTGCTATGAACGAAACATTACCAGAACTTCAGGTGGTTTCCGTTTCGGCCATGGATATGAATGGACTTTTAGAATTAGCTCTTAATGAAAAAATTGATTTAACAGTCGTTGGTCCTGAGGCAACTTTATCTGAAGGGATCGTTGATTTGTTTCAGGAAAATAATCTTTTGATTGTGGGACCTTCGAAAACCGCGAGTCAGTTAGAAACATCAAAAGCGTTTGCGAAAAAAATTATGATGGATGCAGGTGTTCCGACTGCAGGTTACTCTGAGTTTTTTGATGCTGATACAGCTTTAAAATATATTGAAACATCACCTTCTGAAAAAATGGTGGTGAAGTGCGATGGTCTTGCTCAAGGCAAGGGCGTTGTCGTTTGTATGACTAAATATGAAGCACGTATTGCAGTTATTAGTCTTATGAAAGAAAAAATTCTTGGTGAAAATATTGATCATATTATTATCGAAGAATTTTTAGAAGGAACTGAGGTTTCTGCTTTTGCTCTTTGTGATGGTGAGAGTTTTTCATTTTTAGGGACGGCTTGTGACCACAAAAGACTAAGAGACGGTGACCTTGGTCCGAATACAGGCGGGATGGGAGTTTTTTCTCCGGCGTCTTGTCTGGAAACTAATGATGAAAAATGGATTAATGAAAATGTATTTGCGCCGATGCTTTCAGGAATGAAAAAGGCCGGAGCATCTTTTTCAGGGATTTTATTTGCAGGACTTATGAAAACAAAATTAGGCTGGAAAGTGCTGGAGTTCAATGTTCGTTTTGGTGACCCTGAAACTCAGGTGCTCCTGCCATTATTAGAAGAAAATTTAGCGCCATGGCTCAAGGCGGCTGCAAACGGTGAGATTAAAAAACTTCAAGATGAGCTTGGAAGATTATCTCCTGCTAAAAAAGATAAGTCAGGTGTTCATGTTGTGATGGCCGCTCACGGTTATCCTGGAACTGAAGGTGTGAAAGTCCGTTTGGGTGATACGATTCATTTTTTAAATACCTTTGAACTTGGTGCAAATGATTATTTGTATTTTGCAGGCGTGGAAAAAAATAACGGTCAGTTAAAAACTAAAGGAGGAAGAGTCTTGGGGATTACTTCGCTGGCAAAAAAATTAACTTTGGCCCGTCAGTCGGCATACGAACATATTTCAAAAGTTCAGTTTGATGGAGCTCAATTCCGCACTGACATCGGCAAAGGACAAGTTTAGTGACTAAAGTAAAGATTGCCATTCTTGCTTCTGGAAGCGGATCAAATGCTGAATCCATTTTGAAATGGGCCGCAAACTCTGATGTCGCTGAAGTGGTTTGTGTTCTAAGTGATAAAAGAAAAGCGCTGGTTTTAGAACGTGCTAAAAATAACAATGTTCCTGCTCTTGCTGTTTCAAAGAAAAAAAATGAAGACCGAACTTATTTTGAGCAAAGAATGATCGCTAACCTTGAAGGTTACAGACCTGACTGGATTGTTCTCGCTGGATTCATGAAATTACTGGGACCGCATTTTTTAAAAGCTTACGATAAAAAGATTATTAATATTCACCCGTCACTTCTACCACTTTTCCCAGGCATCGATGGGTATGGTGATGCTTATAGGGCGAATGTCGCTGAATCTGGATGCACAATTCATTATGTGAATGCAGGAATGGATACTGGTGAGATTATTGCTCAAAAAAAATTTGCTTTGATTTCAGGCGAATCTTTTGAAGAATTAAAAGAGCGCGGTCTAGCGATTGAAAATAAATTTTATCCCGAAGTTTTAGAAAAACTTTTTAAGGACATGTTATGAAGGCTTACCGTTTTGAAATTTATCCGAATACTTTTAACTTATCTCAGACGACAACAGCTGAAGAATCGCTGAAAGTTTGGTTTAAAGAATATATGAAAGTGAGTTTTGATAAGTTCTGGGAAGTCAGATACTTTCTGGTGGAATCAAAAAATCCTATTGAGAACTTTGAGATATATGCCTCTGAAGTTTTTACTGACAGTGTGATGGAAACTTTATTCGGTTCAATGAGTGACAATCAGGAAGAGTATCATGGGTGGTTAAAGACCCGTGGATTTAAAAATCCTTATCTGATTGATATTGGATTTCGTCCCGGTGTAACGGATAACTCTGCTCATGCTGCTCTTGAAGCACTAAAGCTGATTCCAGCACTTTCAAAAATTGATATGAAGGTTTCTTCAGGGTCTATGTTCTATGTTGAAGGTGAGAATCTTCCACAGGATAGACTTGAGAAAATGACTTATGAAAAGATGGCGAACTTTCTTCTTCATAAAGTAACAGTAACAGCACCAACTGATCTGTTTTTTAACTCGCGCTTAAAAAATATTGTTTTTCCGAATGTTCAGATTACGGCTTCTAAATCGGAAATGATTGACCTGACTGTTGATGATTCTGTGATCGCTAAAATGAATCAGGATAACTGCTGGGCCTTAAGTGTTGATGAACTTACTTACATCAAATCTTATTATAAAAATCTTGGGAGAAATCCAAGTGATGTTGAGATGGAAGTGATTGCTCAAAGCTGGAGCGAGCACTGCAAGCATAAGATTTTTTCTTCTGAGATTACTTACAGTGAATCAAATTTGCCTGAAGGGGTAAAACCTATTGGCGATAAAAAAATCAACGGGATTTTTAAATCATTAATCCGCGGTTCTACTTTAAAAATTAAAGAAGAAAGAAAACTGCCTTGGCTGATTTCAATTTTTCACGACAATGCCGGGATCGTTCGTTTTGATGACAAGGTCGATGTTTGTATCAAGGTTGAAACTCACAATTCACCAAGTGCACTTGATCCATACGGTGGAGCACTTACAGGAATTTTAGGGGTGAACAGAGATATTTTAGGAGTTGGGTTAGGCGCAAAGCCTATCGCTAACACTAGCGTATTTTGCTTAGCTGAAAATAAATACTTTCAGGAAAATAATTTTGCATTGCCGCTTCTTTTAAAAAACCCTGACCGTATAAAAGCAGGAGTTCATCAGGGTGTACAGGACGGTGGCAACAAGAGCGGGATTCCGACAGTAAACGGTGCTTTCGTTTTTGATCGTGATTATGTTGGAAAGCCTCTGGTGTTCTGTGGAACTATCGGAGTGATTCCACAGACTGAAAATAATAAATCAACTGCTGAAAAAGGGCAGAGACCAGGTGACTTGATAGTCATGGCCGGCGGTCGCATTGGAAAAGATGGTATCCATGGGGCCACATTTAGTTCAATGGAACTGGTTGATGGTGTCCCTTCTTCTGTTGTGCAGATTGGAGATCCAATCACGCAGAAACGGCTTGGAGACTTTCTTATTGAAGCAAGAATCAAAGGACTTTTTAATTCAGTGACTGATAATGGTGCCGGAGGATTAAGTTCAAGTATTGGTGAGATGGCACAACTTACTAACGGTGCAGATGTGGATCTGGAAAAAGCGCTGGTGAAATATCCGGGACTTTCTCCTTTTGAACTTATGGTCAGTGAAAGTCAGGAGCGTATGACTTTTTCAGTGGCCGTCGATACCATTGATGCGTTTTTAGCACTGGCAGCGAAAAGAAATGTTGAAGCGTCAGTCATTGGTACTTTTACTGATAGCGGGTCTCTTCATGTAAAATATAATAATGAAACTGTAGCGGATTTATCGCTGGAATTTTTGCATGAGTCTTTAGTTCCGATGAAATTGAACGCGCACTTTGATATGGAAACAAAAAGTACTCACTGGATTAAGAGAAAAATCGGCAAGCCGCTCCTTCCAAGAAAAAATTATAAAAAAATATTAATGGATCTTTTTAGAAGTCCAAACATCAGAAGCCATGAGCATTTAGTCCGTCGTTATGATCATGAAGTAAAGGGGGCGACACTAGTTAAGCCTTTTACCGGATCTGCAGATGTGGGCTTTTCGGCTCCGAGTGATGCTGGTGTTATATGGATGAAGCCGCACGGTGGGAGCGAAGACAATGCTATCGCTATTGCTTGTGGTATTTGTCCGAAAGTTTCTGAGTACGATACTTATTTGATGGCAGAGTATGCATTGGATGAAGCTGTAAGAAATGCTGTATGCGTAGGAGCGAATCCGGATGAGATGGTTTTAGTGGATAACTACTGCTGGCCGGATCCGATTGAGTCTTCGAGAAATCCTGATGCTAAATTAAAACTTGGTCAGCTGGTTCGTGCTTCTCAAGCGCTTTATGATTTGAGTCTTTCGTACGGCATGCCATTTGTAAGCGGTAAAGACAGTATGAAAAATGATTTCATCGGGAAAACTGCTGAAGGTGACATTGTGAAGATCAGTGTTCCCCCGACCTTGCTGGTGACGGCGATGGGGAGAGTTCCTGGGTTAAAAACAATTACAACTTCTGAAGTTAAGAATGAAGACTCTCTGGTTTATCTGATCGGAGAGAATTTAGTAAATTTTACTTCTGCCTATGAATTAAAAGAGCTGTATGCAGACTACGATATTGGTTATCCGCTTCCTTATATTGACGGGAAAAAACAGATGGATCTTTACCGCAAGTTTCATACTTCGATGAAGGCGCAATTAATTGAGAGTTCACACGATGTTTCGGATGGTGGAGTCTTGATTGCTCTTGCTGAAAAAATGATGGGGACAAATTACGGGATGGAGCTGGACTTCAGTTCAATTGCTGAAAAAAATCTTTTGGGATTTATGTTCAATGAGAGTGCAGGAAGGTTTGTTGTTTCGGTGAGTTTTAAAAATCAAAAACAGTTTGAAGATAATTTACAAGGCCATAGTTTTCTGAAGCTTGGGCAGACGACGAAATCAGGGATTTTAGAAGTGACCTTCAAAGGTGAAGAAATTTTAAATGTAAAAGGCACCGAATGTATGGGCAACTATAAAATTCAAGCGGAGGGTATTGTATGACATTACAACGCTCAAATATTCGCGCTTTAGTTTTAACGGGTGACGGAATTAATTGTGAAGAAGAAACAGCTTTAGCTTTTACTGAAGCTGGAATTAAAGCCGAGATTATTCATATTTCAGATTTGATTGAAAATCCTTCGAAGCTTGAGTCAGCTCATGTCTTAGCTCTACCAGGTGGATTTTCTTTCGGTGATGAAATTGGATCAGGGCAGATTTTAGCTCTTAAGTTGAAATATGCTTTAGGTGGGGAACTTAAGAAGTTTGTTGATAATAAAAAATTAGTGATCGGGATCTGTAATGGATTTCAAGCGCTGGTAAGGCTAGGTCTTCTTCCGAAACCCAACGATCCTCGTTCGATGACATTGACTCACAATCGTCAGGGGCATTTTATCAATCGTTGGGTTGATTTAGATGTACCGACTTCAAATTGTGTATGGACGAAAGATCTTCAGGCGAAAAAAATCAGTCTTCCTATTCGTCACGGCGAAGGGAAAATTGTTTTTAAAGGTAATGATGAAAATCAAAAAAGCATGTTTAAAACTCTGACGTCTAACGGACAGATCGCTCTAAATTATTCTGAAGATGTAAATGGATCGTACGAGAGAATCGCGGGGGTATGTGATCCTTCAGGAAGAATTTTTGGATTGATGCCCCACCCGGAAGCAGCGACAAGCAAATGGCATAGTCCTTCAGGGAAAGATAAAAGTTCAGCAGTTGGAATCGGTGCTGCTATTTTTGAAAGTGGAATTAAATATTGTGAGCAAAACTTTAATTAAGGATAAAAGATGAAAGAAGTAACTGTTCCTATTAAGCGTGCCCTTATTAGCGTTACTGATAAAACTAATCTTGCATCTTTAGTTACGACTTTGCACAACCATAAGGTTGAGATCATCTCAACTGGAGGGACAAAAAAATTCATTGAAGATATGGGGCTTCCTGTAACTTCGATTTCAATCCTGACGGGTAATCCTGAAGCTTTCGGTGGAAGAATGAAATCTATTTCCTTCCCGGTGACAAGTGCGCTTTTATACCGTCGTCATCATGAGACAGATATTTCTGAAGCTCGTGAACTTCATATTGAACCGATTGATCTGGTTGTCTGCAATCTTTATCCTTTTGAGAAATATGCAGGAACGGGAGCGACTGAAGACATTCTGATTGAAAATATCGATATTGGCGGGCCGCTGATGCTAAGAGCTTCTGCTAAGAATTATGAATCGGTAGCCGTTTTATCTGACGTTGCTGATTACGATAATTTCTTAACAACATTTACTGGTTCTACGACTTTTGCGGACAGAAGAAAGTATGCTGTAAAAACATTCGAGAGAATTGCAAAATACGATTTGATGATTGCTGAAGAGTTGACTGCACGATTTGGGGAAGAGCAGAAGATTGAAGATAAATCGTGGCTTGCTATTGAATCTAAAGAAGCTCTTCGTTACGGAGAGAATCCTCATCAATGGGCAAATCTTTTTAAATTAAAAAATACAAAAACTGAAGTTTCATTGGTTGATTCTGAAGTTTTACAAGGAAGAGAGCTTTCTTATAATAATTGGGTTGATGCTGATGCGGCATGGAGAGTAATGAGTGATATCGCTCATATCTCTTGTGGTAAAGCAGTCACCGCTGTTATTAAACACGCTAACCCTTGCGGACTTGCTGTAGCTTCAACATTATTTTCTTCACTTGAAGAAGCATGGAATGGCGACAGCGTTTCAAGCTTCGGCGGGATAATTGCGATGTCGAGAGCGGTTGATGCTGATTGTGCGAAATTTTTATCTGAAAGATTTATCGAAGTTGTTATTGCTCCAGGATATTCAGATGAAGCGCTTAAGTTCTTTGGCAAGAAAAAGAATGTACGCCTGCTTAAAACTCCGGTGCGTTTAAAAAATGAATCAGAATTTATTGTAAAAAGTATTTCTGGCGGGCTTTTAATACAGAATGAAGATGAGAGCTGTGGTAAATCAGAAGAGCTGAGGCTTGTAACAAAAAAAGAAATGCTTTATGAAGCATTAGAGCTGGTTGATTTTGGAGTGCTTGCTTGCAAGCATTTAAAGAGCAATGGGATCGCATTAGTGTGTAAAACCGAGAATGGAAATTTTACTTTAGCTGGAACGGGAATGGGGCAGCCTAATCGTCTTGATTCACTTCGTTTGCTTGCTAGAGTTCGTGCTGAAGGAAAAGGGTTAAAGATGGATAACATGCTTCTGGTTTCAGATGCGTTTTTTCCATTTGCTGATTCGATTGAAGTTTGTCATGACCTTGGGATTAAATCGATTATCCAACCCGGTGGCAGCATGAGAGATGATGAAGTGATTGCTGCTTGTGATAAGTTTGAAATTGCTATGATGATGACAGGTAAGAGACATTTTAGGCATTAATTTTTAAGGATTTTTTGTATGGCAATTACTTATAAAGACAGTGGTGTAGATATTGAGAAAGGTGATTTATTTGTTGAGCGCATCTCGAAGATGGTGAAGTCAACTTATAATCAGCAAGTCGTTTCAGGAGTTGGGGGCTTTTGTGCTCTTTACGCTTTAGACGAGGATAGATTCCTGGCTTCATCAACAGATGGAGTTGGAACAAAAATCAAACTTGCAATCGATCTTAAAATCCACGACACAATCGGAATCGATTTAGTTGCCATGTGCGTGAACGATTTAATTTGCTCTGGTGCACGTCCATTATTTTTCCTCGATTATTTTGCTTCTTCCAAGCTTGATTTAGAAGTCAGCGAATCAGTTTTGAAAGGAATCGTGGATGGCTGCCTTCAATCTCAAATGGCCTTAATCGGCGGTGAGACTGCAGAAATGCCAGGTATGTATCAAGTTGGCGACTATGACCTAGCGGGATTTTCTGTTGGTGAAGTGAAGAGGCCTGAGCTTATCGACGGAATGAAGTTAGCTGAAGGTGATGCTCTTGTTGGGATTGCGAGTTCAGGATTTCACTCGAATGGTTTCTCTTTAGTTAGAAAAATTCTTGATACAAAAAGTAGTGATATGGATTTGAAACGCGCATGCCTTGTGCCGACTAAAATTTATGTGAAAACGTTTATATCACTTTTAAAAACTCAGTTTAGTTCTATTAAAGGGATTGCGAACATTACTGGCTCTGGATTTTTAAATATCCCTCGTATCAATGATAAATTTGATTATCATGTGACTACCGCGCCTGATTTTCCGAAATTCATGAAAGAGGTTTGTGATTTGAGCGGGCTTGATACTCATGAGCTTCACCGTACTTTCAATATGGGAGTGGGTATGGTTGTGGCGACTCAAAATCCTGATGAAATTATTTCAGAGCTTGCTCGTCTTGGAGAAAAAGCTTTTGTTATTGGTTCTGTGAAGAAAGGTTCGGGGAAGATTTTCTTAGATTTAACTGAACTTTAATGCACATGGGCTACCACAAGTCTGGAACCTTACACATTACATGTTATATGTAATGGTTCTGTAATTTGCTCTTCATTTCTCTTAGGGCTATCGTTAGTTCATGAGAAAGCTCACTGTTCAATATTTACTATTTGCAATTCTATTTGGGATTACTTCCATTTCTGTCTTCGCAACAGAAGAAATAGAAACGACATTAACAGATATTAATTATCAATTTGATAAGACAAAAGTGAATGCTTCAGAAGACTCGTTTCATTTTTTGCGCAGCTTTGTTGATTACTATTACAAACTTATTCCTGTGAATGCGGATTCGCTGAATGTTGGGCGTGCAGCTTCTCACTTTTCCGGATGGTGTGTTGGAGACGCACATCCTGAAAATTTTGGGGCATTACTTCAGGATAATTCAACAGTGATTTTTGGAATGAATGACATGGATGATTCTGGCCCTTGCCCAGTTGTTTATGATTTTTTACGATTACTTGTCAGCACCAGATTGTATCAACCCAAGTTTAATATTTTAGCTGCAATCGATTTTTATGAGCACGGAATGAATTTAGAAAGCGTTAAAGTTCCTTCTAATATCCAGTCGCTGCTTAATGCTGGCCTGAAAGCAGGCCCAATCGTTAACCCTAAAGATCTTGAAGGAAATATTTTTAAAAGAAAAAAAGAATCTGTTGAAGTAGCTAGTGAAGTTCGTTTTCTCATTGAAAAAGATCTGAAAGAATTATTTTCTTCAGATAAATTTATTTCAGAAAATATTAGAGTCATTGATATACTTGCGACATCAAAAATTGGTGGAGGGTCAGCTGGACTCTTGAGATATGAAGTTTTATGTTCTTTAGAAAATGGTGAAAAAATTCATCTGGAACTAAAAGAGTTAACAACCCCGGCAATCGAAAGTATCGCGACTACTGCTATACCTGATCAAAAATCACGAATGCTAAAAAGTCTTTTGGTTGAGCAGGGTGAGAAGGCTTCACATTATTATAGTGTTTTAGGCGTCAATGGAAAAACAATGCTGCTCCGACCGAAATTTATGGGCAACTTGGGAATAGTCCTTGATGAAAATTTAGTTAGTGAAAATAGTGCAGATATAATTAATTATGAAGCTTATACATTAGGGCGCATTCATTCCCAAACGACTGATGTTTCAGAATATCGAAAAGCTCTATCTCAATTAAAACCAAATGAGTGGGAAAATGATGTTACTGCTTTTACTAAGCAGTTCAACAAAAAATACTCGCAGCTTAAAAATTAAATTTAAAGTCCAGAATACCAATCGTAACCACGTTCTGCCCAGTAGTCTCTGGGGCGAATATCAGAAAAAAAGATTTTCCCAATTCTCTTGAGGTTTTTAATTCCGTATTTAACTGGAATCATAAGACGCAAGGGGGCACCATTTTCTATTGAAAGTGGTGTTCCGTTCATTTCATAAGAGAGAACTGTTTGTGGGTGTATCATTGATTCAATATCAATAGAGACGTAATACTCTTTGTCGGGAGTTTCTAATCCAACATAAGCGTAATATGTTCCATCTGGTTTTTTTCCAAGATCATAGAATTTCATGAAGTCTGAAAAACGCATTCCTGCGTAAGACATTTCTTCACTCCAACCTTCAATACAACGGAAGTCTGTTGAAACATCAACTTTATCTGTAGAGTGAAAAGCAGCGATAGGAAGTTTAAAAGTTTTAGTTCCACTGATAACTTCTACAGAGTAGTTTTTTGAATCAGCGACAGAGGTCAAGCCGATATCACCGTTGACTCTCGGAGGTTTGCTTTTATCTGGACGTGGTTTATTTACTGAAAGATGTTTTGAAGAACTAATGCGTGCCCAGACTTTCTGATTCCACTCAAATGAATGTCTCAGTGCTGTAGGAGCTTCTTCGATTCTGCTACCGTATTTAATGGCGCGAAAGCCTACAATCACAACAATGACAAAAAGTACTCCGCTTAAGATGGAGATGATCAGGCGTTTTTTTAATTTTTTTTCATCAATATTATTTTTTTTCAATTTCATACCCTGCGATCATCGCCCTAAAATTATTCCATCCTGCTCTCATGACCTGAAGGATGTGAACGATAACAAAAATAATGAAGCCGATCATTAGAACAAAATGCTCAAATCTTGCCGCTTCATAACCGCCGAGAAGATTAGTTATCCATCCCATCGTTACAGGCTTGTAAATAGCGATGCCTGTAATAAGACTACCGAATGCCATAAGAATTGCGCCGATGTAGGCAATCTTTTGAGCAGCATTGAATTTTCCTTTTTGAGAAGGCGCTTCTTTTTTTATGTGAAGGTCATGAAGAATGACAAAAAAAGTATCCTTGAAAATTTTTCTGTCGAAAGCAAGCTCTCTCCATTCGCCGCTTATAAAAAGAAAAGCGAGATAGACGAGACCATTAATAATAAAGGCCCACATGATAAAAAAATGCCAGCTTAAACCTTCGGCCAGTTTGTATTGAATGGAAAGTGTTTCGGCCACGGGATCGGGGATTTTGTAGTAGGCATCATTGGCCCAATATATGAGGACTCCGCTCCAGACCATAAGAGATAAAAAAACCACGTTTATCCAGTGTGTGTATCTCAGAATGCGCGGATGTTTTTCAATGATGATTATTTGATTTTCTTTCATAACATCCTATTGTTTTTTTACTAAGACATTATATTTTTCAAGAAATTTTATATACTCAGCTTTGGAAATTTTTCCACTGTCGAAGAGTTCTTTGTTTCTTTTTACCAGTCTTTCTTTTTGAGCTTCGTGCAGGTTGACCGCATGGGCCTCTTTTAAGAAAGTACTGATAGCTGGAGATTTTTTTGGAGGAAGAGTCATCAAAACGATAGTCGAGATAAGATCGACGAAGGGAAGAGAGAAGATGATGAAAACTGAAATCGTTTCTACTTTAGTCAGCTGTCTGTTCACGATATCTCTGATTCTTTTCAGATCGATGATTCGAAGGGCGATGATGAAAGCGTATCGGGCAGCAAATAATGTGAAAGTGAATTTTTGCGCCTGTCCAAAATCTTTCAGCATGTCAGCATAAGACGGGTCAGACTGCAGAAGAATGAAGACATTGGCGAACATAGGATTGTGCTGCATGCTTTTTATAGCATCACCTATATAAGGCCCGTAAATGTACTGGAAGCCGAAGAGCATGAGCAATGAGTTTTGGAAAAAATAAGCAAGCCTACCGGTTCTACCGGTAATCGAAAATACGCTGTTGCTTAGCTCTTCACTCATGGATTACCCAATGACTTATAAGACTCTTTTAAAAATCTGATCGACTGATTTAAGGTAAATGTTTCGTAGTCCGTCGGCATTTACTTCGGGAAGTTTAACATCAATATTTCTCGACTTTAGTTCATTTTGAATGAACTCGCGGTATTTCACTGGATTAGATTTTGCTTCTACGTCAAACGAAGCCGTTTGTACAACAGCGTACAAATCTTCTCTGGTTAAAGATTCACAGTTTTTAATCAGAAAGTGAAGATAAAAACTTGATAGGTAGTGGGTGTGGGCAAGAACTTTTCCCTCGACAACAGCTGTATCGATATCCAGCAGATTTAAAGTCCCTGTAAAGCGCTCAAGAGCATAGGTGAGGATGCCGAAATGATCGGGAAGATAAAGTCTCTCTGCACTTGAGGGAGAGATATCTCTTTCATGCCACAGGATTGAATTCTCCAATGCCATTGTTAGGTGAGAGCGAAGAAAACGAGACAGGCCCGTCAGGTTTTCGCTGGCGATCGGATTTTTCTTATGAGGCATTATGCTCGAGCCTTTCTGGCCTGGTCTGAAACCTTCTGCCACTTCTCTGACATCAGAGTGGTGCAGGTGACGGATTTCAACAGCGAGACGCTCAATTGCGTTTGCCACAAGGGAAGTGATAGAAATTAATTTTGCAATTCTGTCTCGTGGGATAATTTGTGTTGAAACATCTTCAACTTTTACGCCGAGTTTTTTAGCGACACTTTCTTCAATGTCCGGAGTTAAGATCGTATAGTTTCCGACAGCACCTGAAAGCTGGATTGTTAGTTCGTTATCATAAAAGTGCTGAAGG
>JACMRM010000180.1 GCA_014376445.1 Bacteriovorax sp. | reverse complement strand
TGAAGCTTTTGCTATAGTTGCATTGGCCGCTATGAAAGAGTTAAAATTAGATCATAATAAAGTAAACGTTTATGGTGGAGGCGTGAGTCTTGGACACCCGATCGGATGCAGCGGTACCAGAATTGTTGTGACATTGATGACAGCAATGGAAAACAAAAAATCAAAGTATGGTATGGCCGCAATTTGTATCGGTGGTGGAGAAGCTCTGGCACTAGTACTAGAAAGAATCTAGATACTTTTTTTCACCTTATCAAGGATTGATAATGGCAGTAGGATCAGCACCGGCAACCGCTCAGAAAAAATCTGGGATTATTACATTGGCACCAGGACAAATCCTTTTTAATGAAGGTGACAGTGCTGATTCAATGTACATCATACAAAAAGGACAGATGCGATTGTTTCGTCCGAAAGGAAAGGGCTTCGTAGAGATTGCAGTTCTTCGCTCGGGAGAAGTGTTAGGTGAGATGGCCTACTTCGATCCGGATTCTAAAATCAGAAGTGTTTCGTGCGCAGCAATCACTTCTGTCGATATCATTCAAATTTCATTCGGTGCGCTTGATAAAACCATGGCAGCACTTAATCCATGGTTTAAGACTTTGATTAATACGCTGGCAGAACGTCTTAGAAAAACCAATGAGCGTGTAAAAAATCTTGAAAATAATAACGTGGGATTTTCTGCGGATTATAAATTTTTTCAGGCAGCGGATGTAGTAAAAATTCTTTCTGTCTTGTTCCTGACTTTCAGAAGTCTAGGAGAGCAAAAGGAAGGAAGATGGTTTATTAATTTCAATAAAATTAAAACGTATGCACTGGAAATCTTCAATGTAAACGAAGCGAAAATGGAAGAGTTTCTTCAGCTTTTAGCTGATGAAAAAATGATTGAAATTTCTGTTGATGAAAACGATGCTTCAAAGGTTCTATCTACAAGAGAGCCGGATACATTCAGAATATTCCAGGTGTTTTTCAATACTCAAAGGGGCCTTCGTGATGAGAAGAAATTAAATATTTCTCCAAAATGCGAAAAGTTCATTGTAAAGGCCATGGAAGAGTGTGAAGGAAAAACTGTGATTGACGGCAAGGTTGAAGTTGAACTTTCCAAAATCATAGTGCAGTTTAAAGAATATAATATGGGAATCGTTCTCGACGATTTTCAAGGTGCGAAGAATGCGAAGTTTTGTGGTGAATACAAAATGTCTGACGACAATAAAATCAGCACTGATATTAATATTGATTATCTAAAAAGAATGTTTCCGGTTGTGCGTTTTATGAACGCCCTCAACCGTGTGAACGAGTTGAAGGCAAAAGCACAAGCTTAAAAAATTAGTTTCCAGCAGAAGTGTAATAGACAACAAAGTTATTGGCCATACTGTTATCTACTTTGTAATTTCCATTCAGTCTGATAAAAATTCCAGACGGCGAACCAGCAGGCATATTCACAACTTTTAAAGTTGAATCAAGTGCAGATGTATACTGAAGACCTATATAGTCCCAACCATTAGTTGAACTTGCCGGTATTTTCACATTATTCAGGTAAACTTCAATCGTATCAACTTTAGGAGTACCGTTTGATAAATAGATGTAACCCAATTTCGATTTTGGTTCACTATACGAGATAACTAAGCTATCGGGATAAACTAATTTATCGTGCCCTTCTACACCAAAAAGTTGAATCATTTTTCCAGTGAATGGTTCACCTGCGGTCGGATAGTATCTAGTGTTATGAGTTGTATTACCGACATACTGATAACCATCTTGTGGATTAGATTCACCTGTTCTGTTTTGTAAAACAGTCCCATTGCGAACAACTCTCAATGAATCTGGATCAAGTGCAGTGCTCGCACCAGCAACCGGCCAGTAATCATATTTATGCTTAATAAGAGTTTGTTTGATGGCAGCATTTACACCATCAAAAATATGGCTGAAAGAAATTGAACACAGGTTATAACTGTCTGGTGCTCCGGTAACATCCGGACTTAGGTGATCATTAGATGTCGGCCAACCATTAGTATAAGGAGCTTCGTATAAAGTTTTAGCAACGTCTCTGTAAATTGTGTTCATTTTATTAAAACCAGAAGCACATGACGTAAGAGGAGAGATATTAATAAATCTCATCATCGTAGCATTTAAAGTTGAAACTCCTGCTGCTGAACAATCAACGGATGTATTTCCACGAAGGCATAAAAGTTTTGTCTTTTTAGGAGCAGAGTAATTTGCTTTATCGTAAGCAGCACAAGTTGCGTATCCAGTTGCAAGCTCACATCCTTTATCGTCTTCGTTAGACATGATAACGATAATTGTATAGGCTTCCTGTCTGAAAATACCATTCGCTCTATTGGCAACAATAACATCTGTTGCACGGTCTACACCTTTTTCAGCTGAACCCACACCTTGTGTGAATGCTAAAGAGCTCGCAGCAACATCTTTTGATTTTAAAATTGAAACAGCATTACCGGATACACTTGAAGAATCTCTAGCGACGAGAACACCTTCGTAAAGTGAAGTGGTACTTGCAGGAACTAGAGGAAGTGAGAGAATATGATAATCAAAATTTTCTGAAACACTGGTAATTAGTGAAGTCATCGAAGCTTTCGTTTCAGCTGTTACAAAGTTAAAACTCGAAGAGTTATCCCATAACATAAGGATATCAACTTTTGGGCTGATGCGGGTTGATTGAGTATAAAGCTCTGTCGTTGTACTTCCGGCCTTACTGAAATCACTGGATTGCTTTCCTTTATTGGCCGCAAATTCTTCCTTCGCGCACGAAGAGAAAAGGAGAAGCGCTGCCATTATCAAGAGTGAATTTTTCATAAAATTACCTTATCCAATTAAAAACCCCGTATTTGGGCCATAGGTTTACTTTAAACTTATCGGTTAAAACCGGTATTCCTTGAGTAGTTGATTAAACTACTACTGATGGGGCAAAATCTTCGTGCTTTTTTTGTAATTTCAAACCGTTAAAATAAAAGGACAAACAAAGTATATAAAGATGGAGTGGGGACTATATGGTTAACTGGTATTATGTCGTGGGTTCTGAGCGTATAGGGCCTGTTGATGTTGAGACCCTGAAAAAACTTTTCTTAAAAGATGAAATTACTCTTGATACATATGTATGGAAAAAAGGTTTTCAAAACTGGGAACGCTTAAAAGAAGTGAGCGAACTTCGCTTTGATGATTATGATTCTGCAGGAGAGACCATTAAAGCAATGGTTGAAGAAATCAAAAAAACTGAGCCTGCAATTGCCAAAGCACAGGCACCGGTAAAAAATGAAGAGCCGCAATCTCCTGAAATAAATTTCAATTTCGATTGGAGAAAAGTCAAAGACAAAGACGAGCTTTTTTTTGTGAGAATTGGAAAAGACAGAAAGAATTATGATGGCTCTGATATTTTCGGACCGTACACACTGGTTGAATTAAAAGAAGCCATGAGTGAAAAAAGAATGAATTTTCAGACGCTGATTTTTTCTCCGGGAATGAGCAGTTGGACAAAAATTCAGGATACTCCACTGAATGAAAACTATAATGGCGTGAATCAGACTTTAGGCATCGCTGAGGTCCCGTTGATTCTTGTTTTTAATTATTCGCCGCTGCCGCTTATTACTGTGGTGAAAAAGGCCGGCACAAAAGATGGAGTACTGCTGGGATCAGGGCCATTTGTTGAGTTTCAAAACCAGACAATAAAGGCCACTCTCTATGTTGGATCTGAGATGAAAGTGAAAAATGTTCGGGTGAAGATACACAATTACGATAAAAAAGACCAGTCGATTGAATGCCAGTTTCTGGATTTGGACCAGGACGCAAAAAGAATCATGTTAAATCATGCTGTCTAAAACCGCGCAGTCTAAAATGATCTGGAAGAAGTTAAGTGAGAGCATTGATGTGACTCATTTCACTTCAAAATCTCATTCTCAGCAAATCTATTTAAAAAAAATTAAAGCTAAGAAAAAATCGAAGGCTCCAGTGACAATTTTTCTTTTCCACGATATGGCCTCTTATCACGGGCGCTTCATGAATATGATCAGCTGGTTTCAGGTTCAGCACCCGGAAGTATCATTTGTGATGATGGATTTTTTAGGGCATGGATTAAGTTCGGGCACGAGAGGGCATATCACTAAGTTCAGTGACCTTGTGGATGATACTGCGTCTGTCTTTGAAATGCTTAATAAGGATTCTAATGAACAATGGGTCGCTTTGGGACATGGAGTAGGCGCACTGGCCCTGCTTGATCTTATCAATCGATTTGACAGTGAAGTGAAGGACAAAATCGACAAGGTAATTCTTTCAAATTTCTTTCTAAATTTTCCTTCAGTACTTCTACAGTTGCAGAATAAAATTTTTGAAAATTTTCCAATCGTCTCCAATGCTCTTAAAACTTCAAGGCCGGTTGAAATTTATCTTCCGGAGGAGATTCTAAGTGACTCTCATGAACAGGGGCTATATCTTGAGGACCCGCTTATTGTGAGAAGGCCCACGCATCAGACACTGAAAATTGTCACTGCGAAAGTGAAGAGTATCTATCAGGACGCATACTTTCTTGATCGGCCGACTCTGCTTTTAAAAAGTGAAAGCCCTTATCTCATAGGGCGGGCCATGGATTCTTTCGCAAAGGGGCTCAAAAAGGGAATATTAACAGAAAAGAAGTATTCAAATTTAAAGCATGACTTGTATAATGAAAGAGACAATATATCTGTTTTTAACGATATTGCTGAATGGGTTCAATCATGAAAAAATCTTTTTTAATTCTTTTGCTTCTTGGTTTAACGGGTTTGAGTTCGTGTTCGAACCTTACTAAAAACTCGGTGAGAGAAGGGCATTATATTGTGAGAAACGGTGTCGCACAGGACAAGCAGTGGAATGAGAATTTAGATTTGAAAAGAATTTCATGGACGCATGAATTGACTCTTTCATTTGATCTGATGATGACTTCGATTCCACCGCAATCTAGTTTTAATTTCTGGTTTTCAAAATCAGAACTGGATGAAGTAAACAAGTGCGGTGATTTTAGAATTATTCTGGCATACTCACTTGAAACAAAGGCCATCCCATATTCCTATTTAAATGAGCAGATCGAGCTTGCGGGCTACAAAAAAGTGGATTTGATCGAATTTAAAAAGAACTTCTTTGCTCATCCGGATGCCGAGATGAGTTCGTTTCGTTTATACCAACTGTATGGTATCTGTAGATCTCAAAGATTAGATAAGTCTTTGATTTTAAACTTTCCAGGTTTTTCTGAAAAAGTTGTAAACTAAATAAATTTTTAGATTAAGTTTTTGGTGGAATTTTCCGATATAGAGTATCGGGAGCACTAAAAAATATGACTGATCCAGCATCAAAACGCGAACGCTTCGGGCGTTATCTCATCCTCGACCATCTTGTCGATGGCGGTATGGCAAAAATTTGTCGTGCACGTTTCTTAGGTGAGCAAGGGGAGAAAGTCGTTGCCATTAAAATGGTTCAGCCACAGTTTTCAAAAGATGAAGCTTTCAAAACTATGTTCATGGATGAGATCCGTGTAACATTCGGTTTATTACATCCCAACGTAATTCAGACTTACGATTATGGTATGAACAAAGGGCAGCTTTATGTTGCTATGGAATACTGTGATGGCCGCAATTTAAAAGAGTATCTTGATAAATTAAAAGAAAGGAAGTTCGTTTTCCCAGTAGAAATTTCTACATATATTATTTCTCAGGCCTGCCAGGGTCTTTATTATGCTCACACATTCAGAGATAAATTAACAGGGCAAGAAGCAAACATCATTCACCGTGATATCTCTCCACACAACATCATGCTTACATATGATGGTGCAGTTAAGGTAATTGACTTTGGTATTGCAAAAGCAAATACCAATTCAGAAGCGACACAAGCGGGAACGATCAAAGGTAAGTTATCTTATCTTGCTCCTGAATATCTGGATGGTCTTGAGCTTGATGCTCGTTACGATGAATTTGCAGTAGGGATTA
>JACMRM010000179.1 GCA_014376445.1 Bacteriovorax sp. | reverse complement strand
TTTTGGTCAGATACTCGATATGAAAACAAGTACTTTAAGGAGTTTGTGTGAAAAATAAATCTTTGGCATTATCGGTTCTGGTTTTAGGAATACTTTCGTCGTGTTCTTCAGCACCTAACAAAGAAGCGGTGAGAAAGCTTGCTTCAAAAGATTATGAATGCACATTCGTTGAAATAATCGACGGGCAAAAAGCAAATTTCCTCTTTGCTCCTGATAATTTAAAACTCACTGTGACCAATGAAAAATTCGGAACTGAAACTGTGTTTCTTGAAGAAGACAATTTCATTTTAGGCGGATTTTCATATGTGCAGGATAAAGCTGCTAAAGATAATCACTGGCCAGTAAAGAAGATTGAATTTTTATCTTTTACTTCAAAACCAAAGCTGACTATTAATTTTCAGAGAACGCCTGCTTCATCAAAAGAGAAAACGATTACAAAGTTTTGTGAATAAGATGTAGTTATTCTATCGGATATTCCCAAACATTTTCTGACAAACAGGTATTTGGTTGCACATGTGTGTGAAGCCCACGACCATTGAATGACTAAAACATAAATCAAGGATGATATATGAATTCAAAACTTCTAGTCACAGTATTACTTTCTTTTCTCGCAGCTACAGCTGCTCAGGCAACTCCCTTTAACGGATACATTGTAAAAGTAAAAAAGGGATCACAGTTTTTATCTTCTAAAGCAGTTTCAAATTATGGACAGGTCACAAAAGAGACCAAAACTTCTTTTGGAACTTTCGGACGTCTTGAAACTAATAAAGGTCTATCTGATAAAGCAATGCAGGCCTTAGCTAATAATCCTGAAATTGAATATATTGAACCCAATTATATTATCTCTATTAATAGTACAAATGCATCGCCAGTGGATGCAATGTTCGGTAAACAGTGGGGCATGGCCAACACTGGTAAAAACGGCGGAATTTTTTCTCCCGGAGTTGTAGGTGAAGATATCAACGTTGCTAAAGCGTGGAATATTACAAAAGGTGCAACTGGTGACAAGACTGTGAAGATCGCAGTTATTGATACTGGTGTTGATTACAATCACCCAGACTTAAAAGGGCAAATGGATGTAAATCTTGCTGAGCTTAATGGCAAGCCTGGTGTTGACGATGACGGCAACGGATTTGTTGATGATGTTTACGGATACGACTTCGCAAATAAAGATGGTGACCCTGCAGACGGACACGGACACGGAACTCATTGTGCTGGTGTTATTGGTGCAAGTCACAACTCTATTGGTGTTGCCGGTGTAATGGCGAATGTAAAAATTGTTGCAGTTAAATTTTTATCTGATGCAGGATCCGGAGAAACTATCGATGCAATCAGCGCGATTGATTATGCGATTAAAAGAAAAGTGCAGGTGATGTCGAACTCATGGGGCGGCGGAGAAAAAGAGCAGTCACTTTTAGATGCTATCACTGCAGCTGAGCAAGCTGGAATTGTTTTCGTCGCAGCTGCCGGCAACGAATCAAGCAACAATGATACGACGGCAAGTTATCCAGCTAACTATGAAGTTTCAAATGTGATTTCTGTTGGATCATTTACATCGGCCGGTGCAAAATCTAGTTTCTCTAACTACGGAACAAAATTAGTACACGTGACTGCGCCGGGATCAAATATTCTTTCAACAACAAAAGGATCGTACGCAAATATGTCGGGAACATCGATGGCCGCTCCGCATGTGTCTGGTGTGGTTGGGCTTCTTCTTTCTAAAGAGCCAGGGCTGACACCTGCTGAAGTGAGAGAGAGATTAATTAGAACATCAACTCAGACTTCGAAGTTGAAAACCGCTTCAATGTCAGGTGGACGTGTAGATGCTTACAGGGCCTTAATGAATAAGTAGCCAGTAATGGGAAACACGGATTATTGAATTAGAGTTTTGGCTATCAATCGAATAAAAAATAAGTTAAAAAAGCCCAATGTAATCATTGGGCCTTTTTTTGAGAAATTTTGTGACCGAATTATCATCAAGACCATTCAGTATGAAAAAAAGCGTAAAAGAAGGAGACCCTCTTGTTCTCATCGACTTTTTAGAAAAACATACCAAGTTATCTAAAACAACATTAAAAAAAGTTTTAAACAACGGCGGTGTCTGGTTGAGAAAACTCGCAACCTCAAAAAGACTGCGCACAAGAAGGGCCACGACTCCATTAACTGAAGAATCCCACATCGAGTTTTTCTACGATCCAAAATTTCTCACTCTGGAAGTCCCGGAGGCAAGAGAAGTTCTTTCAAATAAAGATTGGGGTCTATGGTACAAACCTCCAGGCCTGTTGTCACAGGGGACAGACTTTGGAGATCATGCCAGTATTTTAAGACAGGTTGAACAAGCGAAAGGAAAAGCATTTCTTGTTCACAGACTCGATCGTGAAGCGCATGGGCTCATGCTCTTTGCATATACTCACCATGCGGCCGGGTCATTCTCCACATTATGGCAGCAGGGAATTGTTAATAAATTTTATAAAGTTGAAGTGCTGGGAAATATCCAGAAACAGTTTCCAGACGGCTTCGATATTACTTTCAAAGTTGACGGAAAAGAAGCGCGCACGACATTTAAAATACTGGAACAAAAAGAATACACAGCTATTATTCTCGCGCAAATTCATACGGGAAGACTTCACCAGATCAGACGCCATTTTGAAGAGCTGGGTTATCCTGTTGTCGGCGATCCAAAGTATGGAGTTGGTAATAAGAATGACCAAGGGATCAGACTCATGGCCTATCAATTGAAGTTCATCAATCCATTAACAAAAAAAGAAATTAATTTTGAATTGTCTGACGTAGTTTTTTAATTCTATTTTTATAGAATAGAAGAAGAAAAATACACATACAGGTGAGACCGATAGCAAGACCAATCCAGAGTCCGCGCGCTTCCATCATGCGTGTGTAGGCCAGATAAGCTCCAATAGGAAGACCAATTACCCAATAAGAAACAATTCCCATGAGCATGGGAACGCGGGTTTCATTAAGTCCTCTCATTATTCCAGAAAGAACAACCTGAAGTCCGTCCGGGATTTGAAAAATTCCCACCCAGAATAAAAGCCCGCTGCCGTAAACGATAACCTGATAATCTTTCGTTGCAAGCCCCATCACCAGGTGCGGGATCGTCAGATACATTAATGCAAAAACGATCTGTAAAAAAACAGTTAGAGTCATCGCCCCCATTGAATAGCGGATAATTCCTTCGATGGATTTTTTTCCGAGCTGCTCGCCGACTAAAACAGAGATCGCACTTCCAAGAGCAAGTGGGACCATAAAAGTTAATGAAGTAATGTTCATGACCAAACTTTGTGAAGCGGAAGCGACTAAGCTCATTCCGCCGACTAAAACTGTAACGACAGCAAAAATTAAAACTTCACATAATATCGTAAAAGAAATCGGAATACCGAGTCTCAGGATATTTCTGATAGTTTCCATATTCTGTTTTATTCTGAATTCTGTGACTGATCTCATATAAATGAAGACAGTGATCGCCATTAAAAATCTGCAGATCAAAGTGGCAATCGCAGAACCTTTGATGCCAAAACCCTGGAAGCTTCCATGGCCAAACATGAAAACTATATTCAGCAGAACGTTAATGACGTTGTAAAAAAGTATAATCCCGTTAGGGACCATGATTTTGCCGTTGGCCTGCAGATAATCTTTAGTGGCCTGGAACACGAAAGCAGGAAAAAGTGAAACGGCCGTGATTTGTAAAAAGTCGATCACGTGCGGGACAATTTCCGGGTTGAGATTAAAATACTTTATATAGAGGTCGCAGAAAAATAGTAGTGAGCTTAAAATAAGCGCCAGGAAAAAACTGACATAGTAGGCATTAAAGAGAAACGTTGGGTCTTTTTTGCCTTCACCTTTAATTTGAGAAGCGAGAGGGCCGGTGCAAAGAAGAAGGCCGATTCCGATCATTAGCACAGGCGCAAAAATCATAGCAGCGACGCCAATAGAGGCGACAGCGAGGCTCGAGTAGCGGCCTGCAACCAGAACATCTCCGACACCAAAGAGCATCTGGCCGATTTGTCCTGCGATAATAGGTAAAGAGAAAATCAAAATCTCTTTGGCGGTTGTAATATTTCTTTTGAATGACATAGAGGAATAGTTTACAAACTTTATTAAACTATAGAAAATGAAATAGTAAAAAATAATATAAAGGAATTCTTAGTGACTAATTCATCTCCAGCACCCAGTGCGGAAAAAGCTGACATTAATTCGACCAGTTCGACCAAAAAAGGTCCGGGGGCATATTTTGAGAATTTGTTCCGCCGTTTTGCAACGCTGGGATTTGTTTTATTTTTAGTGCCTATCGCTGCAGTTTTTATTTTTTGTATTGCGGTGGCACTGACTCCCGGAATCATGATTTTTCAATGGGCAGGCGAGCACATTGGAAGCTACCCATTTGCACTTAAAGCTTTTTGTTATGGTCTTTGTGGAGGCGGATCTTTTATTGCCTTTATTTTCTCACTGATTATCATCGTTCCCATTATGAATGCTCCCTGCCTACCGTTTGTAAAAAGCTACAGAGGTGCATGGTTTTCAATTGAATCGATTCCATGGTTCTATCACAACGCCCTTACATACCTGGTTCGTTATACGGTGCTGGATTTTATAACTCCGTCTCCGATGAACATTTTCTTTTTCAAAGCAATGGGAATGAAAATTGGAAAAGGTGTTATGATCAACTCATCAAATATTTCTGATCCATGCCTGATCAAGCTCGGGGATTATGTTACTATCGGTGGCTCTGCCTATATAATGGCCCACTATGGAATGAAAGGTTTTCTTATCATCGATAAACTAGTGATCAAAAAAGGTGCAATGATTGGTTTATCTGCAAAAATTTTAGGTGGAGTGACCGTTGGAGAAAAAGCAGTTGTAGCTCCCAATGTTGCAGTTCTTCCTAAAACAATTATTAAAGACGGCGAGAAATTCGGCATTCCTGTTACGAATGGATCGACGAACATCACTGAAGCTTAATTATTATTTTACAGCTTTGTACATGGAAAGAGCGCGATCTCTTTGCTGTTTGTACCCCACTATCGGATGAGGATAATCTCGCCCGATAAAACATCCGGCCGCCAGCTGCTCTTCCATTTCTGTATCGTGAGGAGAGTGAATGGATTTACTGGAAAAATTGGCAAGCTCCGGGCACCACTCTCTGATATAAATTCCTTTAGGATCAAATTTTTCAGACTGATTATATGGATTAAAAATTCTGAAATAAGGTTGGGCATCGACTCCTGTTGAAGCACTCCATTGCCATCCGCCGTTATTGGCGGCCATATCGTAGTCGAGAAGTTTTTCTGCAAAATATTTTTCGCCAAGTCTCCAGTCGATCAGCAGAGTCTTTGTGAGAAAAGAAGCGACGACCATGCGCAGGCGATTATGCATCATTCCTGTGGTGTTCAAACATCTCATCGCACTGTCGACTAATGGATAGCCAGTCTGTCCGTCACACCAGCTTTCGAAATCCGTCATGCGACCCAGCCATTTGATATTGTCATACTCAGGTCGAAATGATTTTTTATCAACATGGGGAAAAGCATCGAGAATCATCTGATAAAAATCCCGCCAGACAATTTCAGAAAGCCATGTGTTGTATCCGACATTATCTTTTTCCACAGCGAGCCTGATCATATCTCTGATAGAAAGATTTCCCATCCTGATATAACTTGAAAGATTTGATGTCTGCTCGAGAGCAGGAATGTCTCTTGCTTCTTTGTAGTTCGAAATAAATTCCTTAAAGTGATGAAGGCGCTTCATTGCTTCAATGGATCCACCTTTTAAAATACAGGGTGTTTCTAAAAAATTTATTTCAGTCATCCAGTCATGATCAATAATATTTTTAGAATTTTTCAAAGGCGAAAGTTTTTTTAAGCTGCATTTGTAATCGGGTATATGCTCATCCTGCGATCGGAATGTTTCCAGCCATTTATTTTTATAGGGAGTGAAGACTTTATAAATTTCACCAGAGCCGTTTAATATTTCTTTTTTTTCAAAAAATACATGATCTTTGTAGTGAAAGACTTCCACATTTTTTGAGCGCAGGATTTTTTCAACCTCATCATCTCTTTTTTTTGCGTAAGGCTCATAATCATGATTGAAAAAAAGGGCGTCGATTTTATATTCAGCAACAAGCTTAGGGATTTCTTCAATAGGATTGCCAAATCTCACAATGAGGCTTGATCCATGTTTTTGCAGCTCATGCTCAATTTCTTTGAGTGAATCAAAAATAAAAGTAACGCGCGGATCGTTCTTGTTATGGAGCTTATCTAGTATGAGCTCATCAAAAATAAAAGCAACTAGACATTCGGAAGCCGAATTCAAGGCCTCTCTAAGCGCGTAGTGATCATGAAGTCTGAGGTCTCTTCTAATCCAGCATAAACTTCTCTTCATCTTAGTGTCCAAAAATTTTTGTCATTGCTGATTCAATCGTTTCATATCTGAATGAAAAGCTTGTTTCAGGAAGTCTTTTTGAAATAACTTTTTGTGAATCAAGAATCACAGAAGACATTTCACCAAAGGCGAGTTTTAGTGCAGCTTTTGGAATCGGTAAAAGTGTGGGGCGGTGAAGTGCATGGCCCAATGCTTTAGTGAAATGAAAATTTTCCACAGGATGAGGTGCTGCTCCATCGTAGACACCGGAAAAGCTGGAATCAGTTGCTGCTTTTGCATACAAATTGACCAAGTCATCTAGATGAATCCAGCTCATGTACTGATCGCCGTTTCCAATAGGTCCGCCGAGACCAAGACGAAATGGAGGAAGCATTTTTGCTAGAGCACCACCGTGCTGCTCTAGCACTACGGCCGTTCTGATGATGACAGTTCTTTTCACTTTTTTCAAAGTATAGGCCGCGGCTTCCCAATCTTTACAAAGATCAGCAAGAAAGTTTTTTCCCGGATGAGACTCTTCAGTCATGACAGCATCCTGATTGACCGGATAAATTCCGACAGCAGATGCAGATACAAAAAAATCTAATTGCGAACTTAAGTGTTGTTCAAGTAGTGTAGTTAAATTAATTGTTGATTGAATTCTAGAATCGCGAAGTTTCTTTTTTTGTTCATCAGTCCATCTCTTGGCAGCAATATTTTCACCCATCAGGTTAATGACTCCGGTGATTCCCTGGATGGATTCCATTGGAGGAAGGGTATGAGTGTCTTTCCATTCGAAAACTTTGACCTTCGAGTTTTTAAAAACAGCAGGAACTTTTTCGTTGTCTCTAGTGAGAATACTTAGCTCATGTCCGTCAGATAAAAGCTTAGCAGCGAGTGCACTGCCTACAAATCCCGTAGCACCTGTGATTAAAATTTTCATATGTTTATCCCCTGTTTACCATTTTCTTGGGTCATTATAGTTTTAAGTTCTATTTTTACTAGAGAGTTGATGCTACACTTACTCAGACAAAATGTAGACGCGAAGGAATTTTACTGGTGAGTACTACTTATACAATTCAAATGGCGTCAAAAATCTCAGGCGTCGGAGTTCATACCATTAGAGCGTGGGAAAAACGCTATAAGGCGTTAGATCCTCAGCGTGACGCTTCTGGCCACCGCACTTATACTAAGCCTGATATTGAAAAGCTCATGCTTTTGAGTGAGCTTTGTCTTCTTGGGTACACCATTTCAAAAGTTGCAGGCCTTACGAGTCCTGAATTAAAAGCACAGCTTATAGATTTAGGAAAATCACAGGAGAGCCTTGAGGTTAATGATTTCAATTTGATTAATGACACAAAGTTGACCGTCGACCCGGCGCAATCTCTTCCCATCTTAAATTTTGCGCTGAAAAGCTACAAGCTCGATGTTATATCTCTGGAGTTGGGAAAATTGAAAACTCTTCTTTCTCCCAAAGAATTTGCCATGGATATTCTACATCCGCTTTCGATCAGCATGGCCGAGTCGCTGGCCAGTGGTGAGTACAGTTCGCATCAGGAGCAGGCATTGAGATCTCTGATGAAATTTCATATGGGACTCAATCTTTATCATCCGATTGATCGCCGTGAAAAAAGTACAATCAATGTAGTGGTAAGTGGAATGGAAGGAGATATGACAGATTTAGGTCTGGGATCTGTCGGACTTTTATGCAATCACTACGGTTTCAATTACACTTATCTTGGCCCTGATATGACTTACGAAGCAGTTAGTGACATTGTAAAATCTCTCGATGCCAATATGGTTATCGTGGGTCCTACCAATGTTTTTTCGCAGCTGGGGAAAACTCATTTCCAGAACTATATCGAAAAATTATCTATGAAATTAAATCCTGCGACTGAACTTATTGTTGCCGGGAAATCTGATCTCGAAATAAATAAAATTCAATCAAAGCGACTTGTCATTTTAAAAACTCTTGATGCAGTTGATGAGTATCTCTCTCGTCGAAATTAATTATAAAATTTTCTTCACATCTGCTGCAATCGTCAGAGGCCTGTCCGTCGGTGCATATCTTTGAACAGGTTTTCCTGCTTTATCGACAAGAAATTTTGTGAAGTTCCACTTAATGGCCTTTATTCCTAAAATTCCTGGAAGAGATTCCTTCAGGTATTTATAAACCGGAACAGTATTGCTGCCGTTCACATCTACTTTTGCAAAAAGCGGGAAGCCCACCTGATATGTCAGCGAGCAGAATGATTTGATTTCTTCAGCATCACCGGGCTCCTGAGCGCCGAATTGATTACAAGGAAAGGCCAGAATTTCAAAACCCATGCCCTTGTACTCTTTATAAATCTGCTCCAGCTCAGTGTACTGCGAAGTAAAACCGCACTTCGATGCCACATTGACGATAAGTAAAGTTTTGCCTTCATATTTTTTCAGTGACTGCGTATTGCCGTCGATATCAACCACAGAAAAATCATAAATAGACTGACTCATACTATCTCCATAAAAAAATGTGAATTTCTCTTTAAAAAAGCGTAGGAGAATAATACCATAGAGGCCAGAGCTTTTTTTCTCTCAAGCAGAGGTTTTATGGATCTTATACAGATTAAAGATATTTCTAAATCCTATGGAGTGGAGTTTTCACTGGAAAACGTTTCTCTCAATATTCAGCAGGGAAAAATCTTTGCTCTATTAGGCCCCAACGGCGCCGGAAAAACCACCCTTGTTAAGCTGATGCTTAACCTTATGCATTGTGACTCAGGAAGCATCGAAATCAATGGATTTAATGTCAGTGATAAAAATTCCCGTCTGGGTGTGGCCTTCATTGCTGAAAAATTTACATTTTTTCCTTTTTATACGGCCAGCGGTGTTCTGGAATTTTTCGGCAAAATGAAAGGGATAGAAGGCGACGAGCTTAAGTCGCAGGTTGTTGCCGCACTTGAGCGTCTGCAGATCACAGAGCTTGCCAACAGAAAACTTTCGAGAATGTCGAAAGGGCAAATGCAGAGAGTTGGACTTGCCAGCATTCTCATTGGTAAAAATGATTTGATTATTCTCGATGAACCTTTCTCGGGTCTTGATCCGATCGGGATCAGAGAGTTAAAAGATATTATTAGAGAGTTAAAAGAGCAGGGGAAAACACTCTTCATCAACTCGCACATTCTTTTAGAGATGGAGCAGCTTTGTGATGAAGTAGCGATCTTGAATAAAGGGAAATTACTATTTAACGGTCCGGTGTCAGCAGTTTTAGAAAAAGAAAAATCTCTAGATGATTTCTTTTATAAAGTGGTTAACGGAGGGAGAGCGTAATGAAAGCACAATATAAAGCAATGATTCTAGATACGATGTTAAAAGAAGTGAGAAGCAAAACTCTTATCTTTATTTTTGTGGCAACGACGATTGCGATTATTTTAGGTCACGTAGGAATTAAGCTTGTTATGTCACAGCTAGGCGGCGGAGAAGTCACTTTCTCAGGCATTAATGCTCTTTCTTTGAACTTCCGCATTTTAAACAGCATCAGCTTCGTTGTTGCCGCAGTTTTTGGTGTGAGTGTTTTCCGCTCTGATTTCCAGAACAATATTATTTATCAGTACCTTTCATTTCCAATAAGCCGTACGGAGTATTTTTTCATCAGAGTGATTGGAACATGGTTTCTGGTTCTTGCGTACTACATTTATTCTTATGTTTTATCATCAGTCTTATTTTCAATGGCCTTTAAAAAAATTATTTTTACGCCGGCACACTTTTTTAGTTTTCTAGTTCTTTGCCTTTATTTATTAATCGTTATTTTTATCGCGACTCTATTTTCCTTGATGATGAATAAGATTGGCGCTTTGTTTATAACATTTGCAACTTCGCTGGCAGCAGCAGCAGCATTTACAACTTTTTCAACAATCCCATACAATGAATTTTTTCAGAACATGAGCAGTCTTAGAATCGTTGGTCTTTTCTTTTATTATTTTTTCCCTCGTATAACATTTCTGGGAAATTTTTCATCGAGTCTTTTGGCGGGTGAACTCTCGGGTTTGGTGATCTGGGAGCAGTGTCTGCACTTATCGGTGATTTCTGCTCTATACATTTTCATTGCTAATTATCTAGTTAAGAGGAAGAATTTTTAAAAAAAGTTCTGCCTCTATCTTGTGGCCCATTGAGTTCAAGTGGCCGTCTTCGTATAAAAAACGTGGTTCATATTCATGGGGAGGAACAACAATATATGGAATTTTATTTTTTGTCAGTTCCTGCTCTAGTTCTTCCAGTTTTCCAGCATTATTGTTTCCATAGAAGTAGTTAACGGCTACCAAAAAATGGCCCTGAGGAAATTTCTTTTTGTACTTTTCCTGCATTTTAAAAAACATTTTAGCCAATAGTTCCAAGTGACGATGACTAGGCCTTGGAAGAACAGGAAATAAATTGCTGATGAATGGATAATAATTAAGAACATCAAAAAAGTAGGTTAGAGGTCTCGAAGAAAAAAGTCCCTTATATACGGCTTCACCTTTATCGTTCAAAGCATAGTATGGATCATTTCCATGACTCCATTCTATTATGTGACGATATCCTATAACTCTCTCAATGAGAAATTCATAATAGTTGTAGATAAAAACACCTTTTGGTTCTTTGATAAGTTTTTCCCAGGGAAAAAACTCCATCAGTGCCAAGGTGTTGTGTGGCCCTGAACCCCTGATTCCAAAATTGTAGGGGTGAGAATCTTTCATTTTGTTAGCGAGTTGCACGGCCAGCAGGTCAGCTTCTGAAATTCCTTCGCCAAAAGTATTGGAGTCTCCTGCAGTAATGAGATGAAATTTTGAGTTTTTGGAATAGTATTTCGGATCAATTTGTCTGAAACCAAATTCACCAATCGTATAATAGTGTTCATAAATTATTTTTCCATCGGCACGGGTTATTTGATGTTCTTGACTGAACGGTTGAGAGTGATTGCCGATGTAGGATAGTGGGTATTGATAAAATTTTTCATGCACTCTATCCTTAGTAATAAAAAAATCACTATCGATTTTCACACCTTTCATCATGTAGGATTGATGCATATCGTTTGTACTTGCAACTTGCTCCTCAGCACGGAGGAGTAAAGAAAAAAAAATTATTGCCATAAAAATCATGTATAATTTCATTAAAATATTGTAGTCAGGTTTATTAAAAATGTACACCCTTGGCCTCTCATGTTTTTACCACGATAGTGCAGCGGTTCTTCTTAAAGACGGTCAGGTCGTCGCGGCCGCTGAAGAAGAGCGCTTCAGCAGGAAAAAACACGACAGTTCATTTCCCGGGTATTCCATTCATTTTTGTCTGACGGAAGAAAAAATCACTCTCGATGATATTGAGGCAGTAGTTTTTTACGACAAACCAATTTTAAAATTTGACCGCCTCCTTGAAACTTATTTTTCAAGTGCACCCATGGGTCTACTTTCATTTCTTCGTTCGATGCCGGTCTGGTTAAAAGAAAAAATCTACTTTAAAAAAATGTTGAAAGACGGCCTGAAGAAAATTTCCAACGGAAAGAAGTTTCCGCCTGTTTTTTTTAGTGAACATCATCTTTCTCATGCGGCCTCTGCTTTTTATCCGAGTCCGTTTGAAAGTGCCGCTATTCTTTGCATTGATGGTGTCGGTGAGTGGGCGAGTGCCAGCGCCTGGGTGGGAAGCAAAAATAATATTAAGCCGCTTTTTGAAATTCAGTTCCCGCATTCATTAGGACTTTTTTATTCAACCTTTACCGGTTACCTTGGTTTCAAGGTCAATTCAGGCGAATATAAAATGATGGGGCTTGCTCCCTACGGGAAGCCAATTTATAAAGAGGTTATTCATAAAAATCTCATCGCTCTTTTTGACGATGGAAGTTTTCAGCTCAACTTGAAATATTTCAGCTTTACTTCGGAAGACGGAATGTTCACTGAAGAGTTTTCAAAACTTTTCGGACAACCACCTAGAAAATCTGAAGTGACAATTTCACAGTTTCATAAGGACATGGCCGCTTCTGTTCAGGCAGTGACAGAAGATGTGGTTCTTCACCTTGCTAATGCTGTTAAAAAAATGAGCGGTGAAAAAAATCTGGTAATGGCCGGTGGTGTAGCACTCAACTGTGTTGCAAATGGAGTTCTGCTTAAATCCGGTTTGTTTGACAAGGTTTGGGTACAGCCCGCTTCTGGGGACTCCGGTGGAGCACTAGGATGTGCGCTTGCTTATTATCATCTTCACTTGAAAAATGAACGCACAGTCTCTGCAAATTTTCAAAAAGGATCACTGTTAGGTCCAGCGTTTTCGACTGCCGAAATTAAATATGCTCTTGATAGACATCATTTTCAATATACAGAATTTAAAAATACAGATGATCTTGATGTTGAGCTTGTCCGCGATCATTTGAACTGTGATCGAGTCGTGGGATTTTTTCAAGGCAAAATGGAATTTGGACCACGTGCTCTGGGGTCGCGTTCAATCATCGGCGATGCCCGCTCTCCTAAAATGCAATCGATCATGAACCTTGCGATTAAAAAGCGCGAGTCCTTCAGGCCGTTTGCTCCGATTGTTTTAAAAGAATTTGCACCAGAGTATTTTGACTGGGAAATGGAGAACGAAAGTCCTTACATGCTTTTCACAACTCAAACAAAAAATAAAAATCTTCCGGCCATAACTCACATTGACGGCTCTGCTAGACTACAGGTTGTTGATCGCGAGATTCACCCGCGTATTCATGCTTTATTAACAGCATTTAAAAAAGAAACAGGTTGTCCGGTTTTAATTAATACTTCATTTAATGTCAGAGGGGAGCCGATTGTCTGCACTCCGATTCAGGCCTTAAAATGTTTTATGAGTACTGATATGGATACACTTGTGCTGGAAAATTTTCTGCTTAAAAAAACTGATCAGCCCAAACTCGTGACTAATGTAAAGTGGGAGAGCGCTTATGCAGAAGACTAGTGAACCTACAGTAAAAGAACTCAGAATTTTTTCTCTGATTTTGACAACAGGTTTTTTAGTCCTTGGTGCACTAATTCCTTTTATTAAAGGAAAAGATTATCACATGTGGGCCGTTAGTTTGGCGGGGGTTATTTTTATTCTGGGAATGCTCATGCCGAAACTTCTCATTTACCCGCGACAGGGCTGGATTGCTGTCGGGAATGTTATGGGTAAGATCAACAGCACTATTTTATTCACGCTGCTTTATTTCGTGCTTTTTACGACAGTCGGATTCATTTTTAGAATCATAAAACGCGACCGTTTGAAAAAAGGGTTTAGGAAAATTTCAACTACTCTTGTCTTGAAAAATGAAATCTCAGCATTCGATGAACCTTTTTAGTTAAAAAAACGTATAAACAAACGGTGCCACCGCAGTCCCTTGAGCATAGATTACCAACGCTCCAAACAGAACCAAAAAAATAATAATAGGAAGAAGCCACCATTTTTTATGGCGTCTTAAAAATTTAAATAAGTCTTTGAATGTATCTAACATATAAAGTTATTTTATATATTAAATTTTGATAGTCAATCCATCCTGAAGTGAGTTCATGTAGGCCTTGATGGCAGGAATCAATCCCGCGAGTGTACCCACTACAAAGATCAGCCCAAGATAAATCCATTCTGTCGATGACAGCGCTTCAATCGGAAGATAAACCGAAAAATTCGATTCAAGCCACGGGCGAACAAAAAATAGAAGCCCGTACATCGAAACAACTCCCAGAATACATCCTGCGAGCACAAGAAAACTTGATTCATAAATTAGCAAAAAGAAAATATGTCTCGAGCTCGCACCGAGCGATCTTAAAATGGCCATCTCACGTCTTCTTTCATTGATCGAAGTATAAAGTGAAATAAGAATGCTTAAAACACCAACGAGAAGTACACACAGACTCACGAGAAATAGGATCTGCTCGACATAACCGATTGTTTCCCACATTTCCTGCAGGGAAAGCGCCGGAATGATTGCCATTATCGGTTCATCCATATAATTATCGATATCGCGTCTCATGCGTAGAACGGCGATGCGCGATTTCAGTTTCACCATGAAAGATGTAAGCTGGGAGATCTGGATATTTTCTTTCTTAAATCTTTCCGGGTTAATTTTTTCACCGTTTGGAACACCAGTTTCCCAGCCAAAGTGAATCGCTTCCATCCCTTGAAGAGTGATATAGACACCGGTATCGAGCGGAGTTGAAGTAGGCTTCATGATCCCGATAATTTTAAAAGGAGTATTGTCATGAGATAGAATCGCCTGGGCCGAAATACCGTGAGAGATAATAATTGGATCGCCAACTTTATGATTAAATTTTTTCGCAACAACAGATCCAATCACAACATCAAAAGTGTCATTTGGGATTCTTCCTTCTGACATTTCAACCGAGCGGTCACCGCGAAAGCGGTAGTGTTCGTAAAAATTCTCATCTGTCGCGACAACGCGAAAACCTCTGTAAGCGTCCCCTAAAGAAATAGGAATCGTCCATTCTACCTGATGATTCTTCTTAATTTCTTCATAGGTTTTCATCTTAATGTTGTTAACGGCACCACCAATATGGAAAACAGTATATAGAAGTAAATTTAATGGTCCACCTTTAGCTCCGACAATCAAATCAGTTTTGCTGATCGTATTGGTAAAACCATCGCGCGCTCCATTTCTAATGCGCTCAATTCCTAAAAACAGCGTAACCGAAAGAGCGATTGATAAAACACAAAGGAAGCTTGTGAACTTTCTATTGCTTATGGATTTATAAGTTAAAAAATTAATCATGGTGATTGATCTCTGGAAGTGAAATAGATCTTGAGAAATAAGATTTCAAACGTTCGTCGTGAGATACAAAGATAAGTGTGAATTTTTTCTTTTCCCAAACGTTCATCAGAAGCTCCATAAACTCGCGCGTATTTTTTTCATCGAGAGCACTCGTCGGCTCATCGGCGATAATCATTTGCGGATTGCCGATAAGCGCACGCGCTGCGGCCACTCGCTGTTGCTGGCCGATAGAGAGATCAGTCACTTTTTTGTCAATATACTCGCGCAGTCCTAGAGAGTCGATTAACTCCTCAGCTTGTTTATGAAAATCATCATCAGATCTTTTTTTGTTGATCATACACGGTAGAACAATATTTTCTTTCACCGTTAGATAAGGAATTAAATTAAAAATTTGGAAGATATAACCGATTTTTTCACCGCGAAGATGATCGCGCTTGCTTTGACTGATTTTCGTCAGCTCCTGACCTAACACTTCAACTGATCCAGAATTTGCTTTTAAAACGCCGGCGGTGAGGTTGAGTAGGGTACTTTTTCCGTGGCCTGAAGGGCCGTAGAGAAATACTTTTTCTCCGGTTTCAATATCAAGCTGATCAATGTTGATGACCAGCTTGGTATTTTTATCATATGAAAAGAGACACTTTTTTAGACTGATTGCTTTTGTCATTTTTTTATAACTTAATTGTTTGCTCGTCGCTGTTAATATCGATCGTTTTTGTTTCAGTACCAACAAGTTCGACAGCAAGTTTTTTGATCTTAGGGAAGTTTTTCTTTAGAGCGACTACTAAGCTTTGTCCTGCAAGGTCTATGGCACAAGTAACTTTCGCCTCAGCATTAATGTCACTGTGAATACCAGCTTCTTTCTTAGCGTCCTTGTTTTCTTCTTCATCCATTTCTTGTCTAAAAGAAGCAGAATTGATCTTGCATCCTAAACTTTTATCAAAAATAAAAAGTTTTGATAAAAGTTGTTTGTTCCATGTTGCAACGGCTTGCGCCCAAGCTTTCTTTTCTTTAGCAGACTTCGGAGTGTACTCGTAACCTACGAAAGATTCTGCAGGTCCATCAATTGATAAATCAACTGATTTTCCTTCAACGGCCATTTCGATTTTGATTGTTCCATGGACGTGAGCACCGAGGCGACGTCCATGGGTCTCAGAGTGAGCGATGTTTGAGACAAGTAACAAAGACAATAGAAGCGCCATTTTTTTCACGGGTTTGCTCCTGGTGGCACCATTGGCGGTGCATCTTTTAATTCTTTCATTTTGAGACCATCCATTTTAAATGATGACTCAAGATCTGCGTTCGCTTCCACAGCGAGCTTACCCGATAGCTCAATAGGATAAAACGAAGGCTTTACTTTAGATCCTTTTTTCATGTGAACGAGAATGAGTTGATTAGCTGGAGGAGGCGGTACGTGCATACATGCGGGCACGTAAGGCATGAAGAGAAACTCTACAACTTCTTTAGCGTCGTAATCGAGTGGCATCATAAATCCTTTGATAGTCACTTCCTTACCCAGAATTTTTTGCAATTCCGGTTTAATAATATTTTTTTTAGTTTTCATGTCGAAGTCGAGAGTCTTTAAAGTCTCCCATGTCACTTCTGTCGCGAAAACATTGGAGGCCATTAAAAGACCGCTTAAAAGAACAATAATTAACTTCATTTTTTATCCCTTAGCGCATGTTTCACAGACAGCGAAAAATTCGAGTCTATGTTGAATGTCCTTATACCCTTTTCTCTGCAAATTAGTTTCGATCTTCTCCATTAAACATTCATGAAAAGATTCAATCTTCTTACATATCCTGCAAATAATGTGGTGATGATGGTGGTGAGGGTCATTGTATTCGAAGTGTGCCATATCTTTTTCAAGAAAAGATGTATTTACCAGTTGTACTTCTACGAACTGATTCAGACATCTATAGATTGTCGCTTGGTCACAAGAATTTTTTGGCAGTGAATGAAGGATTTCTTCAGCAGAAAATGGCCCATGTTCTTTTAAAAGCAGACCGAGAATCAGCTTTCGGGGTGCAGTAATGCTCAAGCCTTTCTCCTTAAGCAGATTGGTTATAAGAGCTTCTCTTTCAAGTTCTTTTTTGGGATTTAACAGACTCATAATTTTCCTTCCTTGGTGTCATTTTATAAGGAATTATTTTGATTTGCAAGTAATTTGCAAAAATAGTTTATTACCCTTTTTTCGGAATTGATTTATTATAAATTATGGATTTAAAGATACTATTAGTCGAACCTAACGAGTCTGTTGGCGATCTGATCGCCAAAAATCTCGAGCGTGAGTTCGGAGCAAAGATTGTTTACTATAAAAGTGGCGCAGATGCTGTTGAGCTTATAGAAAAAGGTGAGTATTTTGACCTCTTCGTCTGCAGAAACAGCTCGCTTGAAACAGTCGAAAATCCAATCGAGCAAATTGCTGCCCTGGTTTTAAATGCTCTCTACGACAATTCCTTAAAAACGCCATTGATCGTTATCGGTGACTTTGAGCACACTTTTAAAAAGTATGCGCTAATTTCAGACCGTCTTCGTATTGAAGAATTAAATCGTCTCGTTTTAAAGGCATTGAACCTAAAAAAAGAAGAGTTTGATCATTTAAAACTTCCTGATTATATCCCGTTTCCAATTAAATATTTTTACCTGATGACTCTGTCGCCTTGTGATGTATTTATTAAACTTACAAAAAAAAATGGGGATGAGTATGTAAAGCGCCTGCACTTTGGCGAAAGTTTTACTAAAGATGACCTGAAAAAATATGAAGACCTGGGACTCAGTGAATTTTATATTTTAAAAGACGAGAGAGAACTGTTCATGAACGGTCTTCTAACTCAGTCACTGAGAAATCTTCGTGCACCTCATTCCATTGATGAAGCCGTCGTCATGACAGGGGATTCTTTTGTTATAAGCAGCGACCTCATTAAGTCTCTCGGCATAAATTCAACATGTGTAGTGATGGTGGATCAAACAATTCATCAGATGAGAACTCAGATTGCGAAAGCTGATAAGCTCGGGCTGCTTCTTAAAAAGCTTCTCGATAATCAGTTAAGCTATTCTTATAAGCGCTCTTACCTTATATGTCTGATGTCTTATATTCTTCTTCCAAAAATGGAGTGGGGCGGATCAGAACAAATGCCGGCACTGTTGGAAAAAATTTCGATGGTCGCTTTTTTTCACGATATCTATCTCGATGATGAAAAACTTTTAAAGATTATGGATATGGAGTCGCTTAAAAAAGCAAAACTTAATCCTCGTGAGCGCGATTTGGTTTTAAGTCACGCCAATAAAGCAGCACTACTCGCACTGACATACCCGCGTCTTCCTCAAGGTGTCGATATTATCATTAAACAGCATCACGGAGTTTCAAACGGAGTAGGGTTTCCTGAAGCGTTGACTGCCGCGGTTTCACCGATGGCCGTTTTTTTTATAGTCGTAGAAGATTTTGTAACTTGTATTTTAGACCAGGAAGACCTGACAACATTTACGACTATTTTAAAGTACCTCAAGCAGCGCTACACTCTTCCTACTTATCGAAAGATTGTGACAGAGATTGAGGCGATGGTATCCAAAAAGTAGATTTACAATGTGTAGGTCATTCCCACCAGACCGCCAAAATCAATTTTATCGCCATTCATTGTAGGGGATTTTCTCACATCTTTTGGAATCAGTTTTGCTGAAAGCGCGCCCGTTAAAGATGTATTTGAATTAAGTTTATAGATGGATAGAATATTCACTCCCGGCTGAAGTGAATTATTTAAATGGTATTCATTTCTCGTTGATGTTACTTCAGTTTTTCTCACACTATAATAGTATTCGGCAAAGCGGTCATCCATCCATTCGAGACCGGCACCTGCTCTTAATACAAAATTTTCTGAGAGAGGATAAAATTCGCCGTAGCTTACCTGAACCAGATGGCCGTGAGATCTCCCGCCGATATCTTTTGAAAAATTCAGACCATATTTGAAGAATTTGGCAGAAAGACCTGCGAAAACTGAGTCTTTTTTGTCGTCCATCCCGACTCCGTGGTATCGATCGCCCTCTCTTTTTATAAAAGCGCTTAAACTTGCACCCTGATTTCCGAGGGCCCTTACAGAAATTCCCTGAGGACCTAATGAAAATCTTCCAATACTTCCGGTTATAATTGGAATTGGTTTTAAGATATATTTTTTATCGAGACCGTCATACGTATTTTCCACGCGAAGATTCTTCTTAAAACCCAGTCCAGCCCCAATTGAAAGACGCCATGTTCGTTCGTCTTGAGCAAAAGAAATATTGAGTGAATTTAAAAGTAAAAAAAGCAGCAAAATTGTTTTCATATGAAATAAATCGTACATGAATTTTGTGAAAAAATAAAAAACAAACAAAAAAGGTCAGGAATTTAAACATAAACATTGCAAGAAATTGACAGATTTATTTTGTATTTCTTTTACAACAAAATGTTGAGGATAGTCCTACTGATTAATTGTTTCATCAAAGTTACGGAGGACTATATGAAAAAATCTTTGCTAATCGGATCTGCAATCCTATCAATGTCTCTATCAACGTTATCATTCGCTTGTGACAGTTCAGGTAAAACTGGATTCTTACCGGCAAACAACATGAAAATTTTCGCTGGCGATAAAGCAGCTAATACAATGACTCAAGAAAAATTTCTTGCAATCGTTGGCCGTGTTGAATCTACTTACAAAGAAATCATTACTGCAAAAGGGGCGACTCTTTTCATGAACAATCTTTGGGATGACCCGACTGTAAATGCTTCAGCTCAAGAAAATGGAAACAGCTGGCAAATCAACATGTACGGGGGCCTTGCACGTCACCCACTTACAACTGACGACGGTTTCATGATGGTTGTTTGTCATGAACTTGGTCACCACCTTGGTGGAGCTCCAAGATACGACAGAAATACTGACTGGGCAGCTAACGAAGGTCAAGCTGACTACTTTGCTGGTTTAAAATGTATGAGAAGAGTTCTTCGTAACGACGACAACATTGCAATCGTTGCTAAAATGACTATCGACGCTGAAGCAACTAAACAATGTACTTCTGTTTATAAATCAGAATCAGACATCGCTCTTTGCCAACGTGTAGCTATGGCAGGAAAGTCTCTTGGATCACTTCTTGGTGAGCTTGGTGGAAACTCAAATGTAAACTTCAATACACCTGATAAAAAAGTTGTTAAGACTACAAACGATGCTCACCCTGCAGCTCAATGTCGTCTGGACACATATTTCCAATCGATGCTTTGTGATAAATCAATTGATGAAGAGTTATCTAAAGACAGTCCGATCCCGGGAGCTTGTATTAAAAAAGACGGTTATGCCAAAGGGCCACGTCCACTTTGTTGGTACAAACCAACTTCAGCTGAGATCTAATATCTCCTGAAGTTGTCAAAAAATTGCTAAAACTTGTTTAAAATACACGCCAAAAAATTGACATAAAGGGACCCCACTGGGGTCCTTTTTTTTTGCTTTCTCCAATGAAAATCTTTATACAAAAAGCAGTGTCAATTTTTGTATAAGAAATGTCAGGTAATGAAAGATTAATTTATTTTTCAAGTCAGGTATTTGAAGTAAGAATTGTTCATTCCTATAATTTGTTACGGAGGACTTTATATGACAAAAGGGATTTTATTAGTTGCAGTGATGGCAACGCTTAGTTTTGGAACAGCATTCTCTTGCGATTCTACTGGTAACGGTGGATTTGCTCCAGAAAACAACATGAAAATTGAAGTTGGTGACAAAGCTGCTTCAAATGCAACAATGACCAATGAATTATTCTTATCAACAGTTGCTCGCGTTTCTTCTGTTTACGAATCAATCGTAAAAGGAAAAGGCGGAACTCTGGTTATGAACAACAAATGGGATGATTCAACAGTTAACGCATCAGCTCAGCAGTCTGGAAAAACTTGGCAAGTAAATATGTACGGTGGTCTTGCGCGTCACCCTCTAGTTACAACTGATGGCTTCATGATGGTTGTTTGCCATGAACTAGGTCACCACCTTGGTGGAGCGCCTAAGAAAGGTGGATTCGGTTCTGCATGGGCTTCTAACGAAGGTCAAGCTGACTACTTCGCTGGATTAAAATGTATGAGAAGAGTTCTTCAAAATGACGACAACATTGCAGTGGTTTCAAAAATGACTATTGATGCTGAAGCAAAACTTCGTTGTGAATCAATTTACAAATCTTCTGGCGACATTGCTCTTTGCGAAAGAATCACAATGGCAGGTAAGTCTCTAGCGATGTTACTTGGTGACTTAGGTGGAAGTTCAAACGTAGCCTTTACAACTCCAGATGTTTCTAAAGTAGCAAAAACTAATGATGCTCACCCTGCAGCTCAATGTCGTTTAGATACATATTTCCAATCGACACTTTGTGATAAGGCAATCTCAGACGAAGTTGATAACAAAGATGCAACTAAAGGTGTTTGCTTAAAGAAAGACGGATACGCTTACGGGCCACGTCCACTTTGTTGGTACAAACCAGGTTCAAACGAATAATTTAATTTTAAAATTGAATTGATAATAAAAAGGGCCAGATTTTTCTGGCCCTTTTTTTTTGCTTTGGGGAAGATAATCAAAGAGGATTATAAAATTGAAGACACTCATTCTTACAGAAAAGCCGTCCGTCGCCCGCGATTTCGCCCTTGCATTAGGTGGTGGGGCCGGTGGTCAAGATGGATTCATCGAGAATGAAAATTACGTTATAACTTGGGCCATCGGCCATTTACTGGCGCCATTTGATCCTGAAGATTACGATTCGAAATATAAAAAGTGGAGCCTTGCAACTCTGCCGATCATTCCATCTGAGTTTAAATTCAAAGCTCAACCAAAAACAAAAAAGCAACTTGATGTGATTAAGCGAATTCTTAAACGTACTGATCTCGACAGACTTATTGTCGCGACCGATGCGGGGAGAGAAGGAGAGTTGATCGCGAGACTTATATTGAACGAAGGGAAGTCGAAATTAAAATCCTACCGCTTCTGGACGTCAGCAGCACTGACAAAAGATGTTATTCATCAAGAGATGAAAAAATTAAAGCCACTTTATGAATATGATCGTCTTTTTATTGCGGGAAGAGCTCGTCAGAAAGCTGATTGGTTAGTGGGGATGAATCTTTCTCGATTGGCGACACTAAAGTTAAATGATCTCTTTTCTGTTGGACGTGTGCAGACAGCAGTTTTAAGTTTGATTGTTGAACGCAGGCTTGCGATTGAAGCTTTTGTTCCTCAGGATTATTTTGAATTTAAAGGACAATTTAAATTTAAAAATGGTGTTATTTCTGCTTACTGGTTTGATCCTTTAAAAAAAGAAGATGAAAGGCGCCAGGATAAAAGTGAAACATTCGATGAATTGCAAAAAAGACTTTTAAATAAAGAAGCTGTGATCACTGTTTTAAATGAAACAGAAAAAACGTCTTATCCACAAGGACTATTCTCGCTGACAGAACTTCAACGTCAGGCGAACATTCAATACGGCTTTTCCGCGACAAAAACGCTGGAACTTGCCCAATCTCTTTATGAAAAATACAAATGTTTGTCTTATCCACGAACTGATTCGAAAGTGATGGCCGTTTCATCGTTTGATTTAGTCAAAGATCTCGTTTATAAATTTAAAGAACTTTATCCTGAACATTTTGAGAAATTTGTTGCTTTTAAAATCTCTGTTAAAAATAAAACGGTCTTCGATGATTCAAGACTGACGGATCACCACGGTCTAATTCCACTAAAAGATTTTAAGGGCGATGAAAATTCTCCGGAAGGGAAAATTTTTCATCTGGTATTAAAACGCTTCATTTCAAACTTTTTAGAAAATCATAAATACCTTGAGACGGATGTACAGATCACTTGTGAAAAAAATCTTTTTAAGGCCCGAGGTAAAAAAATTATTGAGATGGGTTATAAAATGCTTGAAGGGCGTGAGAGTGAAGAAATTCTTCCGGACATTAAACTTAGTGAATCAGGGATTATGAAAAGTGGGGAAGTTGAAGCGAAAAAAACTAAACCTCCATTTGAATATACTGAAGCCTCACTTTTATATGATATGACCAATCCTGCTCGACTTGTGACTGAAAATGATTTGAAAAAGATTTTTAGGACAGAAATTGGTTTAGGAACACAGGCGACTCGCGCACAAATCATTGAGACATTATTAAAAAGATTTTATGTTGAGCGCTCAGGGAAAAATTTAAAAGCGACTGACAAGGGAATGCTTTTAGTAGAACGCTTAAACGATATGCCTAAGACTAGAGAACTAACAAGTGTCTCTCAAACGGCAAAGCTTGAGCTGTCACTGCAAAGTATGGCCGAAGGTGAGACAGATGACCTTGCCTTCATAGATAGTATTCACGACTTCATTAATACTGCCACAAATGAGTGGAAGGCCATTGAAGGTGTTGCCCAAGATACATCAAAACCAAAATCATATGGCGGCAAAACTTACGGGCCGAAAGTGCAAGCACAAATTTCTAATTTAGGGCCTTGTCCGGTTTGTGCAGCAGAGATTAAAGATTTTCCTAAATCATACAGTTGCTCTCGTTGGAAAGAAGGATGTGGGTTTACAATTTGGAAAGTTGTCGCTAAGAAAAAATTATCTGAATCTCAAGTTAAGACGTTAATGAATGAGAAAAAGACTGACTTGATTAAAGGATTTACATCAAAAGCAGGTAAGCCTTTTGAAGCCTACCTGACTATGAATAAAGATGGAAAAGTTGAGTTTGAGTTTTTGCCGAGATGATTGTGTGAGGGAACAAAATCCTTGATCACTATCATGTCGAAAGTATAAAAAGTCGGACTTCTAAAGGAAGATCCAAGGGAAGAAGAACTATTCTACCTTTTTCACGTGTTGATGAGATCTGCTGATAGGTTCCGATTATTTTATCATGCAGCTTGTAGTTGAAAATACCTTTTGAATTAAAACCCGGCCACAATGATCTTAATACACCA
>JACMRM010000178.1 GCA_014376445.1 Bacteriovorax sp. | reverse complement strand
CTTCATCGTCCAGTTTAAGTTCTTCTGCCATTTTTTTCGTAGCAGCTTCCTCATCCTGGGTCTTCTTAAGATTCAAAGAGACTATGGTTTCTTTTTTCTTTTTGTTTAAATAGTCTACATTGCGCACGATTTTAGCTAAACGAGGATTGGTTTTAACACGAGCAGCACTCTTCGTTTTTAAGTCAGGAAGGTTGTAAGTAAATTTTGCCCATTTCGTAAATGGCTTCGGTTGAATTTGATCCCATGGAAGAGAGTACTCAAGATCTTTTTCACGGCTTTCAACATAAGAGAAAATATCCGGAAGAATTAAATCCGGTGTAATACCTTTATACTGAGTTGAGGCACCCGTTACACGATAAAACTTTTGAATCGTAACTTTCAGCGCTCCCATTGTTTCACCAAAGATTGAAACAAGCGGCCCGCGGTTAAGATCCAGTACGGCCTGCACTGTTCCTTTTCCGTGAGAGAAATCTCCACCGATAATGACGGCACGTCCGTAATCCTGCATAGCTCCTGCTAAAATTTCTGAAGCTGAAGCAGAGAATCTGTTTTGCATTACAATTAATGGTCCGTCGTAAACAACTGTCGGATCGTCATTTTGAAGAACTTCAATATCACCCATGTGATTTTTTACCTGAACAACTGGCCCTTTCCCGATAAAAAGTCCCGACATTAAGCGGGCATCTTCAAGAGCTCCACCGCCGTTGTTTCTAAGGTCAAGAATGATAGCATCTACTTTTGCTTTTTTAAGTCTTTCGATTTCTTTTCTTACGTCATCAGTACAGTTAACTTTTGAATTTTCAAAATCTCTGTAGAATTTTGGAAGTTGGATGTAGCCAACTTTGACGTCCGTATTTTTTTCCTGAAGCACTGAAGATTTAGCAAATGATGCTGCCACTTCAATTTCATCGCGGATGATTGAAATAATTTTTCTCGATCCATTTACTTTTTTAATTGTTAAACGAACTTCAGTTCCTTTTTTACCGCGAATATATCTGACAGCGTCGTCCACTTTCATATCCGTTAAATCAACAGACTCTTTTGCTCCTTGAGCAACTGATAAAATAACATCGTCTGCTTCAAGTTCTTTTCCTCTCCACGCAGGTCCGCCTGGAACGATCTGAACAACTTTAATAAATGATCCGTCTTCTTGTAATACGGCCCCGATTCCTTCTAGCTTACCTGTAATATCGATATCAAAATCTTCTTTTTTCTTAGAAGGTAGGTAAGCTGTATGCGGGTCATAAACAGCAGTGATTGAGTTGTAAAAGTTTTCTAACTGGTCTTCTCTATCCTGAGATCCTAATCGTTCAAAAATTTTCGCGAATCTTTTTGAAACTGATTCATGAGCTTTTGTTCTCATTTCAGAGTCAGTAAGTTTCTTTTCTGCTTTCGCTTTTTTAACCGGTTTTGTTGAGGCCTTTGCTCCTTTTGCTATCGGCTTTTCTGTCTGCTCATCAATGAGTGAAAGATACTTATTAAGAGTCGCTTGCTTAAAAACGATCTCCCAGTTAGTTTTTAGTTTTGCATCGTCAGTGACCCAGTCTCTTTTTTCCGGATCAAGCTCAAGTATTTCATTTCCTATGAAATCAAATTGCTTCTTAAAAAGCTCTTTTCTAAGAGCTTCTGCCATAGCAATTCTTTTCTTGATAACAGCAAGACCTTTTTCAATCAGAACGTAGTCACCGCTGACCATTTCGTCGTCCATTTGAAACTGGTAAGCTTCAAGTTCTTTAATATCTGTTTTTGTTAGAAATTGTTTTGAACCATCAATCTTCTTTAAATACTGTTGAAACGCTTTTTGCGAAACTTCATCAGTAATTTTCATTCCACGATAATGATAAGTTTCAAGTGCGTTTTTTAGGATATTCCCAATAAGTTTTTCACGTCTTGGATCTTTGGGATCTTTTGCCTGTGAATAAGAATTAAAAGAAAGTAGCAGAACTATGGCTAGGCACAGACGTTTCATTTTTTCTCCAGAGATTGAAAGCGAAAATACTATCAGTCTATGATACCTCAATATGATGAGGAGGAGTCAAAAGAAAAAATTGCTCGGTGTACAAGAAGCGCCGAGCAAATGATATCCGATCTTATTTGTCTTCTAGAACCTGTGCAGCTTTTTGTAACCAACCCAGATTATTTTTTGTTAAATCAGTAAGCGATATAGAATAATTTACGTCGGCCATTGTCGGTTGGTTTTCAGAACATAAATCTTCTACACTTGAATCTCCAAACACTGCTTGCATTGGATCAGCTCCCGGGCGACCGAATAAAAAGTTTGGAATTGTCGAAGAGAAAACTCTTAAAGGATCACTCCACTCTGTATTTAGCTTATCGCTTGACCTAAACCCAGCTCCTGTACCATTAGAATGTGTACCTATAATCTGAGCTCTTTTCGAATTTTTAAATAAGAAGGCAGTCATGTCGCAAGCACTGATACAGTTAGCTGTAATAAGCACGGCCATTTTCTGATCAAAACCCTTCACTTTAGCGTCGGCAACAATAGGTCCTGACATTGTGAACATCGGTGAATACTCTTTACCTTGATCTAAAGCTGTAGTCATCATGTCGCGAAGATCATCATATGTTAAACCAAAAGACTGGTCTTCTCCGTTTACGCGTTGGTAGTTTTGAGTTTCTTCAAGTCCTCTCATGTAAGGAGTTAGACGGAACCCACTGGTATTCGCTCCATACTTTTTATCTGCTTCAGTAAATATTGATAAAACTGCAGCTGGATAGTTTCCGTTTCCTCCGCCGTTAAATCTCAAATCCAGAATAACTGGAAGACTATTTTCTTTAGCATCGACTGCAAAGGCCCGGATTGCATCTAAGAACGGGTTTTCAGCAGTTGCCGTATGAACATTTTTTGTATAAAAAGTTAGAAGTTGCATAACTGCATATGTCTTCCCTTTGTTGATGTAATAACCAGTGCGGATTGCAGGCCCATTTGTATCATCAAGATACTCTGTTACACCTTTTAAGTTTTCTTTCAACTGAAGAATTGAGTAGCCTGAAAAATTTAAGCTCGTGCTGTCTGTCCACTTTCCAGTTGTTTTGTCGAAGGCAATTCCGATTGCAGATGAATCTGAAGGAATATTATATTTTTTAAAAAACGTTAAAGCATCTACACGTGGAGATTGTGCTAATGAATCATTTGCAAAGATCGGAAGTTTTAATACTGCTCCGTTAGCAAAAGAAATTTTCATGTAATTCTTTTTTTCGTATTTAAAATTTCTAAGCGTTAGGGCGCGAACTGCACCGTAATCAATAAACTCATCAGAGCTTCCACCTAAATAATTTTTTAATCCTTTAATTTTTGCTTCAACGGCCACTCCATCAATTGCTGTAACCTCATCACCAATACTGATTCCAGAAAAGTCAGTATCGGAAAGTTTTCCAACCATTCCAAGAAATTTTTTATCTAACGATGCTACAACGATTTTTCCATCGACTCTCATTAAGCGAACACCATTATAAATAAATGGTCTAGCGATTTTTTCCTGAAGAGAAAAGTGAGTATCCTGAAACTTTGCAACAAGAGCTTGCATACGATCAAGGAAATCCATATTGCCTTGTGCTTGAAGGTTGGCGATTCTATCTCTCGCTTCATCGCTCTTTCTATCTTCAGCATTGATGATAAACACATCTGCCATCATTTCTGTGTTTAATGCATCTTCTTTGAGTTTGGCGAAATCCAGGTTAACTCTTTTTGCCTTTAATGGAAGAAGAGCATACTCAAGCTCAACTGTTGATAAAAGATCTTTTACGATCATCACGCGGTCTGCACGGTCTAGATAATTAAATTTAACTCCTGCGTAAACATCTTTAACGGCCTGAGAGATCACCTTTGGAGGATTGGTAAATGGATCAAATGTTTTCGCTTGAAGCGCATTTGAAGAAATGAAAGCTGTAGTCATAAGTGCCACAGTAAACAGTGATGTCTTAAACATAAATTCTCCCTTCTGGTGAAATGATGTTTCATACTAACCGTGGATAGCGAGGCTTTGGGGAATTTAGAAAAAGTTACATGATAAATAAAAAAAAGGGTGTCTAAAATTTAGACACCCTTTTTTTTTTGTAAGAATTTACAAAGACTTGGATTACTTTAAGTTCTTTAATACGTACTGAAGAATCCCACCATTTGTGATGTAGTTTAACTCATCAGCAGTATCCACACGTGAAGTAACAATGGCCTTCACTTCTTTTCCGTCTTTTCTCTTTATGATCATATCGTACTTCATTCCCGGCTTAAATTCGCTTTTCGGATGAAGGCTGATAGTCTCAGTTCCATCAAGAGCTAAAAGCTTTCTATCAACACCTGCTTCGAAAACAAGAGGTAGAACCCCCATACCGATGAGGTTTGATCTGTGGATACGTTCGAATGATTCACAGATAACTGCCTTCACACCTTGTAGCATTGTTCCTTTCGCTGCCCAGTCACGTGAAGAACCTGTTCCGTATTCTTTGCCTGCAACAACAACTAAAGGTACTTTGGCATCAACGTATTTCATTGCTGCATCGTAAATCGACATAACTTCGCCAGTCGGTGCGTACTTCGTTACACCACCTTCTGTTCCAGGAGCTGTTTCATTTTTAATTCTGATGTTGGCGAATGTTCCTCTCATCATGACTTCGTGGTTTCCTCGGCGCGAGCCGTAAGAGTTGAAGTCATCAGGCTGGACACCTTTTGATTGTAGATAGATTCCCGCTGGAGATGTTTTTTTAATCGATCCTGCTGGAGAAATATGGTCAGTTGTAATTGAATCACCAAACAGTGCAAGAATGTTTGCATTGTTGATTTCAATTGTATTAATTGTTCCGCCTGAAATATTTTCAAAGAACGTAGGATTTCTAATGTAAGTTGAACCTGCCTCCCAATCAAAGTAGTCGCCTGTTGAGGTTTTGATATTTTGCCAGTGTTTGTCACCTTCGAATACGTTGTCATATCTGTTTTTGAACATCTGGCTCGTAAGTTTTTTGCCAAGAACGTCTGCGATTTCTTTGTTTGATGGCCAGATGTCTTTTAAGTAAACATCTTTTCCATCCCTGCCTTTTCCAAGCGAGTCTTTTGTTACGTTCACGTTGATGTTGCCTGCAAGTGCGTAAGCAATAACCAATGGAGGTGAAGCAAGATAGTTTGCTTTAACATCAGGATTAATTCTTCCTTCGAAGTTTCTGTTTCCTGATAATACAGAAGTCACAACCAGATTGTTTGTATTGACAGATTTTGAAATGTTCGCTGGAAGCGGCCCTGAGTTTCCGATACAAGACATACATCCATATCCAGTCAGGTTGAATCCCAGTTCATCAAGCGAGTTTTGAAGTCCTGATTCAATTAAATAATCAGTCACTACTTTAGACCCGGGAGATAATGCTGTTTTTACCCATGGCTTAGTTGATAAACCAAAAGCGCGTGCTTTTTGAGCAACTAAGCCAGCAGCAATCATAACTGAAGGGTTTGAAGTGTTTGTACATGAAGTAATTGTCGCGATCACAACAGCACCATGTTTTAATTTAAAGTCTGCACCTTCAACTGCATATTCATTGTTAACAGTTGTTGGGTCAATTTTAAATGCGTTAGCAAGTTCTTTTTCGAAAGCTTCTGCAGCTGCTGAAAGTTCAATTTTATCTTGTGGACGTTTTGGTCCTGATATACATGGAACAACTAATCCTAGATCAAGGTGAAGTTTAGCTGTGAAAACCGGATCAGCATCAGTTACGTTGAACCAAAGCCCCTGCTCTTTTGCGTAAGCTTCAACAAGAGCAACCTGTTCATCGCTTCTGCCTGTGAATTTTAAATAATTGATTGTCGCTTCATCTACCGGAAAAAATCCGCAAGTTGCACCGTACTCAGGCGCCATGTTGGCAATTGTTGCTCTGTCAGCAAGTGAAAGTTCTTTAATCCCTGCTCCGTAGAATTCTACGAATTTTTCTACTACTCCGTGAGCACGTAGCATTTGAACAACTGTTAAAACGATATCTGTAGCTGTTACACCTTCGTTAACTTTTCCAGTTAATTTAAATCCTACAACTTCCGGAACAGTCATTGTTACTGATTGCCCAAGCATTGCAGCTTCAGCTTCGATGCCACCAACACCCCAACCAAGAACTGAAAGACCGTTAATCATAGTTGTATGTGAATCTGTACCAACACACGTATCAGGGAAAGCGAAAGTTTCGCCGTTCACTTCTTTTGTCCAGACACATTTTGCTAAATACTCAAGGTTAACCTGGTGACAGATTCCTGTTCCCGGAGGAACAACTCTGAAGTTTTTAAATGCTTTTTGTCCCCACTTAAGGAATGTATATCTTTCTTTGTTTCTTTCGTATTCAAGTTCAACGTTTTTTTCAAATGAATCAGCGTGACCGAAATAATCAACAGCAACCGAGTGATCAATAACCAGGTCTACCGGAATAAGCGGATTGATTTTTTTTGGATCTCCGCCGATTTTTTTAACAGCTTCTCTCATTGCTGCTAAATCGACAACTGCCGGTACACCGGTAAAATCCTGCATTAAAACACGTGCCGGATAATAAGCAATTTCTCTTGTTGATTTCTGTGTTGTCATCCACTCATTAATAGCTTTTGCATCTTCGAAAGTTACATCGCGCCCATTTTCGTGGCGGAGTAAATTTTCTAAAAGAACTTTTAAAGATTTTGGAAGATTGTCGATGTCAGTCAATCCTAAATTCTTTGCTTCTTTTAAGCTGTAGTAAGAGTAGGTTTTTGAACCGACTTGCATTGTTTTTTTAACTTTGCTCACTTTGAGGCCCCTGTTAATTTTTAAGAACGTTTATTAAATGTTTTGTAATGCCAGTATAAAACTTTAAAAATATCTCGTCACGAAGGAAAATCCATCCTTTTTCTCGCTCTGCTCCAGTATAAGTGAAATAGATTCACGAAAAAATTGAATAATTTGAATAAAATATAGTAGAATGAGGAATATGTTAGATGGAATCGAAGCCCTTATTGCCTTGGAAAAACATGAGACTGTCAGTCAGGCAGCTTTGAGTCTTCGTTTGACCCAGTCAGCAGTGAGTAAAAGACTGCAAGTCCTACAATTAGAGTTGGATATTAAACTTTTGGAACCGGATGGTAGGCGTCTCAAACTGACTCCCGAAGCACTGCAATTTTTAAGTAAAGCAAGACCGCTGCTTTTGGAATTAAAAAATCTGACACTTTCTACTGATTCAAAAAATATATATGTTTCTCATTTTTCACTGGCACTCTCTGACTCTATTGCCGGAAGTTTTGGCCCTAACATTATCAACAAGACATTGAAGTCCTTTAAAAATTTAAAACTGGATCTTCATGTTCACAGAAGTCTGATGCTGTTAGAAAATGTGACTCTCGGAAAATATCAGCTAGGCATATGTACTTCCAATGACAACAGAAAAGATCTCGCCAGTTATCATCTGGTTGATGAACCCATGGCCCTTATGTATGCTGAAAATAAAACTAAACCTAATCGCAATCTTCCACTCATCACGATTGAAGAAAACTCTGCGACATGGAAAAGCATCGGGCCGACGATAAAAAAAGAACATCCACAATTTTTTTCTAGTGGCGTGATTTATGTTGAATCATTTCTCGCCGTTTATCAGATGACCAAGGTAGGACTGGGAAATGGACTGATTCCTTTGGGTCTATGCAAAGAACTACAGATTAAAAACAAGTATTATAAAAAATTAAAAGTAACGAGGCCCATATCACTCGTTACAAGAAAAACTATTGCCCAGCTGGAAATCTTCAATCCGTTTTATACTGAATTGAAAGCAAATATGGCTGAGTATTTTGACAACATTGTTTCATGAAAAAAATAACATATCTTATTCTGGGACATCTCTGCCTCACTCTGGGAATTATCGGAGCATTTCTTCCTATATTACCGACAACACCATTTCTTCTTCTAGCGGCATTTTTTTATTCCCAATCAAGTCCGAGGCTGCACGGCTGGATAATAAATCATAAATACCTGGGTCCGCCTTTAAAGGACTGGCAGGAACGCGGAGTCATTGGAAAGAAAGCAAAAATTCTGGCGACAGTGATGATCTCACTCATAATCATTTTGCGTTTTCCAAGTCTCAATATAAATTTATGGATTAAGGTTTTTGCTTCAACAGTTCTTGTCTGTGTTCTTGCTTTTATCTGGTCAAGACCATCGACAGCACCAAAAGAATAATTACTTGTTTTCGCAGCCAGTGATTTTTTACCCCATAGGCTCAAAAGTCACTTCAGCTTTCTTAAAAAGATCTTGTACTTCATTGAGGGTTAAATATTTCCCGGTGCTCGTAAGTGTTGAAATAGGTTTTAAAGAAACAATCCCACTGTCATCTTTCGCAAAAGCAACCCAGCCGTTATCAGTGCTTTTTACTGCAATTTTTTTAGACTCGTCTGAACAAACGTAGTACTGGTAGCCTTTCGAATCACAAGAAATTTTTAGCCCTTCTTTTTCAACAGTCGCTGCAAAAACCATTTTTGTCATAAACAGATAAAAAAATTAAAATAAATGTGTTGATTTTTCTCATGAAAATATCCTATTTTCTTTAGCCGAGATAACTTGAAATCGTAAATTTTTTGCCCTGATAAAAGCAATGGACCTTTCCGCAGAAAGTTAGGCCATCGTTTTCAATAATAATACCACCACCATTCGGGCAGGCATATAAAGGCAAATTAGATTTTTTTGAATGATGCTTTAATTCTTCATCATATCTTTGGGAGTTCTTGTAATGAGGAAAAAACTCAAAGTTGACCAATCTCATTGCTGAAAGATTTTTCATGTCCCAGGGATTTTCATCGCGGTCAAAATGTGGAAAGCTCGCTGTATGCACGTGAGGAGTCAGTACAATCGCTCCGGCAGACAATCCACAAAGAACTCCACCTCTCTTCAAAAACTTCTTGAAATGATCAAACATCTTATGCTTTTTTAAGTGTTTTAAAAAATAAAAGGTATTTCCACCACCTAAAAATATCAGGTCACTTTTTAAAACTTCACCAAGCATAGTTTTGGTAAATGGAGTGTCTACGCAGAAATGCATGAAGCGCTGAACGCCCAGCTTTGAAAATTCATCGACAAAAAACTTAAAGTCTTCTTCTGCATCGTAAGAGCTCGAGGGGATGAAGGTGAGTTTTGGTACATCGGCACCGGTAAGTTTCAGGGCCTTTATATTCAGGACGCGGTTTTCATTTTCGTTACCGCCGGAATAGAGAACAATTTTCATATCCCATCTCTAAACTCGCGGACGATCTGAAGCATGCCCTTTACCAGTCGTGACTGTTCTTTTTGCGATTCGAAGTTAGAAGGTTTTCTGTCTTTATCAGGATTCAGGTTTTGGTATTCAGTAAATTCTTTTAAAATACCGCCGATTTCTTCCGCAGAAAGCTTTGGTCTCTTACTCATTACTTTCGCAACTATGTTCGTGATAGAGTCCCCAGTTACACGGTCATACTTGTTGATGACACTCGATCTCATGGAAACATCCAGAAGAACTTTTGCTGGAGCGATTTTAAATTTCGCGGCCACTTTATTCATCAGTTTAATATAATTTTTCTGGTAGCTTCTAATTTTTAAATCGCGGCGAAGAGATCTCTTAAGATCTTTTTTCGTAGCATAACTTGATTTAATGATATCGATGAACTCTCCTTCATTCAGATGACCGTCCATCCCGCGCGAAAGCATCAACTGCGGAAGTTCTCTTAAAATATCACGCATACAGAAAATAGCATTCCAGTTAATTCCATCCGGTACTTTCTGAGGTCCTTTCACAGATTTCGCCATTTCAAAATATGTAAAGTCAGACCTGAAGTCTTCAACATCTTTTCTACAAGACTCTAATAAAAATTCAGCATATTTCGGAGTGAATCCAATTTTTGTAAGAATATTTCTGTTTTTGTAGTCAAAAAATCTTTTATCAAATGAAACAAGTGAGTGATGATTTTTAAAATCTTCAATCGGTCTCTTCTTTTCATTTTTAATATAGTCTACGATTTGAGCGAATGACTGAACGATGTAACGTGCCTTCTGCTTTTGCTCTTTAATCGATGTTGACCATCTCTGAACGTCATCGTAACGGTACTCGTGATGGTATAGTCCAAACTGACGTACTGATCCGTAATCAATGATCCCGCCATCCATTAAAATATTATCCCCATCCCAGTCTAGCCAGCAGAAGATATACTGGTCTTCGAAGTTCGCTGACATTTCTGCGAATGTTTCCATCATCTGATTTAAAAAATAGTCGTAAATTGATTTTGAATCTGTCGGAACATTCTTCCAGATTTTATTTTTTGACTGGCGTTCAATGTAATAATCCACAACTCGTTTAAGAGTCGGAAGATTGTTTTGTTTTAAATGATTAAACATGTGTGAAGGGCGTAGAAGGTTGTCGTGAACGCGGATATTAATCGCAAGACCTTTTTGAAATTCAATAATTCCTAAAACTCTTTCTGTCTCTAGACCATTCTTTGCAAGAACTTCAGAAAAAAATAGTGAACTTAAACCTTCATCTTTTTCAGAATAACCGCAACCGTAAGAAACAGTCGGGTCACCTGTCTGATAGAATTTTTTATTGATGTTGCAGGCCGGGCTTAATTTTGTTGCTCCAGTTCCGCAGCTTGAAACATCCCATGTCTTTCCGCCTTTCGAAACCTGTCCGTTCCAGATTGATCTTCCGTCACCGGAAGTTGTCCCCTTCTTGCACGGATGTTGAAGCTGAAGATATCTTGTGGCCATGTAGGTATTTGCTTTGATTTCGTCTTTTGGAAAATTGAAGTTATTCATTTGATCGTATTCGTTGATAATGACGATCGAAAATGTATTCAGGATTTCTTTTTTTAATTCCTCGGTAAGTTCGTCGAGATGATTTTCCGGGATAAGCCCCAACTCTCTAGCGAGGTCAAAGTTGAAGAAGGCAACCTGGCCGCCGTGACGAGTACGAACCTGGTACTCAACAACCGCTTCCGGTACATTCTTTTTCAGCGGATGATTTCCGTCAATCTGCTTAAACTTCGAATAAGGGTTAGATTCTTTTAGAGACCTAGACTCATTTAATTTTGTATTTCCCATAACTAATTGTCGGAGATCCCGTACGAAAATCCAAACAAAATATAAATAGGCAAATTATCCCATTGGAATCGGCACATTCTGCCTATTAAAATCCCCCAATGAGCTGCCAATGAGAATCTAGTAAACTGCCAATGAAAGTGGTCCTATCCTCCAATGGAGCAAAAAGGAAGATTCACGTGGGCATTTTGAGTGAAGGTTTTGATGATCATTTCGCGTTTATAGGCAAGCACTGACCAATAATAACTTGAGTTAGTGAAGAGCCTTCCACGAATGTCTGGTCTCTCACCATAAATTCCGCCTTCAAGCTGGTGCTTTAAAATATAAAGTCCGGCCATCAGGTTCAGGTCAGGACTGTAAAGATCATTTTGTGCAAAAACGAATCCAGTATAAGGTGTGCTGTGACGGTTGGCCGAAGCGCGGTCGATCTGAAGAAGACCGGAACTCAATGTTCCATCTGTCGGTTCACGATAAGTTTGAGTCGGATTTAATCCAGACTCTGCATGAGCAATCGAAGCGAGATATAAAATCCAGAAACGTTTTTTCTGATAAGTTGTGAATGAATTAAAATTATCACAATGAAGCATGTGAAGATCTGACAAGAGAATGTCAGTTGTAAAAAGAGCATCAAGCTCCGGCCTCTCATTCATGTAACGGTATATGCTCTCTGCATACCACCCTGCCCACGAATATCTTGAAGGAACATTGGGGAATATCATCTGCAGTGTAGTAATCTCTGCATCGATAATGCTTCTGTTCTCAGTTGAAGTTGCAGAATATTTTCCGCATGACAATAAAGCAGTCATCACAAGCGCGAACGCGAGTGTTTTTAATAATGATTGAACCAAGCTTTTTGCTCCGGTATTCTTATTTTTAAAATGTAAGTAGAGACTAGACATTCTTTTTCACAAATTCAAGAAACAGTGAAATATAATAGATGCTCTCAACAGGCCTGTGTCATAATTCACTTAAAGGATCGTCAATGCTCATTAGATTTTTATTTCACTCACTTTCGATTATAACTCTTGTCGCTCTTGTTTCTTGTTCAACAATTAATAAAAAAGATTGCGATAAAAATATGAATATTTTTGGATTACGCCAAGGGCGCGTGGGCTCGCCCAAAAAATATACAGATGAAATCAGAAATACCTGTCTTTCGCGAAACCCTAATCTTGATCTGGAAGCTTATGAAAAAGGATTTGCAAAAGGGTGGGATGAATACTGTACTCCAACTCATGCTTTCGATATGGGAAAAAAATCTGACCGCTACATCAGTTTTTGTCCGGCGGACAGGGAAGCTCAGTTCAGAGAAAAATATTTAATTGGAAAACATTATTTTGAATTAAAAGATGTTGAGTCTGATATTGTCGGAAAAATGAACGACCTAAGACCGAACATGAATAAAAGCACTCTCGATTATGATGACTATACCAAACTTCAAACAGAGCTCGATAAAGTGAAGCGCGAGTACCAGGCCCTTGAAGTCGAAGGCACCCGCCAGTCATTTAAATATAACAAATAATTTTTAATCGACTCTAAACAGAGCGAACTTCAAGTATCGTAGTTCATCCATGGCAAGAGGATAAGGATGGTCGAAAGGCTGTCCGCCCATATAAACCAAAGTCCCCTTCTTTCTTGTTTTAGAAAAAGCTTCACGGCAGATATCCAAAAACATATCAGTACTAATGTGACTTGAGCATGAGCTAGCAGCAAACAATCCGTTTCCCTTGACTAGTTTTAATGAACTTGCAAAAACTTTTATGTAAGCTGCAGTCGCTGTTTCTATTGCTTTCTGGTTAGGTGCGAAACTGGGCGGATCAGTGATAACCAGATCCCATTTATTTTTTAACTTAATCTGCTCATCAATCCAAAGAAATGCATCAGCGGCAATCGCATTGTGCTTTATCTGAAGGTTATTAACTTCGAAGTTTCTTGATGAAGCGAGAGTCGCGGCCTTGGCGATGTCAACACTCGTTACTTCAGAAGCACCACCATGAGCAGCAAAAATAGAAAATCCTCCAGTGTAACTGAAAAGATTTAAAACATTTTTATTTTTAGAAAACTGCCCAATGAGTTTTCTATTATCACGCTGATCAAGAAAAAATCCGGTCTTCGCTGCATCTCTAATGTTGCTGGCAAAAAAACTTCCGTTTTCCTTGAAAAGAACTTCCGCCGGAAGACTGCCTACAATATCGACTCCTTTTACCTCATCATCATTGCGTCTTTTATAATAGACATTCTTTATATAAGGCAGATCGCATTGAATTCTTGCAGCAAGACCTGCATGATTATAAAATCTTTCACAAACAGGATGATCGTGCTTAATGACGGCCGTATCGTTGTAGATGTCGATAATGAGTCCTGGCATCCCGTCACCTTCACCGCTGATCAGACGAAAGCTGTTTGTTTCATCAGTTCTGAAATTTGCACGTAGTTCGAGTGCGCGTGTGAATTGAATGTCGGCCCATTTTAAAAGAGTTTCAGGAATATTGTTCATACGAACGTAAGGTTCTTCACATAAAAATAATAAACGAAAACGAAGCTGTGTATCGGCCTGGACTAATCCAACTGCAAGAGAGTCGTTTCTTGTTTTTAAAACAGCAAGCCCTGTCGGAGTATTTCCGTTAAAACAATCGGCGAAAATCCAGCGATGCCCACGAAGAAGATGTTTATTTACATCACGGATTAAATGGATATCTGGAATTTTTACATCTTCAACATTAACTAATGAGTGCGACACTTGGATTCCTTTTTATATCTTTTTAATAAGCTAAAAGATATTAACAGTCATTAGGTAACAAATAATCTAATTTATTTTCTTAGAGTGGCCTATCTCGTCTTTTCCCAAACACCACAAAAACAACATAACCACATGTTTATAAGTATTTTTCTAATCATAATCTAATTTCAGAGTGCCGACTACAGTAGGCCATAAAAAATGAAACAAGCTCTGGAGTGTCTGGAAGCTTAGCCGCTCGCTTTCGATTTGTGGGTAAAAAGTTTCATAAAATATTTTATGAAACAATCCATCTAATTATCAAAAAAAACTAGGATTGATGTGGCAGGTGAAATTGATGACATCGTTTATTGCGTCTTCTTGCCATTCAATCAAATGAAATTTTTGTTATTCCTAAAATGGGAATAATAAATGAATTAATCTAAAAAACATATTGTTTTAAAAAATGAGAATAAAAAATTTCAAAAAATTTATGCAATGACTAGAAGCAAAAAACTCATGAAATAATTTCCACTTTAATCAAAAAATTTAAATAAATAATAACTTCGCAATACAAGTCGGTATTTCAATCTAGGTCTCTACAGATATCTCTGTAAGTTTAAAATCTCAATGCCAAGTTATAAAAAAAGCCGAAATAAATTCGGCTTCCATATTAAAAATAAATTAATTAGATATTTCCATGGCACTTTTTATACTTCAATCCACTTCCACAAGGACATGGTTCATTACGCCCGACTTTTGGAGTTTCTCTGACAATTGGAGTTAAAGAATCATGCGGAATTTCTTCAATAGCATCATTGCTCACTAGTGGTGGATTCTCATGCATTGATTTTGCAATTTTTAGATTTAAGAATTCATTTTTTTCCAACGGAACAACTTTAGCTTGAACCGCTGATTTTACTGCAGTTACTTTTTTAGCTGGAGCTGTTTTTGATGCCGATTTCAAAACAGGTGCTTTAGCAACTGGAGCTGGTAAAGCTTTTTTTACTTCTACTTTTTTAACGGGTGCAACTTTTGCAGCAATTTTTTTCGCTGGAGCTTTTTTAGCTAACACTTTTTTCGCTGGAGCTTTTTTAGCTAACACTTTTTTCGCTGGAGCTTTTTTTGCTACAACTTTTTT
>JACMRM010000177.1 GCA_014376445.1 Bacteriovorax sp. | reverse complement strand
AGTTTCAACAAATGCAACAACTCCAGATCTTGAAGAAAAAGAAATGGAATACACATACTCGGACATGGATGGATTCAACTTCCTTGACCAGTCAAACTTCGAAACAATTCACCTTACAACTGAGCAAGTTGGAGATGATAAAGTTTATTTAATGGAAGGTTCAAAAGTTATAGTTCTTTACTATAAAGGTCGCCCAATTTCCATTGAACATCCTCACTTTATCTTCATCAAAGTAGCTGAAACTGATCCTGGACTAAAAGGTGATACAGCTTCTGGTGCAATGAAAAAAGCAATTATGGAAACTGGTCTGATTGTTAGAGTTCCGCTTTTCATAAAAGAAGGTGAAACGCTAAAAATCGATACACGTACTGGTGATTATGTAGAGCGTGCGAATCTTGATAAAAAGTAGCTCGATATTTAAATGCATAATTTTGTATTATCGTTCGAGCTACCAACCGACTACCTTCTAAAACGATCAACTATTAAAATAAAAATGAGGGGCAACTATTTCGCCCCTCATTTTCCTACCTTTTTCGGGTTAAAATAAAAACAATCTCAATAACTTAACTAACTTTCGGTGAGAGGACTTTTTATTGAAGTAATACGTCTTCATCAATTAATTGATGAAAAAAAATGGACATTAATTTTCAAGGAATTGGATCAAAGACTTTTATCAAGAGAAAGTTTTGAAGACAATGAATCTTTGGTTTCAATTTTTGAAAGCATTGATAAAACTTTTCGTGAAGAGCATGCTCAAAAATATTATTTTGAAATGTGGAAGGTTGCGTTTCATGCTGGAAAAATAAAACTTGCAAAGTCCTACGCAGAGTTTGTTCTCGATTACCTGATCGAATTTAAGCGCGTACCTGCAATTAAACAAATGATTTCAGATTTAGCAGAGATCGGTCTCATGAAGTCGCACAAGAAGTTCCTGCGTCTAGATACAATTTTAGGAAAAAAAGGTTCAGTTTCATTGGAAGATTGTGATGGATTTGAATCCCATCCTGAAATGTGGAAAGATTCCAAATTTGCTTTAAAATCTTATCTTACAAGTGACATTGAATGGACTAATGTCAGCTGGAAACTTGCTTATGAATATATTTTAAAATTTTATTACGACAAAGATATTTTATTCAGTCTTGCTGAAAAAACTTCGAGACTGAATAAGCATGAGCATAAAAAAAAATTTCTGACATTCTTAAATTCTAAAAAAGTAAATACTGAGAGTCTGGAAGATAAAAAAATACTGCCTCCTTCTCAAAAGAAAGACTCATCTCTCAATTTTGATTATGATCAACTGGCAATGGATGTGATGTCCGGAGTTCTTGAGCCAAGCATCACTGAGCAGAAAAAAATTCTGGTTTCAATTCAAGAATTGTCTGAGGAAGAACTGATTACGAAAGGCAAAGATATGATTGTGGCCTTTGGTTTATTGGGAATGGATAAGGTTGTTGTGAGATTATGTGAAAAAGTTATTCCGCTTTTAACTGCAGTCGACCAGAGGGCCGGAGTGCAGTTTATGCTGGCGCAGTCACTTTTCAATAATGGCGACTTTCATAAAGTGATCGACATTATCGATGATACATTTAATGAAGAGCCGCTTCTACCAGATGAGATGCTGGCCTTTAATTACCTTAAAGCAGAAAGCTATTTCAAGTTAAAAAAATATAAAGCAGCAAAAGATTTATTCGTGGGAATAAAAAAATATAATCCACACTACCGATTAGTGGGAGAAAGGTTAAGAAATATTGAAGAGATTAAATAAGATCCTTCTTGTATTCCTAGTTATAACTTTCCTCACTTTGTATGGTGGGTGGAGATTTATACACTCTGAAAAATTTTCGAAGGAAGCTTCGATGAAGGTTTCTAAAATCCTTACCGAGAAATTCGGCGCAAAATTAAATTTCACTGGAGTGGACTTCAGCCTCTGGCCATTATCAACAACTTTTAAAAATGTGAAAATTTCCAAGTATGATCCGGCATTGCTTGATGTCTCAATTGAAGCCCGGGAGCTGGAAGTGGCATTTACATACTCGAGCTTCATCTCGAATGAACTGGAGATTGATGAAGTCAGCATCAGAGAAGGAGCCGTTAATCTAAATGTTTATAAAAAAAGTGATGACGATACTGAAATAAGCAAATTAAATACTAAAATAATTTTTGCTGGTTACAGTGACATTTTAAAGAAACTGCCAGTAAGATTTAATATCATTACCCTAGATAATATTAAACTGAATGTCGACAGAACTTCACTGAAAGTAAATCATATTTCTTTTTCTCCACAAAAAAAAAGTATCAGACTTAGAGCAGAAGTTTCTGATGTGCTCATCAATCATGACAAAACCGACCTGCCACCCATTGCTATTTCGAAAGCAGAAATTCTTGCATCAATGGATAAAGATGACTGGAGAATTGAAAGTCTAAAATTAATTAAAGATAAAAATGAATTAAATATGAGAGGAGTTGCTTTCAATGAAGGTGAATCACTGCACTTAAACTCAAATGGAACATTTGGCGCTAATATAGAAAGTGTTTTTAAAGATCTTACAAAAATTCTTCCCAAAGATATTTCAGGTATAAAGGGAGATATCTCTGGAAAATTTGAAACGATTGGAGAGATCGATAATCCGGATATCACGATAAGCTTCATAGCAAAGAAAGCCGATACTCCATGGATTAAGCTGGCATCTATTGCTGGGACCGTGACAAAAAAGAAACAATTATTGGCAGTACAGAAGCTTCAGGCGATTAATGGTCCGGAAGTTTATTTGTTAAAGAGACCTCAAGCATTTTATGATCTGTCGAAAAAGAAATTTACAAATTTTAACTTCAATCTTCATCTGGAAAATGCTTACACAGATACATTCTTATACTCGAGCAGAGAATCACTGGGAACACTGAAAGGATCCTTAACAGGTGATGCAGAAGCTGCTCTTTTTGATGACAGGGCCGTTTTTACAATCAGAGCAATGCAGATTAAAAAATTCAGACTCACTTCTCACGATGGAAAAAAGGATATTCTGAAAAATAGCGGCTTTGATCTTGAAAATAGTGCTATTACAATTAATCAAGATTTTTCAGTGGGTGTTGATGTCAAAGTTTCAATGCTCAATACAAAAATTAAAGCTCTTGGGAAAATTTCTGGAAAAAATATTGATGTGAGCGTGACTGATTCAAAGATAGACATGCAGGCACTGGGTCCTGTCGCAGGAATTAATATCACGGGTTCCGGACCGGCCACTTTGAAAGTCAGCGGACCTCCAGATGATGTTGTTTTTAATTTTGATGTAGATTGGAACAACTTCAGTGTCGTAGATTTAAATTTTGGAAAAGTGAAGGCGTCTTTTTCACTGGGTCTGAAAGAACTGGAAATGGAGATCTATTCTCTAGAAGGTGCTTACAATAAATCAAATTTCACAACGGCAGGGACTCTAGGATTCGGTTCTAAGAATGAAGGAATGAATCTGAATATTGACTTTAAGAATACAAATTTTTCTGATTCCAGAAAAATGTTTCAATTGGTCTTCAGAAAATTAAAACTACCAGTTATTCCAGAGTTTAATTTTGAAGCAAAATATGTAGTGAAGGGTGGATTCGGGCTTAATACTTTAAATATTACCGGAGATATTAACGGAACTGATTTGAAAGTTGTCAGCGAAGAAGCTGAAAAAATTGCTATGAAATTTACTCTTGCAAAAGAGGTTTTGAACTTTAAGCAGATTAAAATTAATAAAGCCCGCGGAGAATTAAATGCCGCTGTTAATATTAATCTTGCCAATAATTATATTGAGCTGAGTGGTGGAAGTCAGAATTTAAGACTGCGCGATTTTAATTTTTACCGCGCTCTCAGCTTGGAATACGATGGCGATCTCTTCTTAGATTTTGATGGCAATGGAACGACAGATGAATTCAGCTCACGCTTTAAAACTAGAGTCGCAAATGCATTTATCGGAAATGTTCCGGCATCAGCATCTAATGCCATTTTTTATATTAACTCAAATGACATTGTAACAAATGCCAGCCTTCTTGCCGGTAAAATCAAGGTTGATTCACTTCTTAGCTTTAATACAGATATTGCTGCGATCAAGATGAGCATTGACACAAATGATTTGCGCGAATTCATGGGGATTTTTTCAGGCCATAATATTAATGATCGCACAATCACAGGAAGAATTAAGGCACAATTAAATACCCAGATCAGTTTGGGGTCATTGGGCGTAAGAAGATTCTTTTTAAATATCGATCAGCTAAACATTCAGCGCGGAGATATGAGCCTTAGAATAGATCCGAAATATAATAATATTGAAGTGGACGACGGTATTGTAAAAAAATGGGATTTGCGTTTGAGTGATGGAAATGATTTTTTTCAAAGCAAAGGGAGAAATATTTCCAATGGAGTTATCGGTATTGAACAGAAGTTTTCCATCAAGGCTAGCCTACTTGAACTGGTCACTGAGCAAATTGAACGAGCGAAAGGAGTTGTGAAAGGCTCTGACTCCCTAGTGTTGGATAAAAAAATCAATGTAAAAGAATTTACTTTGATTGCAGATGATCTCGCATTAAAAATCAGAAATCTACCGGGCTTCATTACAAACTTTGACTACACAATCGTTAAAAAAGGCGAAACGTATGAAGTTGCACGCATGTCCGGTAATTATGGTGAAGGTGAATTTAAAATAGGCGGAAAAATTTATTTTGATGGTAAATATCCTACGGTTAATCTTGATTATAAAATTGATCGCTCAACAGTTCCTCTGTTTAAGCGTTCAAGCATTATCATCAGCAGCAACGGTACTTTGAGCGGAACAGACCTTCCTTATAAACTAAACGGAAAAGTTTCGATTCTTCACGGTGAGTTTCTCGATGACCCGACCGACTTCATGAAAGATAGTAAAGTTTCAATTGATCAATATAAAAAATATCTTCCGGAAAAAGATTTTTTGAGAAACAAAGGAATGCTGGATCTCAATCTTTCTTTTGATACAGTAAGCCCGGTGGTTATTAAAAATAATATGGCCGAAGTTTATATCCGTGGCAGCGGTCAGTTGACCGGCGATGTTCTTTCACCGGAAATCAATACAAGGCTTGAAACAGTTCCCAATATCAGCAAGTTTAAATTTAAAGGCCACGACTTTGCTCTTAATCAGGGATATGTTGAAATTAGAGACCGCGGGAAAAATAGAATTTCAGACCTAAAATTTACAGGTGTTGCCAAAATCAATGAATACGACATGAGGCTCGATTTGTCGGGTAGTATTTCTAAAGTTAATGTAGATTTATCTTCAGAACCCTCTCTTTCGAAAGAAGACCTTCTGTCGCTGCTGACTTTAGGAGTTACTTCGGACATGTCTAAAAACCTTGAAGCAAGCGAAAGAAGGTTTGTTACAACTGTGGGCATAGGAACACTTTTGGTTGATCAGTTAAAAATTAACGAAGATTTAAATTCATCATTGGGTGTAAAACTTTCTGTTCAGCCGGAATTTAAAGAAGATGAAACAACATTGATTTCAGGAAAATCGGCACAGAGTGATTCAAATACAAGCAGGCTTAAGTCAGCAACGAAAATTAAAATCTATAAACAGATTAACAACCGTATCGATGTTTCACTTTCAAGCACCGTCGGCGGCTCTATCGAGCAGTCCCAGCAGATGAACATCAATTTCAATATTAATAAAAATTTTTCTCTAGAAGGTATTTACGAAGTTAAGCCGACTGAAGACGTGAACACGAATACACCCAACTCACTAGGCGCGGATTTAAAATGGAGGAAGTCATTCTCATTTTAATCAAACGCTTTATTTTAATCATAATGCTTACATTGATGTGTGTACAAACATGGGCAGCTGATTTTATACCTTCGAAAAGTGCTGCTTTGAAAACGATTGAATGGTCGAGCCCTGCAATGAAAAAACGTTTCAGCGGTTTTTTCAAGGACTTGATCAACAAACCTTACGATGCCTTGACATTAAAGATCCAACTTGATCAGGTGGCCAAGGAATTGTTCACTAATGGATATTTTAGCGCCGAAGTAAAACCTGATCTTTCAGGAAATGACAATGAAGTGAACGTAAAAATAACCATTGTGCTTCATGAGCGAATCAACTTTGAATTCATAGGTAATACTGTTTTTTCTCATCAGGAGTTGCACGCAAAAATTCTGGACAAGATTAAAAACGAGTTTGGTAAAATCGATGTGCAGAATCTTGCAGATTTTATTTCTGATCAGTATGAAGATGCAGGCTTTTATCAGACCAGTGTGACTTATTACCAGAACCAGGGAGCTGACCTTGAAAAAACTCCTGTGACTAATTACTTCTTTGTTATCAATGAAGGAATCAAGATCAAAATCAGAGATGTTATCTACCGAGGGAACTTATACCTTAAAAATGAGGATATTCAGAAAGTTCAAGATAAGACCGGAACTGCACTGGCAAAAGGCGGTTATTACGATAGAAAATATTTTGACGAGTTTTCTGATATTTTAAAAAAAGAATACCTGAGCCGTGGCTTTGTTTTTGTAGAGATTTCAAAACCTCGAATCATGACAAACGACGATGATGATTCAGTGACGATTGAATATGGAATCACTGAAAAACAGCAGGTCATGCTCAGAAGAATTACATTTGATCAGATTCCTGAGAATCTGATTGCAAAGGTAAAAGAAAGTCTGACTAATAAGGAAGGCGCTCCTGTTAATATTCCTGAACTTGAAAATGACCTCCGCAAAATGATCATCTACTTTCAGAGCGAGGGATATTATTTTGCAACAATTACAAATTTAAATGCCAATAGTCTGCTGGTTTACGATAAGTCCTATGTTTTTGTAGAACTGCATCCCGAAATCTCTCTCGACAGACAGATTTGTTACAACGAAGCCATTATTAATGGAAATTTAAAAACCAAGTCTGAAGTTATCAGTCGCGAAATTGAAAAAAGAGATTTCTTCACTTCGCATGAAATGAGCATTGTGAAAGGTGATTTGATCACACCTGATAAACTTGAAAGTTTAAGACAACGTCTTTCTGGACTCAATCTTTTTTCTTCGCTAAGAATTACACCTTATATGATGTATGAAGTAGAAAATATCGGATGTGCGAAAACCAATCTCGTTATTCAGGTTAAAGAAAAAGATTTTGGTCTGATTGAAGTAGCGCCAGGATATCGTACAGATTTGGGAGAAAAACTTTCAACCGGTGTTACTTACAACAATTTATTGGGAACAAACAAATCTATTTCGCTGAGGCTGCAGGGTAACTTGAGAACAAACCTTGACGGTTTCGATGATAAAAGAAGAAGCGAAGATAAAAATCTTTTCGAATACCTTGCACGTGCTTCTTTTACAGAGCCCTATCTCTTCCATCAATACCTGAAGACACAAGTAGAATTTGAAGTCTCATCAGAGTACCAACGCATTCGCTTTTATGGATTTGATGCGGACGTTTTAAGATTGTCCCCGCAGTTCTCTAAAACTTTTACAAAATGGTTTTCAGCATCAGTTCGTTATCAGTACGAAAAGATTGTTCAGTTTGATGCAACTGAATTAAAAGATAATGACAACTTTAATATCGGCGGTATCACACCTACGTTGACTTTCGACTTTAGGGACGACCCGATCAATCCGAGAAAAGGCGCTTTCTTTACTCTTTCATCTGAATGGGCAAACTCCAACTTTGGATCAATGAAGCAAACTGATCTGGAAGTGAACTTTATAAAGGTCATCAGTAGAAATAGATTTTACATTCCTGTTGGAGACTTCACTCTGGCACTCTCACTGGCCGCTGGTTACCAGAAAAACTTTGCAGAGGATATTTTAAAGGACAGCAACGGAAATCCGATCCTAAATGCCAATGGAGTACCTAAAACTCACGGCTACATTCCGAGTATTAAGGTTTTCAGACTCGATGGTTATGATGAAATCCGCGGTTACGACGATGGTGAAATCAACAGGCTTCTGAATGGAACTCCTATTGGAGAAGTCATTGTTCAGAATGAAGCCTATTTCACAGCGTTTAAATTTGAACCTCGTTATAACATTACTGACGCTGTTCAGGTTGGTGTCTTTTTCGATGCTGGGCGTGTCTTTGTGGATAATTTTAAGCCTACAAAACTTAGAACCTCTATCGGTGCAGGACTTAAGTACCTAACTCCGGTTGGGTCCCTTGATTTCGACTACGGATTTAAACTGCAACGCAAAACTTATCCCGATCAAAACCGAGACTCAGTCGGGCGCTTCCATCTCTCAATAGGATTTTTTTAGCCTTTAACTAACGCGCGTCAGTTCAGTATCTTTTCAGATTCTTCTCGAAGAATTGCTTGACGGAGGGCCGTATAACTCGCTATAAGAGACAACACTTGCATTTTTCTGCAAATTATATTTGAATAATACTTCGTAATTTTTCGAACTCGAAATCTATTACTGAAGGGATCACTTTAAGGGAAAGCGTTTATGTATACTCAAAAATCGTTCGTTCTAAAGCCAGCTGAAGCAGACAAAAAATGGTTTGTCGTAGATGCTCAAGACCAAGTCGTGGGAAGATTAGCAACTCAAATCGCTGACATCCTTAGAGGAAAGTTAAATCCAAAGTTCACTTACAATACTGACTCTGGTGACTACGTAGTAGTTATCAATGCAGATAAAGTACAATTCACTGGTGCAAAGTGGACTGATAAAGAATACTTCTGGCACACAAACTTCACAGGTGGAATCAAGAAAAGAACTGCTAAAGAGCAACTTGAAAAACACCCCGAATTAATCCTTCTTGAAGCTGTTAAAGGTATGCTTCCAAAGAATACTCTTGGAAGAAAACAGTTAACAAAACTTAAAGTTTTCGCAGGTGCATCTCATGACCACGCTGCTCAAAACCCAACTGAATATAAATTAAGATAATTAAAGGATCATAATCATGGCTGCAAAAGGTAAGACATACGACACACACGCAATCGGTAGAAGAAAAACTGCTGTTGCAAGAGTTTACATGGCCGCAGGGTCAGGAAAAATTACAATCAATAAAAGAGATCTTAAAAATTTCTTCAAACAAGAAACTAATCTTTATGTTGTTAACCAACCTCTAAACTTAACTAAGCTTGTTGAAAAATTCGATTTCGTAATTAATGTAAACGGTGGCGGGATTTCTGGACAAGCTGGGGCGATCAGGCTTGGTATCGCTAGAGCGCTAATTAAAGTTCAACCAGGATTACGTCCTGAGTTAAAAGCTGCTGGATTCTTAAGAAGAGATCCAAGAGCAGTTGAACGTAAAAAAGCAGGGCGATCTGGTGCGAGAAAAAGATACCAGTTCTCAAAAAGATAATATTTTCGACTTTATTGTCACAGTATACGAAGCCTGCAGTAATGCAGGCTTTTTTTTTGCCTAAATTAGTCCGTAAGTTGTCCACAAATTGTTCGTAGGCAAATTTATTTATAAAGTCTAGGATTCGATTCATGCAAAACCTTGAAGTCATTAAAGTTCGCGGAGCGAGAACACACAATTTAAAAAACATTGATATCGATATTCCACTAGAGAAAATCACATGTATCGCTGGGCCATCGGGATCAGGAAAAAGTTCATTAGCTTTTCATACACTTCTTACTGAATCGAAAAGACGATTTATTAATTCACTTCCAACAGATATGAAATTCTTTTGGGAAATTCCCCATACAGTTGATGTTGATAGTATCTATCCTGTTTTACCGGCGTGGGGTCTTCCCCAGCATAATCCAGTTATTAACTCTCGTCCCGTGGCATTGGATGTACTGGGAGGACACGAGAGAGTACAGAAAATTTTCATGGAACTCGGATCATTCGTTTGTCCAGATCACCATGTGCCGTATGAAAAATATATGGAAATCGAAACAATCGTAGCGAAATTAAAGACTGAAAAAAGTAGTGATGAAGAAATCTATCATTTGTTCTGCAAGGCCGATGAGTATCGCAGGTCTGTGTCGAATGAAATGCATCCGGCGAGATCGTTTGAGAAATCGGTTAAAGATTTTAATGAAGAAGACACATGGTATGAGCTCTTCAGGGTAAGGAAAAAAAATCTCGACAGCATCCTTACGAAATTTAAAGAAGTAAAACTGCAGGAAGGTGCAGAGCTTTTTATTTTTGGCTTTATTAGTAAGAAGAAAAATCAGTTTAAAAACTCCTTGGAGTATAGATGTCCTGTTTGTCAGGAAAAGTCATTGGTGCAGAAAATAACCAGTGTTGAAGCACTTTCACCGCTGAATGCATTGGGTGCGTGCCCTGTCTGTGAAGGACATGGAGCGATTCTGGTTTATGATCGTGAGAAGTTGGTTAAAGATATGACCAAATCGATTAGAGAAGGGGCGATTAATTTTTTAAATTTTTCGCATTTTCAGCATATGTTTCCGGTATTTTTGAAAGAAGCAAAAAAGCAGGGAATCGATCTGGATAATCCGTTTAAAGATTTGCCACAAAGTGTGTGGAAATTTCTTTATGAAGGAAGCGGGAAATACGAAGGATTTAATGATTATTTTGAGTATTTAAAAACCCAGAGATATAAAAAGAACATTCGCATCTATATGAGAAGCATGCAGACTGAAATTCTTTGTGAGTCATGTGAAGGGACAAGAATTTCTGAGGAAGCAGGAAGGGTTTCGCTTGTATTGAAGAATGAGATTGTGACTTATAAGGGTTTTTTGAAATTAAATCTTTCTGATGCATTTAAAGAATTAAAAAAAATTAAAGTGGATCTGAAAGCTGTTCTTACTTATGAAAAATTAATTAGCACATTTGAAAAATTGGAAAGACTCTATTGTGTTTCAGTGGATATCGGACTGGGACATCTACAAAATACACGCAAAGTCAGGTCGATGAGCTCGAGTGAGTATCAAAGATTACTTCTTTCAAAGTATCTTTCCTATGAAGGCTCGCAATCGCTGTTTGTATTAGACGAACCAAGTCTGGGCCTGAGTCTTTCTACTCAGAAAAAATTGATTGAGTATTTAAGAAAACTGCGTGATCAGGGAAATACAATTTTACTGGTAGAGCATTCTGAGTTTTTGAAATCGACATCGGATGAACTCATTCTAATGGGACCTTATGCAGGTGGAAGAGGCGGGGAAGTTTTATATCAAGGGAAATATAAAGAAGAAAAAGTTAAGCTGCCTGAGTTTGATTTTGATCTGGATAAAAAGAAACATTTCATTGAACTTTGTGATGCGAGCATCAGAGGACTTACAAAAAAGAAAATTGAAATTCAGAAAGATGCTATCAACTGGGTTCATGGAGAGTCGGGAACAGGGAAAACTTCGTTCATTGTAAATATTATTGCTAATGAAGTTAATAAAGAAGTAAATGGAACAAGGCTGACGTTTTCAGATTATGAATTCAAAAAATTGAAGGGTATTAATGACATGACTGACGTCATTGTTATTAACAGTAGTCTTGATAAAATTAGTTCACGTTCCACTGTGGCCACTTATACAGATCTTGGCGGATTTGTGCGAAAATATTTTGCAGGTCTGGAAGTTTCCAAAAAATTAGGTTTGAAAGAAGGGCATTTTTCTTCAAACTCTGAGCTTGGTCAGTGCCAGAGTTGTGAAGGGCGTGGAGTGAAGACAGTTGAAATGCATTTTATGGAAGACGTAGAGTTCGTTTGTGAAGATTGTCAGGGGAAAAAGCTAAAGCCATATTATGCAGATATTTCTGATGGCACAATGACAGTGTATGAATCTTTCAGCAAACCACTATCGGATGTTCTAAGTCATATTCGACTGACTCCCAAAGGAAAAAGAATCTGGGGGTACTTCAAAATTTTAAAACTAGATTATCTTTCTCTCGACAGAACGCTGATTTCTCTCTCTGGTGGAGAGCGCCAGAGACTTCAATTGCTTTCACTTTTGGATAAAAAAATTCAAGGTGCCTTGATAATATTTGAGAACCTTACTAGTGGACTTTCTCAACATGAGTACCCACCGCTTGCCGAATTATTGCACCAATTATCTGGCACAGGCAACACAGTCGTAGTAATTGACCAAAATACTTTTTTTGCAGAAATCTCCCATCATGAGATCGAGTTTTAATTACAGCCATTTATGATCTAAAAAGTGTCTATTTTTTAGACAATAAAATTCATTTTTTTTCGTCAATTACCCCAGAGAAAAACCGATAAAATGGTACTAATTCTCGGGGGGAATGTTTGTGCCAAAAATAACTTTATTCGTGCTGCTTGTAGGGTCTCTTTTAAGTATAAATGTTCATGCGACATCTTTTCAACTGATGCCTCTGGATAAACTGGTTGAGGAATCAAGTAGTGCTGCGGAAGTCGTCTTGAAAGAAAAAAAATCTTTCATGAATAAGATGGGAATGATCCTTACAGATTATATTTTTACTGTCGGCGAGTCTTACAATCTGGAAAGTGGTGATCTGGATGGTGAATTTTTAAAAATCACTATGACAGGTGGAACAGTCAATGGAGTAACATCGTTTATTGATGGAGCACCGGACTTTGCCATTGGAGAAAAATCATTTCTACTTTTGAAAAAAGTTGAATCCAAAATTTATATCAGCAATTTTACGATGGGAAAATATAAGATCCATGACGAAGATGGAAAGACTGTTTATGTTTCGAGTGTTTTTCCTTATGACAATGATATTGGCCAGGTAAAGAAAGAGCGCATGATCGACATGCTCAAAATGAAATATAAAATTACACGAGTTCCTGATGGAGAGCCGAATTTTAAACCGGCAATAGAAGGGAAAATAGCAAGAGGTCTTTTTACAAAAGAACCAAATTTTGAAAAGCGTGCTCCGGCCCAGGAAGATGAAGATGCTAAAAATGGGGAGAACGGAGCCATGGCCATGTGGGCATTCTTCGCACTTTTCATGACGAGTGGAGCGACCATCTGGTGGAAGCTTAAAAAAGGTGTAAGCACATAATTGAATAAATACTCCTTTCAGTTTTTATTTTTTCTTTCAGCATGCATTTGTTTTACAAATGCTGATGCTTATGTAAAAAATTTAACCGGTTCGAGTGCCATCGTTCACTGGTCGAGCAATATTTCCACTGTAGATATTTATGTGAATCCGTCAAACACTCAAGGATATTCAAATGCACTTGTCGATGCTCAGGCAGCGGCCGGAGCTGCTCAATGGAATGGCAAATCAAGAATTTCAATTAGAAAAAATTCTACAAGTGGAACTAATCAAACTGGTGTCAATGAACTTTTCTTTTCAACAGACCCTTCAGTCTTTAGCGGATCTGGAGTTGTTGGAGTGACTCAAGTTTATTTCAAAAACACCAGCGGTGAAATTTTAGAAGCAGATATTCTTTTGAATGATGCAGTCCCATTTTCTTTAAATATAAATGATGAAAAATATTTAGGTAATGTTATCACTCATGAGATGGGCCATTTTTTAGGTCTTGGACATAGTCAGGTTGCAGGCTCGACAATGCTTTTTTCATTGGCTAGAGGGGAGAATCAAATTTCAGATGACGACGTGGCCGGACTATATTCAATTTATCCTAATGGTAATTCATCAAAAGGTTCAATTTTCGGGAAAGTCATCGGTGGAAACGGGCTGGTTGGAGTGTTTGGAGCGCATGTTCAGGCGATTTCAGTGAGCACAGGGCATGTTGCTGGTTCAATCATTAGTGATGCTGATGGATCATTTACTATTGATGGCCTTAAAAAAAATGATCAATACTATATTTATACCAGTCCCATCGCAATAGTCGGGCTTCCTTCAAAATACGACAGTGTTCGCAATGATTTCTGTGCAACTTCAAAAAAATACCGTGGAAGTTTTCTTCAGTCATGCGGCTCTTCTTTTGAAGGCTATCCACAAGCGGTAAAACTTAATAGTTCTTCAGTAAATGTCGGCAAAGTCACTATACGATGCGGACTTGATGTACCTACAGATTACATGCAGTACAAAAATGATTCACGGGCCTTATTTGATATTCAAGATAATGTGATCTCTGGAGTCGGAAATAGTTTTACAGGTTATTTTTCTTCTCAGGAAATAAGTCTTTCTCAGAAGGATTATTTCAGGATGGATTATTCAAATATCAATTGGGACTCACTTTCAATGAGCAATCTGTATGTTGAATTGAAAGTCATTAATCAATCTCTGTATTCATCCTTCAAAGCTGTAATTGGAGTGAAGCGAGATTCTTCCTCATATGTTGTAAGCCCGAAATATACTCAAGAGTCCGATGGATGGATTAATATTGAGTCAACAGTAAGAATTCCTATTAACAGAGTACTTTCGTCGGATAATAATTTCGAGATTTCTGTAACACCGGTATTAGTTGAAACAACTTCAGCAGGGCTGCCATTTACGAAATTAGATTATTTTCCCTCGTCCGGATACTTTGAAGATCCTCTATTTTTCTATTTAGTCAGTGCATCCATTGTGAAAGACAATGGTGATTCGACATATTCTTTGGTCTCTTCAAAAAATGATCAATTGAGTGACAATACTCAATGCCCGGATGCGATCAACACCTATGCGTTATCAAGTTATGCGCTTAAGGGTGCATCAACTTCTTCAGGAAAAAAAAGAGAAGATGGTATGGCCTGCGGTACTGTTGACTTGAGCGGTGGAGGCAATGGCAGCGGGCCGGGTGGATTTTTTGTCGGTCTCATTTTGAGTCTAATTGTGTGTAGTCTTACCTCTTCAATCATTCGAAATAATAAGACAATCTAAGTAGCAAAGAGGGCTTAGCTGATTTATACTTTTCAATAGTATAATTAGTTGAGGCCCTTATGAAAATTTTGGTTATATCTCTCTCATTTTTCTGCTTAACATCATCGTTGTTTGCACAAGATCTTTTAAAAGAAAGAATTAGAAAATTAAGCAGCAACAAAACTTCAATCTACATTGAAAAAGGTGTTTTCCATAACGGTGGAGTGAAGCTTCAGTCGTCATTAAAATCTCTTCGTCAGTCATACAATCCGAAGCAAGGTTTTGAAAGAATCGTTATCGATTTTTCTACAAATCAAATTCCAAAAATTTACGGTCACATGTCTTCTGAAGACAGAAAGTTGTATCTTGATATTTTTGAAACGACGATTGCTAAAGATTTGAAGACTGTTGAGAGCACTCGCTATATTGAAAAAATTAATTTCTTCCCTATTGAATCAAATCATATCTCGCTGGATATGAAACTTAAGAGCAAAGTAATTGCTGACGTTTTTTATCTAGAAAACCCCGGCCGTCTTGTTATCGATTTAAAAAATTAAATTTCCTGGAGTTAAATAATGTCAGATTTAGAAAGCGATTTCCGAGTAAAATTAAAACCTAGCAGTAAAGATGATCTGCCGAAACTTCCTGAAGTTGTAGTCATCATTCCAATCATGAACAGCCCGATTTTCCCAGGAATGATTGCTCCTATTATTTTAAGTGAAGAAAAATTCACTCCAGAGCTTGATGAAGCTCTTTTGAAATCTGGTTATGTTGCTCTTAACTTAGTTAAGAATGATTTAAAAGATGAAGACGGATCTGTAATCCCAGAGGAAGATATCGATTTTGATAAAAAAGAAATTAAGTCTGGGGATATTTATAAAGTAGGTGTTCTATGCAAAGTCGTTAAGAAGTTAAAGCTTCCTGATGGATCAGTGAACGTTCTTGTTCACGGTATGAAGAGATATAGGGCTTCAGAAATTTTATCAGAGTCTCCAATCTTAAGAACTCGCATTGAAGTATTCGATGATATTTTAGAAACTGATGAAGAGCTTGATGCATACACTCGATCGGTCATTAACCAAGTTAAGAAACTTTCTGAAATAAATCCATATTTTAATGAAGAAATGAAGCTTGCGATGTTAAACTCGCCGTCACCAGGATCACTTGCTGATTTAGTAGCTTTTGCAATCTCTCTCGATATTCCTGAAGCGCAAGATTTTTTAGAAACACTTGTTGTTAAAAAAAGATTTGCAAAATTGCTAGTGTATTTAAAACGCGAAAAAGATGTAGCTGACATTCAAAAGAAAATTTCTGATGAAGTGAACGATAAGGTTAATAAGTATCAAAGAGAGTATTTTCTTCGTGAGCAGTTAAAGGTTATCCGTTCTGAACTTGGTATGGAAGAGGATGAAAAAACTCGCGACGTCAAACGCATTAAAGAAGAAATTGAAAAAGTGGGAATGCCCGAAGATGTTTTAAAAACAGCCAAGGAAGAATTAGAGCGTTTAGAACTGATTCCAGACTCTTCACCGGAGTATAACGTTGCTCGTACATATTTAACATGGCTGATTGATCTGCCATGGAAAAAACAAACGACTGATGGGATCGACATCAATGCTTCAAGAAAAATTCTTGAAAAAGATCATTATGGATTAGAAAAACCGAAAGAGCGTATTTTAGAATTCTTAGCAGTTAGAAAACTAAAACCCGGTTACGATGGAACAATCTTGTGCCTAGCAGGTCCTCCCGGAGTAGGGAAGACGTCTCTAGGTAAATCAATCGCTGCTGCTCTTGGGAGAACGTTCTATCGTTTCTCTCTTGGTGGTATGAGAGATGAAGCTGAAATCAAAGGACACAGACGTACATACGTTGGAGCAATGCCAGGAAAAATTATTCAAGCACTTAAGCGTGTTGAAGTGAATAATCCGGTTATCATGCTCGACGAGATTGATAAGATCGGAAAAAGTTTTCAAGGTGATCCTGCTTCGGCGTTGCTTGAAGTTTTAGATCCTGAACAAAACTCAATGTTCATCGATAACTATTTAGATATCCCCTTTGATTTATCAAAAGTTTTATTCATCGCTACTGCCAACTACATCAACGACATTCCAGAAGCTCTTCTGGATCGTATGGAAGTTATCGAGCTTTCTGGTTACACGCTGGAAGAAAAAGTGGCGATTACAACTAAATGGATTATTCCACGTCAGTTGAAGAAACACGGATTAACAAAAATAGATATTTTATTAAACTTGGAAGTTATAAAGAAAATTATCGCAGACTATGCTCGTGAACCTGGTGTGCGTGTTCTTGAGCAACACATTGCCAAGCTATGCAGACGTGCTGCTCTTGAAAAAGTTTCACGTGGAAAAAAGCAAGTTAAAAGATTTACGCCGACAAAAGAAAATCTGGAATCAATGCTGGGAACTCCACGTTTTCATTCTGATTCAGCAGAAAAGAAAAATAAACCAGGTGTTGTGACAGGTCTTGCATGGACAGCGTACGGTGGGGAAATTCTTTTCATTGAAACTCTTCCTTTAAAAGGAAAAGGATTCAAGCTTACAGGTCAGCTTGGTGGCGTAATGAATGAGTCTGCAAGTCTGGCGTACTCATACGTTAAAAAAATTCTTCAGAATCAGATTGATACTGATGCTGCAGCTCTTGCGAAGAAAACTCCAGCTCCGAAAAAAGGTGCTGCTGTTGTTAAGAAAGATGAGCATGAGAGTGAAGACTATCTTGCTGCTCACGAAGTGCATTTACACTTGCCAGCTGGTGCGACTCCGAAAGATGGTCCATCTGCAGGTATTACAATGGCGCTTGCTCTTTACTCTCTTGCAACAAACAAAGCAGTTAATTCTGATATCGCCATGACTGGTGAATTAAGTTTAACTGGAAAGGTTCTGCCGGTTGGTGGGATTAAAGAAAAAGTTTTAGCAGCGAAGAGAGCTGGAATTAAAAATATTATTCTTCCGAAACAAAATGAAAAAGATTTGAAGGAAGTTCCTCTTTTGCATAGAAAGGGAATGAAGTTTTATCCAGTATCGCATTTTGATGAAGTTTTAAAAATCGCTTTAAAAAAGTAGTGATCAAAAACATTCTCCAGTAGAGTTTGATCACTCTAGTCTTAACTAATTTAATAAAGAGAGGCCGGTCTCCACCGGCCTCTTTTCAAAGACAATCTCGCATTCGTACAATTCCCCGTTTCTTGTAAAAACTTCCAACTGTCTTCTAGTAAACCTATCGGACCATTTTTTTTAATACATAAATTTTGATGTTCAAGAGTTGCCTAAAAAATAAGCAAAAAAAAACCGCCTGTTTTAGGCGGTTTTATAAGTTCTTGTAATTTTAATTGTGAATTAGAATTCGTCTGAATCGTATTCGCTGATAGGAGCGTGCTTAATTTTACCAGCAGCGATTTCTCTAAGAGCTGTTACAACTTCTTTGTTTTTAGACTTAACTAGAGGCTCAGCACCTTCTCTTAGTTGCTTTACTCTCTTCGTCGCCAAGTGAACTAGTTCGTATCTGTTTTCTACTCTTTCTAAGCAGTCTTCGATTGTAATTCTTGCCATGGATATCTCCCAATGCCTGATGCGGCCTAAAATAGATTTCTGAATCTTAGTTTATAGCTGTCATTGGGATTATTGTCAATTCAGTTAGTAATACTTCATTCGAGTTCGCTATGATTAGAGCTAGCTTTCAAGCTTTTTATACAGAGCGTCTACTTCTTTGCCATAGGTTTTTAGAATCACTTTCTTCTTAAGCTTTAAAGAAGGTGTGATCTGACCGTTTTCTACGGTAAAGTCACTCGGTGCAACAAGAAATCCTTTCAGTGTTTCGAAACTCGCAAGCTGCGCATTCACTGCCTGAATTTCACGGTCAATAACTTCGAAAACTTTTGGCTCTTTTGCCAGTTCTTCATAAGTCGGTACTCCGGTAATTCCAATTGATTCGAGCTCGTCTAAAAAGGCTTCGCGGTCAATACTTACAATCGCAACCAGAAATTTTCTTTGATCACCGACAACCATTGCATTTGAAATATGTCTTTGCAGCTTCATGATATTTTCAATATTTTGGGGGGCAACATTTTTACCGGCACTTGTAATAATGATGTCTTTTTTTCTATCAGTTATTTTAACGTAGCCATCAGTTGTAAGCTCTCCGATGTCGCCAGTTTGAAACCAGCCATCTTTAAAAGCTTCTGCTGTTGCTTCTTTATTTTTGTAATATTCAGTAAAAAGTGCTTCTGTTTTTAAAAGAATTTCTCCATCAGCTGCAAATTTTACTTTCACATCACCAAGCGGAATCCCGATAGCACCGGGAACTTGTCTTACCGGAGGATTTAAAATACATGGAGCAATTGTTTCAGTAAGTCCGTATCCTTCGAGAATAGTAAGGTTAGCATTTTGAAGAAATTTCATAATTTCTGGAGAAAGAGGAGCTCCGCCTGAAACTAGAAAACGAATGCGTCCGCCGAAGCGATTATAGATTTTTTCGAAAACGAGTTTATAAGCAATATTTTTTTGTAAGATCAGGTATGTGCCAGGTGCTTTGTCACGATTGATAAGTTCAAAATAATCATTTGAAGTTTTTAGCGCCCAGTCGAAAACTTTTTTCTTCAAATCATTTTCTTTTTGAATATTCTCAAGAATTTTAGAATAAACTTTTTCGAAAATTCTTGGAACAGCTAAAAGAAGAGTTGGCTTTGCGACAGCAAGGTTGTCTACTACACGGTCCATTGATTCAGCGAAAACACATTCAAAATCGAAAACAAGATTGAGCATGGAATCGCATCTTCCGAATACATGAGAGAGCGGTAGAAAAGTCAAAGTTCTGTCTGTCGGAAGAATATTGGTCTTTAACCCGGTGTGAACGTTATCAAGCATTCTGATAAAAGCATGCTGAGTGATCAATGCACCTTTCGGGTCACCGGTAGTTCCTGAAGTGTAAATGATCGAAGCATTATCCTGGCCGTCACTTGATTCAACCGATGCTTCAAAAAGTTTAGGAGAATTTTGAGACTCAAGAACACCATTGTCGATAAATTTTTGGTAACTCTGAAAAATAATTTTCTTGGAAAGTTTTTCAACAGAAGCTTCAGCAATATCTCTCAACGCCACAATCGTCAGGACATGCGTAAGCCTGTCCTGAATTTCCAAAATTTTCTGAAACTGAGCTTCGTTTTCAAGAATCAGAATTTTTGTTTCACTGTGATTAAGAATGTACTCAACTTCATGAGCGAGATAAGTCGGGTAAACCGGCGTGACAACAGCGCGGGCACACAAGCTTGCTATGTCGAAGAAGTGCCACTCCTTAGAAGTCTGGGCCAGTATAGCGACGTGATCCTGAGGCAGGATGCCAATTTTTGTGAGACCGTAGAAGATTATACGGACTTTCTGCTGGTACTCATCGTTATTATAAAAATGAAGTTCGGTGCCTTCAATCCATCCGATAGCTTTTCTGTGAGGTGATTTCGAAGTCTTTCGCAGAAAGAGTTTTGAAATAGTTGATTCTTTAATCATAAATTGAACCTTCGATAATTTTAGATAACTTAATTTCGGCATCTTACTCTAAAAACTTTCGTGATCATTTGCAAATTCAATCGTGATGATACTGGAGTAAATTATGCAGCAAATGATTCTCATTCTTAGTCGATGTCAGGCAAAACGCATGGCCCTTAAATCAAGGAAAACATTTTTTCGTTTTCACTTCAAAGGCTTTTATAGTGGACTAAAAATTAAGGAAATACATGTCTACCCCCATCAATTAACAGAACTCACGAAAGGTGAGGATTATCTGCTGTGGGTAAAGTACCAGGCCGTCAAAGAATCTGTGTTGGAAGTCTCTTTGTTAAAATACAAAAAAATTGAGTAACCATGATACAATATTTATATCCTGTGAGGTTTTAGATGAGTGATGAAGCAATTAAAGAAGTTTTGGCAGAGGAGCGTAAGTTTCTTCATGATATTTCAAATCATATTGTTGTAGCACATGGTATGGCGACATTTGTTCTGAGATCAATTAAAGAAAATGTGAATGTTGAACCGAAAGAAATTGAGCGTCTGGAAAAATCTATCGAGGCAATCAACAAGATGACGGATCTCCTTAAGGAAAGAAGAACCATCTTACATAACAAATCTGAATAATTTTTTCGCCTCTACTTCACTTTTACACTGACGATATCACCAATCATCATTTTACCGACTTCAAACACCGGTGTGTCTTCGCCTTCTTCCAGCTTATTTAAAACTCCGATTGCAGATGTATCCTCAGCGTGCAGGACTTTAACTTCACCGATTTTGATTCGATGATTGAAGCGTTTTTTGCTTTCATATGGATCCAGCACTGAAATTACGCGGTAAACATCAAGGACGCTTCCTTTTTTTACGCCTTGGCTTGAACCCATGTCGATATAAAAATTCTTTCTGATAATTTCGTCTTTATTTCCCATCGGAATGTCTTGAGCGATGCTGTATATGACATAGTCTTTGGCAATTGCCATCGAGCACGTAAAGGTCAGAGTAATCATAAAAAGAACTGGTAACTCAAAAAATTTTCTCATATTTAAACTCACGTCTTATTCAAAGTGCAGTCTTTGAATCTTGATTTAATATCGGCTTCCCAAAAAGAAGTAATAAGATGAGAGGGCCTTCAGGGAGATGTTGGGAATTTCTTGCCGCAAACCAGAATAGTCAGATAATCTCAGATTAAATTTCAAGAATGAAGCGTCTTATATGATGGCGAATGGGCAAGAGTTTTTTGCATGCTTGAGAGCAGCTTGGTTTGGAGTTCATAATTCGAAAAGTACTTCTATCTCACCGTATCTCGTAAATCGCGATTCAATTTAAAAAAGCCTTCCGGGTATATGCGAGTTTATGAACTCAATATATCCGGCAGATTGATTACTTAACTCTTATGTATTTCGGGTAACTCCAGATCAAATCTGAAGGCCTGTAATTCTTGACATAATCATGATATAAAATAAAGTTTCTCGAATAATATTGCATTACCCACGGAACATCATCATTCACCATTTTTTCCATTTTAACGATCAGCGCTTTTTTCTCTTCTCCATCCGGCAGTTTACTTAACTTCTCATAGGAAGCATCAAGCTCGGGACGGCTATAAAAAGATGCATTCGGGCCAGGTGGATGATTCACAGTGATCAATAATTGAAAAATATTCTCAGCATCCGGATAATCTAGAGTCCATCCATCTTGAAAAAACTGCAGATGACCTGTGCGTGATTTTTCAAGATAAACTTTAAAATTATTATTTACGATTTTTAGTTTGATACCAATCAATGCCAGCTGTGATTTAAAATATACTGCCTGATCATTACTGATTTTAGATTCAGCTCTCGTATCATAAACCAGCTCCGGAAGATTTTTTCCACCTGGGTATCCGGCCTTAACTAAAAAGTCGCGTGCTTTTTCTAAATCATACTCGTAAGGGAGAGTTGCAGAAGGGTTATAACCTAAAACACCTGGTGGTAAAATCGAGTTCGCTTTTTGTCCGGTGTTATTAGTAAAAAGTTGGATATATTTATTCATGTCAACTGCGTGAGCAATAGCCTTTCTAAGATTCAGGTTTTTACCCAGCAAAGGATCTTTCATGTTAAAGGCAAGCCACCAGTAAGTTAGAGTAGGAATAGTCTGAAGTCGCATATTCTTCGATTTGATTTCTTCTTTAAGATTTCCAACATCATCAAAGACCTGATTATAAAATTCCTGAGGTAGAACAATAAAATCAAGTTTACCCTGATTAAATTTTTCCCAGCGTGAAATGTTATCATTTACAACGATAAAATCAACACCATCAAGGAAAGGAAGTTTTTCACCACTGTCCTTCAGCAGGCCACGGCTATTTGTAAATCTATCTCCTTGTGAGGGATAAAAACTTTCGTGATACTCAGGAAATTTCACAAGATTAATTTCCTTTGCGTTCATTTTCTTCAAAAGGAAAGGCCCGGTACCAATTGGGTTGTGGCTCAAATCATTTTTATCATACTCAACAACTTCTATCGGAACAGGAGAGACAAAACTCATTGCAAGCTTATAAATAAACTGTGGAGAAGGTTGTACGAGTTCGATAACCAGTGTGTAGTCATCCACTGCATTAAGACCTGAAATAGAAGTCGTCTTAAATTTCTGAAAATCATTACCGACAGTTTTTCTAAAATCGTTTACGCCTTTTATAACTCCATCAACAACCCACCACCCGGTAGAGTTAAGAGGTGTATATGATAGTCTTTTAAATTGCGTGATAAAATCTTCTGCCGTTACAGTTCTTACTTTCCCTTTGAAAGCAGGGTGATCATGATAACGGATATTTTTCTTTAGTTTGATAATATATTTTTGCCCTTTGTTTTCAATTGTAGGCATTGCCTCTGCAAGCAGAGGCTGAAGTTCATAAGGACGATTGAGATAATGATATTCGTAAAGCTGTTCACAAATATTGTAAATAATCATTCCTGAAACGTTGTCATAGGAATTAACAGGATCAAGAGTTGAGATGTCACTGGTAAGAGCAACATTTAGAATTTTAGCTTCTTTTTTATTTTTTGTGCAGCCTAAAACAAATGAGAACACTAAACATAAACATAAACATAAACATAGCAGAACAATTTTTTTCATGCAATTAACCTAGTTTTGCTTTTAATACACTTTTGGCTTGAGGAGCAATCTTAGCGATTAATGCTGCTTCTCCAGATCCCTGGGCCATATCCGGTTTTCCACCGCCACGTCCGTTAACCACAGAAAGAATCTCCTTTAGAGCATCTCCAGCGTTAAGTTTCGAAGCCGCTTTAGAAGCGCGTACAAGCACTGCGGCCTTGTCGCCATTTACATTGTAAACCACGATCGCACCATTCTGATATTTGCTGATAAAAAGGTCTGATAATTTTCTAAGGTCACTGTCTGGACTTGCTTCAACGATTGCGACATCAACACCACCCATATTTTCAACATTGTTGAATAGGTCCTTTGATTCACTCAATTGAATTTTATCCTTTAATGCTTCAATTTCTTTTTGTTTGTCTTTTAGTTCTTTGAAAAGATTTTCCAGTTTGCCAAGAGCTCGCTCTTCTTTATCCATGACCATCCCTTCCACTTTTTTAAGAAGTGAAGATCTGTGTGATAGATAATGAATTGCAGTCTCTGATGTTGTGGCTTCAATACGACGAACACCGGTTGCAAGAGAGGCTTCACTTAGTATTGTAATAAGACCGATATCGCCAGTGTTGTGAACGTGCACACCACCGCAAAGTTCTGTCGAGAAATCTCCCATCGTTAAAACGCGCACGATATTTCCGTACTTCTCTCCGAAAAGGGCCATTGCACCTTTCTTTTGAGCTGCCGACATATCCATAATGTTCGCTTCTACTTTAAGTGATTTGCTAATTTCAGAATTTACGATGTCTTCAACTTTTTGTATTTCATCTTTTGTCATCGCTTGCGTGTGAGCAAAGTCAAAACGAAGTTTTTCAGCTGTAACAATAGAGCCAGCTTGTTTTACATGAGGGCCAAGAATTTTAATGAGTGCCGCTTGAAGCAAGTGAGTTGCAGAGTGGTTTCTCATAATTAATTTACGAGTGTGACCGTCTACTGCAAGTGTATATGACTTACCAACTTCAAGAGCGTCAGCATCACTTGAGAAGTGAACAAATAATCCATCAACTGGTTTTTGAGTGTCGTCGATGTGAGCGATAATGTTTTTTCCGTCTTTAACCGTTCCGATATCTCCAACTTGTCCACCGGATTCTCCATAAAACGAAGTTGTATCGAAAACTAAACCTTTCATTTCACCCATGTCTACAACTTCTAAAAGAATAGCCTCGACATCAAGTTTATTGTAGCCAACAAATTCTGTAGCGCCATGTTTCTCTTTCATTGTATGAAAGATTTTATCGTCGTTGTTGATTCCGCCCTTCCATGATTTTTTTGAAAGTTCTTTCTGCTCTTTCATTGCCTTTTCGAAACCGGCAGAGTCAAGAGTCAGCCCTTGATCTACTAAGTACATTTCTGTTAAGTCGACTGGAAATCCGTAGGTATCGTAAAGTCTGAAAGCAGCTTTACCTGACAAAACTTTGTTAGTTACTTCTTTAGCAATAGCTTCGTTTAAGAATTTAATTCCGTTTTCAAGAGTCTCTCTAAATTTTCTTTCTTCAAGCTCTAAAAGTTTTACTGCAAGCTCAGATCCATCAGCATTTTGTGGATACTCAAGTCCTAGAGCATCAAACACAGCAGGAATAAGTTTGTAAAAAGAAACTTCCTTCACTCCAAGTTCGTTTAAATATTTTACAGCTCTTCTGATAATTCTTCGCAAAACATAACCGCGTCCTTCGTTAGAAGGAATCGCTCCGTCAGTAATTAACATCGTCGCTGAACGAATGTGATCCGCTACTACTCTGAATGCTGCTTTTGTTTTTTCGTCTTTTCCGAACGGCTCATACTTTTTGCCAGAGATCTCTTCGATCTTTCTCATGATTGGAAAGAAAATATCAGTGTTGTAATTGTTGTAACAACCTTGAAGAGCAGCAGCTACACGCTCAAGGCCTGCACCAGTATCGATAGATGGTTTTGGTAGAGTGAGTTTTCCTTCAGGAGTTTTTTCAAACTGCATGAAAACCAAGTTCCAGATTTCTACATATCTTTTTTCGTCTTCGAGTAAGTCATTTTGATCTACACGCACTAAATCTTTGTCAGTATATTCCTCACCGTGGTCAAAAAAGATTTCTGAACAAGGGCCACATGGACCGAATTCTCCCATTTCCCAAAAGTTATCTTTGTCACCTTTGTTGAATATTTTCTCATCAGAAAGTCCTGCTACTTTATTCCAAATCCTTCTTGCTTCATCATCAGAGTAGTGAACAGTGACGTATAATTTTTCTGCAGGAATTTTTAATTCAACGGTCAAAAATTCCCATGCAAAGCGAATTGCATCTTCTTTGAAGTAATCACCAAACGAAAAATTTCCAAGCATTTCGAAAAATGTATGATGGCGAGCAGTGTGACCGACGTTTTCTAGATCATTATGTTTTCCACCAGCACGCACGCATTTTTGGATTGAGACGGCCCTTTTATTTGTCGCAACTGTCTTGCCAGTAAAATAATCCTTGAACTGGTTCATCCCGGCGTTGCAGAAAAGAAGAGTTTTATCGTTGTGCGGAATAAGAGAACTCGACGCTACTTTTTCGTGTTGTTTCTTTATGAAGTAGTTTGAAAATTTTTCTCTGATTTGCTGGCCGGTAAGTTTTTCTGACATGGGAGATCCTTTTTCGTAAAAGTTTACGACATTGTACTTCTCCCAGTGAAATTCATCAATTTTTTTGTTTTTTAGAGGCTAAATACTGTGTTGAGCGTCGTCTTCGATTTTCATCTCAGAGACCATAGTGGCTAAAACTTTTTTAGAAAAGGAGTAGTCATGCCCTTTCGAGATCAAATATCTGAGTATTTTCCCCTGATCTTCAAAATCTAGATCGGTTTTGCTTCCCATTTTTTTTCTAGCTAAGCGTTCAATTTGTTGATCTTCAGAAACCTGATTTTCGTTAAAGATGGCTTCGATCTGATCGTCAGTTGCCTCGAGGTGCTCCTGACGCAATTTCTGACGAATATGGTTAATTGAGAGACCTTTATTCATAAAAGATCTGATTCTGCCTGCGGTAAAGACCTCTTCACGAAGATATCCTTTTGCTTTAATTTCACAAATGGCCGCATCTATTTCGTTTGCAGGGTATTTTTTCTCTCTAAGTTTCTCGCGAAGCTTGTACTCGGAATAATCGCGAGCTGAAAGAATTTTTACGAGATAGTTGTAGGCTTGTTGTGACATAAGTTTTTTTAAAAGAACT
>JACMRM010000176.1 GCA_014376445.1 Bacteriovorax sp. | reverse complement strand
TGCCACTGAAGAGCAATTTTATATCCTTGCTCCACTACTACTATTTTTTTTCAACCGCTATTTTTTGAAGAAGTCTCTCGCCTCTTACCGCAATGTTTTAATATTCATATTTTTTGTTCCAGCGATAGCACGTTTTATTACATGGGATCTTTTTCTTGGACTAAAAAATTTTGAAATCAATAACTACTTGCTTTATATATACAGGCCTTTTCATAATAATTGCGAAGGCCTAATTGCCGGAATGATTATTTCTAATTTTTATTATGATGAAAATAGTTTTTTTAAGCGTGGATTAAAATTTCCTGCAGTACTCTGGACTTCAGGATTGCTCCTCTTTTTATTATCTTTCTTGTCCAAGATCTATTGGAATTTTACCGGAGTGGCCTTCGGGTTTGGGGTTCTTCTAATTTACACACTTATGAGAAACGGATGGCCTACAAATTTTTTATCTCATAGATTTTTCTACCCTATTTCAAAAACAAGCTTCGCTATTTATCTGATTCATTATCATGTCATTTATAACTTAGTGCCCATAAAGCTGATAAAAAAAATGAGTCTTGGCTTCGGAAACATGGAGCTGATCGCCGCTTTTATCTATGTTCTAATTACCTGTATTTTCATTAGCATTCTGCTGCATATTCTTATTGAAAAACCTTTTATGATTCTTCGTGAAAAGTTCCTGGAAAAATAGATGACTAGAATGCTACCCAAACTTCAGACATCGCTCAGACAATCTTGCTTTTTATTCCGCAGAAGTTCATAGTCTAAAAATGAACAAATCAATCATTTTTTTAGGTTTAATTATGAGTACAACAAATACATTTGCGTGGGACGGATCCCATTTCAAAAAACCAGCTGATGCCGAATTAAAAAAGAAATTAACTCCTATTCAATACGACGTCACTCAGCATGAAGGAACGGAGAGACCTTTTGGAAATGAATTTCACGATTCAAAAAAAGAAGGAATTTATGTCGACATTGTTTCAGGTGAGCCGTTATTCAGCTCGAAAGATAAATTTGATTCAGGAACCGGATGGCCGAGTTTTTTCCAGCCTCTTGTAAAAGGTAATATTATAGAGAAAAAAGATAAGAATGTTTTTTTAGGTGGTAGAACAGAAGTGAGAAGTAAATACGGAAACTCGCACTTGGGTCACGTATTTGATGACGGACCTAAACCGACTGGACTTCGCTACTGCATGAATTCAGCTTCGCTTAGATTTATTCCAAAAGATAACTTGAAGGCCGAAGGCTATGGTGAGTTCGAATCACTTTTTTCTGCTAAATAAGACAGATAGAGATTTTCAACTTTAGTCCTGGCCCAGGGAGTTGTTCGCAAGAACTTAAGGCTCGACTTTATACTTGGATCGCTTCTAAAGCAGTTGATATCGATCATCTGGGACAGCTCAGGAAATCCATAAAAATTTACCAGTTCAGTAAGAATACTTTCTAGTGTTTTGCCGTGAAGCGGGTTCGTATTATTTGCCATGAAAATTTTCCAACATTGTATCGAGTATTTTTTTAAGAGAGTCCTGCTCTCCGCGAAGCCTTGCTATTTGAATCGCACCCTGAAGGGTTGATAGAAACCAGTCCGCTCCTGTTTCAGTATCAAGACTTCGCTTGATTGTCCCCTCTTTTTTTCCCTGATCAATCGCCTCCATCAACCAATCGCGGATTAGAAAATGAAACTGCTTTATTTTCTTTTTCATTTTAGGCGTCACTGTATTGAAATCAGAACTGAAAGATCCAACCGGGCAAATCATATCGCGTTTTTTTGAGTTTAAGGCACAAAAACCTTTGACCATCTTTTCGAGTTTTATTTTTGAAGGAAGCTCATGGACTTTTTTGGCCCATACTTTATGGCCGACTACATAGTCATCCATAACGGCGAGTCCCATGTCTTCTTTAGAGGCGAAATAATAATGCAGGCTCGCTTTTTTAATGCCTAAAGCATCCGCGATAGTCTGAAAACTAAACCCGTTAAAGCCCAGGGTTTGAAGATAACTTTTTGCTAAATTAAGTGCCTGAGTTTTTGTATCACTATTGCTTTTACTAACCATAAAGAGTATTCTACCTACTGGTAGGTAAAATGTCAATTGACGATCCATAAGGAAATATATGAAAACAACGACGATGAGACCTGTAGCAATTATTGCTGGATCGAGAACTCCTTTCACAAGATCATTTACAAATTATCAAAAAATTTCCAACAAAGAATTAATGACTGCGGTTTTAAAAGATCTGGTCAATAAAACAAAATTAAACAATGTGCGTCTTGGTGATGTTGCCACGGGTGCAGTCATGAAAAATGCCGAAGACTGGAATATGACGAGAGAGTCAGTTTTAAAGTCAGGACTTCATCCTCATACTCCTGGATACGATGTACAACGAGCTTGTGGCACAGGATTGGAAACAGCTGCTCAAATCGCACTTAAAATTGCCAGCGGTCAGATTGAAAGTGGTATAGCAGGAGGAACAGATACGAATAGTGATATTGCTGGAGTTTTCTCTCATGAGTTTTCATGGATCATGATGGAATTCCAGAAAGCAAAAAAACTCGGTGATAAAATAAAGATTCTAACAAAATTAAAACCACAGTATTTAAAACCGCAGTTCCCTGTCGTGATGGAACCTCAGACTAATTTATCAATGGGCCAGCACACTGAGCTCATGGTTCAAGAATGGGGTATCACTCAAAAGGAACAGGACCAGCTTGCATTTGAATCACATCAGAAAGCAGCAAAAGCTTACACTGAAGGTTTTTATGACGATATAGTTTTCGAATATAAAGGAATTAAAAAAGATACGATTTTAAGACCTGATACGACTTTAGAAAAACTGGCAAAACTAAAACCTGCTTTTGATTTCACAGGTAAAGGAACATTGACTGCAGGAAATTCAACTGCACTTACAGATGGAGCTTCTGCTGTACTTTTAGGAAGCGAAGATTTTGCTGATAAGTATAAACTTCCGATCCTTGCCTACTTTGTTGATGCTGAATACTCAGCTGTTGACTTTGTTAAAGGTGAAGGACTTTTAATGGCGCCAACGTACGCTGTTTCACGTTTATTGGACAGAAATGGATTAACACTTCAGGATTTTGATTTTATCGAAATTCACGAAGCATTTGCTGGCCAGGTTTTATGTACACTGAAAGCTTTTGAATCAGAGAAATATTGTAAGGAAAAATTGGGCCGCACTGATGCAATGGGATCTATCGACAGAAATAAATTAAATGTTAAGGGAAGCTCACTTGCTCTTGGGCATCCTTTTGCTGCCACTGGCGGAAGAATAGTAGCGGGACTTGCAAAAATTTTAGCTGAAAAAGGTTCTGGAAAAGGATTGATTTCAATCTGCACCGCAGGTGGTATGGGTGTCGCGGCCATCATAGAGAGACCATAATTTTTTATGAAAGAATATCTTCCGAAAATTATAAATTTTTTCTCAAAGATCGCACCTCGCTTAACTGCGGGGTATGCTCTTAAAAGATTCGCCACACCTACGCGAATTCCAAGACCCCCGTCAGAAATGGAATTGTATGGCACTTCAAAAAAATTCTTTTTAAGAGATGGCATTGCTGCTTTTGAATGGGGTGGTTCCACTCACCCACTTGTCATGTTGATTCACGGCTGGAACGGAAGAGGCACACAAATTGCAGCCTTTGCAAAATCACTTGTCGAAAAAAATTTTCGAGTGGTCGCACTGGACGGTCCCGGGCATGGTATTTCTCCCGGAAAAATGACGAATCCACAACACTATGCTGATTTTATTTTAAATGCACAAAATGAACTGGCACCAGAGGGTGCACATTCAATCATCGCCCATTCATTCGGCGGAGGCAGTGCTGTTCTTGCGGCCAACAAAGGAATGAAAGTAAAATCGATGGTTCTTGTTGCAAGCCCTGCCTTTTATGAAAAAGTCGTTGCTTTTTTTGCAAGAAATTTTGGATTAAACAAAACATCAGAATTAATTTTTACAGAAATGGTAAGCAACTTTGCAGGAATTCATCCTCGCGACCTGAACATCGGATTGCTCGGCTCTAATCTTAAAATTCCTGCGCTCATCGTGCACGATGAAGACGATAAAGCTGTTCAGTATAAATGGGGACAGGCCATAAACGCCGCCTGGCCGGGATCAATTCTTTTCACAACTCAAGACCTAGGGCACAGACGCATCTTAAAAGATCCAAAAGTCATAGCTTATGTAACCGATTTCATAACCTCTCATTAACTGTAAAGAATTGATTAATCACTCTTTTTATGTTAATTCCCCCCTATGAAAGAATTCTCATTAAACGATGTCATTGAAAGCATTTCTCTATTGGAGCATGTTGCAGTAAACAGCGAGCTGCTAACAGAGCTTACTGAAGAGCAAAGAGTTGCACTTTTTAGAGCGTGTGGATTTATTTCAAGACCTGATAAAAAAGAAATTAAAAAGCGTCAGAAGGATGTGAAGTTTACTAGACAAAAAAATCTTGTCGAACAAAGCAGATTAAAACGTGCTTATACCGGCATCAGAAGTGCCAGAGAAAATGCCGTATTCGTTGCTCCTGAACAATTAAAAATTGAAAGTGATAGGGCCTATGCTGAAGCACCTGAACTGGATAAGTTTAGAAACTGTTATGTTTGTAAAGCGGAGTTCACAAAACTTCATTTCTTCTACGATACTATGTGCAAGGAATGCGGCGATTTAAATTATGCAAAAAGATTTCAAAGAACAGATATGAAAGGTCAAGTTGCACTGATCACCGGTTCGCGTTTAAAAATCGGATACCATGCAGTTTTGATGATGCTTCGATCTGGTGCGACTGTTATTGCGACAACAAGATTTCCAGTAGACTCGGCCATGAGATACGCTAAAGAATCTGACTTTCACGAATGGAAGAACAGACTTCATATTCACGGGCTCGATCTTCGCCACACACCTTCTGTAGAAATTTTTGCGAGCTTCATCGAGCATAAATTTGATCGTCTCGATATTCTTATCAACAACGCTGCTCAAACAGTAAGACGTCCACCGGGATTTTACACTCACCTGATGGAAAATGAACTTTTAAATTATCACGACATTAATTCAGAAGCTCAATTGCTTCTGAAAAATCATAATGACTTCAAGAATGAACTGACTCAGCTGACTCGCGGAGATGTATCAAACGAATCTGCAATGCCTGTGACATGGCATGGAGTAGGCCCGGGTGTTGGCATCAGAGCATCTGCCCAGCTTTCGCAAATTCCCTACACATATGACAACTCACTTGTAGCAGAAGAAGTTTTTCCTGAGGGGCAGCTTGATGCTGATCTTCAACAGGTTGATCTTCGTGCAACAAACAGCTGGAGACTTCGTCTTGGAGAAATCCAGACTCCGGAAATGCTGGAAGTTCAACTAGTGAATGCTGTTGCTCCTTTTGTTTTATGTAACCGTCTGGTCCATGTGATGAGACGCGATTTCACAGGTAAAAAACATATTGTGAATGTAACTGCAATGGAAGGTAAATTTTATCGTTTCAAAAAGGAAGACCGTCACCCGCATACGAACATGGCAAAGGCCGCCTTAAATATGATGACTCACACTTCAGCTTCTGATTTCGCGAAAGACGGAATTTTTATGAACGCTGTTGACACCGGCTGGGTGACTGATGAAGATCCGGCAGAAATTTCAAAGCACAAACAAGCGGTTCATGATTTTCAGCCGCCTCTTGATATCGTAGATGGTGCCGCTCGTATTTGTGATCCGTTTATTGATGGTATCAATTCAGGCAAGCACTGGTGCGGGCAGTTTCTTAAAGATTATAAACCTATTGACTGGTAGATACCTCTAAATTACTTGATGCCTGAAACGGACTTGAGTGTATCGCCTGTTAACCTTTGTACGGTCCACTCAGACATTGGTATTGCACCTATCGAACGGTAAAAATTTATGGCAGTTGTATTCCAATCAAGCACCGACCACTCAAACCTGCCGTATCCTCTATCGACTGCAAGTTTGGCAATATAAACTAATAGTTTCTTTCCATGCCCTGATCCTCTATGCTCGGGAAGAACAAAAAGATCTTCCAGATAAATTCCCGGCAATCCTAAAAATGTTGAAAAATTTGTAAAGAATAAAGCGAATCCAACTTTTTTTGAATCTTCTTCAATAAACAATACTTCAGCAAACTGTTTTTCACCAAAAAGATTTTTCTTTAAAATCTCTTCCGTCACAACTACTTCATTTTCAAGTTTTTCATATACTGCGAGAGCAGTAATAAATTTTAAAATTTCAGAAGTGTCATGAATAGTTCCTGAAACAATTTTTATTTCTTTCATGTTATTATTCCCTATCTTTTTTTAATGGCATCCAACGATGAATACTCCCAGGGTCTGTAAGCGAGTAGGATACCTATGTCGGCAGCTGTTTTATCATCGCGGTCTACAAGTCTTGCCTCTTCCTGGATTTCGGAAACCAGTTTATCCAGTTTCTTTTTAAATTTCGTCAGAGACTCCTGCGTGAAACTATTGTTGGAAAAACGGATATAGTCTTTTTCTGTATCAAATTCATAATTCAAATAATTATTTTTGGTCTGTATAAAAAGCGCTTTTCCAACTGCACCGTCTCTTCTAAAGCGAAGGATACCGCTTTTATTTTTCATCTTAACTCTATCGCGTGGATGTAGCTCAATCAAATTTAATTTATCCAGTTGAAGCAGTAGCTTTTTGGATTCATTCGGATTGATATCAAAATCTTTTTCAATTTTAAATGAGCTTATACCATCATTCAAAAGAATGTAGTAATGGAGAAGTCTCGGATTGTCCGCGAGAGTTTTTTCCTGCTCTTTGCTCAATGTATATGTGGAGATGTCCTCTTCAAAATTTGCATTCCTGCAAATCTCGGCAAAACTGATATCACTTGCTTTGCATATTTCTTCAATGCGCTCGAGACTAATGGACTTATCTGAAAGAATACGCTTTACACTCGACTCGCTAAGATCAAGAGAATCTGCCAGGTCTTTATAGATGATATTTTTTGCTTTTAAGGCCCTTTTCAAGGCGGCCAGAAACTGGTCAATTTGGCTCATGTTATCTCCCTGCAGCCATAAAGTATCACATAGCAGTACTTTCGACAAGAGTATTGATCAGACATAGTGAGGGGCTTATGATGCATAAAGAATCCAAAGGAGAATTTATGATGAACTACTTAAAATATCTAATGAATACACACGCACAGTTCTTTTCGCTAAAAGAGCAGAGAGACTACGAGCTGGTCCTGGAAATAAGAAAAGAAAAAACTCTAGGTAAGAACTTTTTTAGCTTTTAAAAACATTCAGCTTTCTCCATAATCATTGTATGAATAAAAATTTATTACTGATAATGATGCTTGTTTTAACTTTCAGCTGTTCTAGTTTTAAAAAAATAGTCGAGCCGCCGAAAGTGAAGCTTGATAATGTAAATATTGTTAAGATGGCCATGACCGGCGTTGATCTTGAAATTGTTCTTGGAGTGCAGAACCCAAATAATATTGATTTGGATGTGAAAAACCTGACTTATACTCTCGCTGTAAAGGACAAGGAAATTACATCGGGAAAGCTCAAAGAAAAAGTTGTGGTTAAAGGAAAGCAAAAAACTGTCGTCTCACTACCGCTGACAATTAAATACTCTGACCTCTTGAGCTCTGCTGTCATGTTTTTAAAACAGGAGGGAATGCCTTATAGAGTAAAAGGCAGTGTAGAGATTGGCCCTTTCACGATTCCTTTTGATGATAATGGGAATCTGAAAGCTGCTGATCTATAAATACAGTTCTTCATCGTAGAACTCCAGGTCCTGTCCACAGACATAATTATCATCTTCCGGAATTTGCTCCAGTACTTCTGACCTGACCCCAAACACTAGACAACTTTCAATGTCACATCTTGATCAAAACCGTTTATCTTTTTCATTTCAAATTGCCTAGTAAATTCTTCTGGAGTCAGACCATTCAAAGAACTATATGGTCTGAAAGTGTTGTATTCCTTTCTCCACTCTTCAATTAAAACTTTTGCTTCTTCAATCGTTGAGAACCAATGTTGATTCAAACATTGAAGCCTAAACTTCCCGCTAAACGATTCTATAAATGCATTTTGAGTTGGCTTTCCTGGTTCGATAAAATGCAATTTCACTTCATTCTTCATTGCCCATAAACCTAAATCTTTCCCTGCAAACTCTGGCCCATTATCAACAAATATAACTTCCGGTAATCCGATTTTTACTTTCAAAGTATCAAGCACTCTCGCCACTTCAGCTCCAGTCATAGTTATTCCCACGTTTATCATTGGGCAATTTTTAGAAAACTGATCAATGATCCTAAGGCATTTAATTTTTCTTCCACTAAAACATTTGTCATGAACAAAATCCATCGACCAAGTTTTTTGAGGAGCATCTGGTGGAACTTGCGCAATTCTCAAATGCCTTGCTCTCTTATTTTTCTTTTTCAATCGAAGCGAGAGTTTTTCTTCTTTGTAAATTCTCTCCGTTCGCTTGTGATTCACAACTAATTTTTCTCTTTTAGTAATCTCATGCAAAGTTCTAAGGCCAAAGCCAGGATGCTTTTCTGCAAGCTCCTTTAAACGCTCTCTGAGCTTTATTTCACCAACATCTTCAACCTCTTTGTAGTAAAAGGCTGCTTTTTGAAGATCAAGGATTCTGCAGGCCATAGAGCAGCTCATCCTGAAGCTGTCTCTTATATAGCTCACCAAAGTTCGCTTTAATTTGGGGCCTACCACTTTTTTGAATTGATATCCTTTAAGATCAAATTATCAAGCGAGAGATTGGCAACGAGTCTTATAAGTTTTGTGTTCTCAGCTTCAAGCTCCTTCTTCTTTTTTAACTCGACCACTTCAACGCCGTTATATTTTTTCTTCCAAAGATAAAAAGTATTGCCACTGATTCCATTTTTTCGACAAATGTCTTGGACGCTGGAAGTACCTGACTGAGCTTCTTTGAGAATGGCGACGATTTTCTCTTCGCTGAACTTAGATTTTTTCATTTTTTTACCCTCGTATGTTAAAGTTTAACAAGAGAGTGAGATTTTAAACAGTCCAGATTTTTGGGGTCAGGTCAAAAGATAGCAAATTCGGTTCCAGGCTGTCTTCACACATACCAGTACAACTTAATCAATGCTGAGCTCCCCGATAGTATGCTGGAACTTCTTCGAACTAAAGATTTTTAAAAATTAGAGCAAGCCGATGAGTCTTGGGGACATATTTTTCAATTAATACTTTATAAGAATTTTTATTATCTATAAAAATATAGGCAATTTTGCTCTCAGATGTTTTAACAGATTTATATTTTAATTCGGTATATTTTAACAAAGGGAATGACTTCACAATCTCAACCTCAAGATCTTCCCACTTAAACCGAAGCTCTCCTTCAGAAAAATAAATACATTCACTAGAAAAGAAAACTCCTTTTTTTGTAGATCTATTTGCAAAATAGAATAAAAAATGAGTAAAGGGAAATGATAATAAACCTAGAAAAATAGAGGTTTCCACATTCAATATCAAAAACTTATTACAATAAAAAAATATGCCAATAGCAATGATAGGAGCAATTGTAATTAGTAAAATAAACTTTTGTCTTTAACTCTTTCCATGATATTCCTCGTTTATTATACTGATCCGACCATTTTTCAGAACTATTGTAGCCCGCAAAACCACCGGGAGCAGAATTCAGTGGTAATGTCTGCTGACAAACTTGTACTTGAGAATAAGCTCCTATAATAAATGGATCATTATAGACTACGTTTTGACCATACTCTGATGTAGTCCACTATTTGGCGCTGAAGAATGAAGAACAGAAAAAGGAAAAATACTTTGGTCACGACTATCTCCAACTTAGGAATTAAGTTCCGAATCTATACATTTTGTTGGGCCTATCAACATTAGACCCATATAAAAATCTTTCTATTTATTATTAATTATTTGGCAAGAGCCAACGTTTCCTACTCTCACTGCTGTATAAGCAGTATTTCCAAATACGTTAAGATATACAGTCGTTTCCCATGGCGATATAGTTAAATTAGTTGAAGAAACCGGATTAATGAGATGGTCTTCTGTATTTTGAGTCCATGTACCGTGAGCCTCTATCGCTATCGTATCTTCAATTGATAACTTTACAGCATGACAATCACACGTCTGACTAACACCCGAAATATAATTGTAAGGAGGTGGGAAAATGTGCGATAAAGAGAAGGTTTCAATATCTGGAATATTGACTGTCAAATCACTATTGGCATCTCCTCCATTACAAAATGTAAATTCAACAGGACAATTATCTTCAAGAGATTCTGCACTTTCTCTAAGTTTTGCAATATAATTATCTCGCATGATTTCTTCATGCCCACTACTCCCAGTTCCTTTTATTGTTTGGCTAATATAATATTTTAAAAAATCGCTACCGTTATTATAAGAATTACTTGGTTCAGAAAGATCCCAAAGATCAGGGTGATCCGAAATAGGAATTAATAAACTCTTATTTAATACATAATTTGGCATAACACTAGAACCTCCAAGTGATCGATTGTCGTAGTTATGTTTCATGTATAAATATTTATATGAATATCCTGCATTTGTTGGAGAAGTCGCGAGGACAGAGACAAGTCTTGTAAGCCTTGATTTTTGTTTTTTTGTACCATCTTGCATGATCTGAGAAATGGCTCTGGATGCCAGCTGATTTCCTTCACCATGCACAGATAAAATGACCTTTTGATTATCATCTATTTTTAATTTTATTTCTTTGGCGATATTATTAACATTATTTTGAGTCAAGTAATATGCTGCTAGGGTTGAGTCTGAAGCTTGATCAATAGCCTGAAAAAAATTACCTTCTAATTTATAAAGAGTGTATAAATTATAAAGTTTTCCTACAGTCATTGCAAAACCTTGCAAACTACTTAAATTACCTAAACCAGCTACTGTCAATGCTTTGCTAGCAAAGTCTACGCCTGTAGATCCAGTGGCTAAATTTTCTAACAGAGTTTTATTATTATTAGATGCACTTAAAGCTAGAACTCCTGATCCAGCTAAGTCAGTTGTTGCCGAAAACAGTGACGTCATTGCAGTCGTAGATTTAATTCTTTCACTTCCTTTAACTCCAGTTTTTAAACTTTGAGCAAATCCTGAATAAGTTGTCGTAGCAGTATTCATTGTTTGGATGCTTCCACTTAAATTAAAGCCTAATTCAAGAATTCCCGAAGCCATCCAAACTGTGTCTCTATATACTGGATCAAGTGAATTAAAAATATAAGTAAATTTATCTTGGATTAGGCCTTGGGATGCAATACCAATAATATTAGAGTTCTGTTTTTTTAAATCAAACAATGAAGAATTATTAAATAAAATATCTGAATTCAATATGTTTCTAGCATCGACCTGATTTCTGCTTGAAGTATAAGCCCCAGGAATATGAAAAATAAAAGTACCGTTCGCTGAACATTTTAAATCTGCTGCAAATGAATTGAGGCTAAACATAAATAAAGATATTATTAAAATTTTAATCATATATAATTCCTTACAATGGTTTCTTTTTACTTTCTTTTATCTCTAAAAACTTTTGACCAAATGAATATTTGGGACACTCGAGAACGAAATCCCCATCGATCATCCCTATATCAATGCCATCAGACTTAGAAATTTGAATTTTTCTTAATCTAGTATTTGCATAAAGTAATTGCATAACATCTCTGTAGTACGCATATGCATTTTTTTTATATTTTTCTAAATATTTTTTTTCATAAATATTAGATAGTACCTGCACACATTCCCACAAAGTAGCACTTGCAGATAACTTGCTATGAATTCTCTCACTCATTTCGTTATTGGCTAATGACTCATAAAGCTGAATTTCTTTTCTATAAGCTTCTTTTAAAGATTGTCTAACATACTCATCTTCAGCAGTTCGATTTATCCAAATTTCAATATCATCTCTTACGCCATCACGGTTGGAGTCTACACCTTCAAGTGTTTTATTATTTTCTGCTTCATATGGAAAATCTGGTTCAATTACATTATCAAAAACAGGTGCAGCTTTTTTTGCTTTCTTTTCGGCCGCCTTCATTGCCTTAATCGGATTCATTATTTTATCATATTCAGTCGCATCGACACGACATGACTGAAAAAGGAAGAATACAAACAGGTAAAATACTTTCGTCATTGTCATCTCCAATCTGCACATACATCTGTCTGTTGGGCAGGAGTCATTTTAGGAATATATCCAGATAAGCTGTCTTTTATTTTAGCAAAATTTAGCATTCGTGCATTTGAATTTAGATAAATTAACTCAAATTCAACTGACTTAGTCACTCCATATTCTGCGACTATTAAACTATCTACACATGCAGCCGCTTTTGCTTTCTGATTCTCTAAACTCTGGAGAGTGCTTTCATTATTGACGTTTAATATTTGGGTTTTATAAATACCGGCAAGTGCCTTAAATGCCCTTTTAGCTGTTAGGCTCTCAAAGGAGTTTTTATTAATCCATCGTTGAACATCATCTCTTATTCCATCTGAATCGGTATCAACACCAGCAATACTCGAGGAAGTTGAATCTGCAGGAGCTTCGACTTGAGGATCATACACATAAATTGCGCTAACAGTGTCTTTAACTGCACCACGATCATCTGTTACCTTTAGTTTTACATCAAACCAACCATATGAATTAAACTGATGAGTAATAACAGCATTAGTTCCCGATATGATTTGGCCATCTCCAAAGTCCCACTCATATTGAGCAACCGCTTTTCCTGCAAGTGCAGATAAACTTCCATCGAAATAAACCTTTTTATCCATTAGAACTTCCTCTAAATAAAGTGGACGTGGTGGAAGATATTTTTGAGGAATAGATATATTTTGATTTAAAGTTGATATCTTTCCCGATGCAGTTCTAAGTTTGACCTTTACGCTATGAACGCCAAATGAATAAAATTCATAGATCACTCCTGGGCCTGGTAACATTTGTTGGTCATCAAAAATAAAAGTTGAGCTTACGACTGGATCATCTTCGTTTGAAACTGAAGAATAATCCATTAAACACTGATACATCATCGGATCAGTTTCATGGCATTCAAAATTAATATTAGGCTTATCAATATTTAAAGTTATTGTTTGAGAAGTTTGTTTTCCCAAATTATCAATTACAAGTAAGCTAACTTGGTAGCTACCGCCATTAGCAAAAGTATGATTAATGGTAGGGCCAGAGAGAGTTTCTCCCTCCACCGTCCAAGTTTGAGAAACGATTGTACCATCTGGATCATATGCATTTGAATTACATTGATACGTTGATCCAGTGTTAATAAAACAATTAGGATTTAATATTGGTGCCTTATTTTCAAGTACTGTTATATTTTGAGAACTAGAAGAGTTGGCCCCTAATAAATCTTTTACCTGAAGTGATATATTATATGATCCGAATTCTGCGTAAAAATATTCAATCGAAGGGACCATTGTTGTTACAGGTGAACTTCCATCGCCTAAGTCCCATTTAAATTCTGAGATCAAATCATTAGGATCACTTTCATATGAATCAGAATTACAATGTATTTTTTGAGGCCCAATATTGTAGCAATGAATTACTGCGACTGGTGGATTATTTGCCTGAACATTAAAAGAATTAGTTATGGAATTCACACCACCATCATTATCGGTAACAGTTAAAGTTACTTGATGAGATCCACTCGTTGTAAAGATGTGAAAAATCTCATCGCTGCCAGCGTGTACTTCGCTAGCATTGTCGTCCCAATCATATCTATAAGAGACAATAGTACCGTCTTCATCGTATGAAGCATTAGCATTACACCTTAAAATGTTAGGTGAGTTTGAAAAACAATACAACAGCGGATGAGGCAATTTATTTTGCGGCACAACCATTTGAACAACTGTTGCAGCAACCGAACTTAATCCCGTAATGTCTTTTACAGTTACCGTTACATTATACAACCCCGCTGCTTGATAAGCATGACTAGAAATCCCCGATGCATTCGTCTCAACAAATCCATCCTGATAATTAAATGTAAAAGTTAACGGTCCACCTTTTGGATCATAGCTCGCAAGCGCATTACAATTCGCTAGCAAATTATTTGAATAGCAGTTGATGCTTGCAACCGGATTTGGAAGAATAATATTTTTTGTAACTGTAGCAGTTCCCACTTCTCCTCTTGTCGTATAAACGTAGAGTCCAATGGTTTGCATACCAGAAGTAAAATATTTTTTACTTGCTTTATAGAGACCTTGTCCTGGAACAGTTGGATTTGTAAGCGTGCTACTTGTGCCGTCTCCCCAGAGAACTCTTACGGAACTAATCTGATTCAATCTATCAAGAGCGTTGATATTACAATTCTGTGTTTGAGTGGTCGCTGTCCCGCAATCGATATTAGCTACGAGATCACTTCCCGCTTGATAAATGCTCACGTGTTGAGTTTGTGAATTTCTAAGCCCTGCTGAATCGGTCACAGTGAGTGTGGCAAAATAATCTCCAGGTTCATAGAAGTGAGCGACCCTGTCTCCGGTGCCGGTTGAGCCATCGCCAAAATCCCAGAGGTAAGAAATAATACTTCCATTGGGAGTTCCGGATCTATCGTTGTAGAAACTTACATTCCTTGCCCATGAATTGATCTGATAACCAAAGCTAGCTACGGGATTTAAAATGGGAATGCTTTGATCGCTCACCGTGACTATTTTACTTGCGGAGCTTATGGTTCCCTGAGTTGTAGTCACTGTTAGGGTTGCAGTATAGCTTCCGGCACTCGCGTAAGTGTGAGTGGCAAAGCTACTTGTCGTATTAGCAAAAGTTCCGTCGCCATAGTCAATGCGAAAATTTCTCACCCCAAAAATAATGTCGGGATTAAAAGACCTGTTAAAATTAAAGAAAGCTGTTCTCACATTTGATTGAGTTATTTTAAAATCTACTATTGGTTTTAGAGTAGAAGGATCTTGGAGTAAGTTTACTTGGTAGGTAGCACTTGCAGATTGTCCTCTGACATCAAAAACAGTGAGAGTAATTGTATGAACTCCGTAATTTTTTAAATCAACGAGAGTTCTTGTGCCTGGATAAAATTCTGTAACGGGAATAGTTTGACTTCCATCAATGGTATAAATGGCATGATCGAGCTCAAATTGTGTTTTAGTAAGATTAGATATAAGAGTAATTTGCGTGCTTCCATCTTCAAAATATTTAAACGCAACACCTGGAGATTCTCTTAGCGGCTCAAGTGCTGTGATGCTCGCTGATTTAATTGTTACAGCACCGAGATTGTCAGTGACTTTTAAAGTCGCACTAAAAGATCCTACGTTGGTAAAAGTGTGCGAGACATTGGCCCCCAAAGCAGTTGTTCCATCTGAAAAAGTCCATTCAATGCTGGCAATACTTCCGTCAACATCAAGAGCACTTCTCGCTTCAAAATTTATAGCGAGTGGAGCTATGCCAGAGGTCATGCTCGCATACAAATCTGCTTGTGGTGCTTGATTTTTTATTGGCTGCACTGTCGAAGAAGTGCTCGTGCTCGCTCCTAAATCGTCAGTGACTTGTAATTTTATGACGTGGGCTTGGTCGTCAGTAAAGATGCGCTCGAAGTTTAATCCGTTATAAGTTGATCTATCATCGAGAGCCCAAGTCGTACTTGCAATGACTCCATCACTGTCAGAACTCGTACTCGTGCAACGAATTGTTCGCACAGTTGTATTGGTGCAAGAAAAATTAGCAACGGGAGCTATATTAGTTAAAACGCTATATGTTTTTGTTACAGTTGATACTCCGCCATCATTATCTATCACAGTGAGCACTACAGAGTGATCTCCACTTTGAGAGAATTGATGAGTAACTGGACTGCCATCG
>JACMRM010000175.1 GCA_014376445.1 Bacteriovorax sp. | reverse complement strand
TGATGGTCATGATAAGTATAAACCTGAAGAACTGGCCGGTGCGCTTTACCTGAGCTTCAGCCGCAAAAGAGATTTAAATACGCTGAAGACACTTAAGCTCAGGCTGTTTTCTTATTTTCTGCTGGAACCACCTCTAGTTGATAAAAAAATGTACGACTCACTTCCAGAGTTAACAAAAAATTTCGAAAATGTTTTCATCCATAATTTAACAGGTGACTGTTACAGTCTTAAGAATGTAGACGTAAAAAAATTAAGAAAACTTTTCTGGCCTCAGCCTCATGGATTTGTTTCGGAAAAACACTGGAACAATCAGGAGCGCATGCATAAAGTAGTTCTGATCAACGGACATCACAAACCGCATTCATTCACCGGCAGAGAACTTTATTCTCAAAGAATCATCTGGGCCACAAAACTAAGCCGCCTGATGGAAGTCGATTTATATGGACGAGGATGGCTGAAGAAACTTACACGTTCAAGTCTATGGCTTGTCTATATAAAAAATTATCAACGAATCAAAGAAATCTATAAAGGTCCATGTAGCTCGAAGCTTGATGTTATTTCAAAGTATAAATTTTATCTTTGCTTTGAAAACCTCCGTATGGATGGCTACATCACTGAAAAAATCTTTGATTGCTTCTATGCAGGTACTATTCCTATTTATTGGGGAGGGGATGATATTGAAAAATGGATTCCTTCAAATTGTTATATTGATTCTAGGAAATTTCCGACACCTCTAGATCTCAGTATATACTTAAAAAATATCTCAGATGATGAAGTGAAAAGCTTAAAAGAACATGGAAAAAAATTTCTGGGAAGCGATCAAAGTAAAGCTTATTTTAATATGTTTATTTCACTAAAACCGCTCATGGATAACAAGAGTTTAATTTGAAAAAAATTACCCAGATCCCGCTAAATATTGTTATCACATGGTGGATTTTTTGGGGAATTATTTCTATCTTTTCTTTTACCGGCCTGTATGTTCCAGGTGTTCATACTTATATTATTCTTGGAATTTTTATACTCTCTTTATTTGCGGGTGGAAAATGTGTTTACTTTTTTAAATCGAAAATAGCATCTTCTCCTTGTTGTTCTGAGTTACTTGTTGAAAGAAATTTAAATTATTCTTTTAATGCATCAATAGCTCTTCTTTTTGCGGTATTGTCTGTACTCGTAGTGAGGTGCCAAATTTTAGTGCACCAAAGTTTTACCCCAACTGTTTATAGATCTTTTGCTTTTTCTACAGTCTCAACGGTAGGAACTCTTTTCCAAAACAGGATACTTGAGAATTTGTACTTTCTAATCTCAAGCCCATTGCTTTTTTTTATCGCCCTCTATGCGCTAGTTGAATTTTGGAGAAAGGGCACTTTTAAGAAATTAATTATTGCATTCATACTGAATTCTATGGATGCATATATAAGACTTGGTAGAGTGAATTTATACCTGATGATTGTTTTATTCATGATTGTTTTTTTAATATCTGACTATAAAATAATTACCTTTCTTAAAAATAAAAAGAAAGAACTCTTACTCATCTTTGTTGCATTTGCAGGTATATTATATATTGGCGTTCAAAGAGGTTATAGCCCAACTCAACAGTTTAAAATGTTTGTTATTGATTATCATACTGTCGGTTTTGATTTATTTGATCACGAGTTAAAAAATCCAGCCTCCGCCCTCAATACTGTAAGAACTTACGGGCGACTTAGTATGGGGGGGCTAGAGACTATTGGTACAATTATAATCCGACGTTTTGATAAAAATTATTATTCCCCGGCATTAGAAAATTCCATAAAAATGGCCAATGAAAGCATCGTGGTTGGAGTTGAAAATCCTCCAACTGTTATTTTCAACGGCATAAAAGTTTATAATAGTTTTTACACCCTTCTCTATACTTTTTATTCTGATGGTGGATATCTTGGAATTATTTTTGGTGGAATTGTTTTAGGATTTATCCTGGAGTTTTTTTATCAAAGATGGATACAGCATCATAATATACTTGATGCCTTTTTTCTGATCCTATTTATCTCGATTGGGATTTTATCAATTTTTATGAGTCAGTTAGAAATCATGCGTACATGGATCATTTTTGTTTTTTTAATTTTGATTGGCTATATTTCAAAAGTCACAGGACGAAATGAAATTAAATAAATCATTATTTTTTCTTATTTTCGGTAGAATTCTTCAGGCATTTCTGGCAATAGCCACTATGAAATTTGCAACGTTCTACCTGTCTCCTAAGGAGATGGGAAATTATTATGTTTTATCATCGATTGCAACTCTCTTTGGAATCATTCTTATCAGTCCTATCGGTCAGTTTGTTAACCGTAAGTTTCATTCATGGTACGATCATGGAATTCTTTTCCAAAGATTATTCACTTATAATTATTATGTTATTGCTGTTTCTTGTTTATCCATACCAATTGTTTATATCGCAAAAAAATATTTTGGTTTTGTGACGGATATATCTTTCAAAGAAGTTCTTGTCTTATCCTTTACCAGTATTTATCTAAATACTTGGTTTGGAACTATTACGCCTGCCTTTAATATGCTTGAGAAGCGAATAAGTTTCACATGGCTGACTCTTCTAAACCTTGGTGGAAGTCTGGCCTTATCAATTCTTCTGGTCGTGTTATATGGACGTCTTGGAGCTTACTGGTATGCAGGCCAATACATTTTATTTCAATTCATCATTACTTTGATTGCTTTGTGGTTGTTCACTAGATTGATCAGAGAAAAAAGAACTTCAAATTTATTTAAACTGCAAATTAATTCGAATCAGATAAACAATGTCATTAAATTTTCAATACCGTTGATGATTGCCACTTTTTTTATGTGGCTGCTGAATGACTCATACAGATTTATTGTTGAGAAAATGCTGGGTCTTGAAGTCCTTGGTAATCTTGCCGTAAGTTTCAGTGTATCTGCAAGTATTTTTGCCTTGCTCGAATCTTTGTTTCAGCAAATTTATTTCCCGGGTTTTTACAGAAAAATTACCAGCGATGATAGTTATGCCAGACTTGTAGCGTGCCAGGAGTTAATTGATGTCGCTTTTCCTGCCTTTATTTTTACAACTATTTTTCTGGTATGTTCTTCACCATTTATTTTAAGACTTCTGACTTCAGCAGCTTATTCAAATTCATGGATCTTTGTTATATTTGGTTGTGGAATCAGTCTTGCTCGCGTCTTAACAAACATCATTTCTTCAATAGCACATAGTGAATTAAATACAAAAAAACTGATAGTTCCTTATGTCGCTGGCGGTATTTTAACCGTAGCTTTAATGACCGGGCTATTGAGCTTTTATAAGAGTCATTATGTTATCGGTATTGTTTTACTGGCCATGAATTTCTGTGTTCTGGTTTTAATGAAACACTATATGTTTAAAATAGTGAAAGCGAATATTCCCTGGAAAAACATATTCGAAGTTACTCTTTTGGCACTTCCATTTATGCTTGAAATATTTTTCTGGAAAAAAACGAATTTAATAAATTCGTTTGTAGTAATGGGATTATTCGGGATTTATTATTTATTTATTTTATTCAAAAAGTTTTCTAAAACTCTTGTCCAGTCCTGAAATCTTTCTGCAGATACCTTGATTTCTTTCTGACCTTCAATTAAAAATTTTTCCACGACCTGTTTGATGGATTCTGCATTCTGTGGATCAAAATACAGTCCATCAGTTCCCATTAATTCTCTGGCGTAAGGAAGATCGCTGGCAATAACCGGTGTTTTTAAGAAAATAGCTTCTGCAATTGGGATTCCGTAACTTTCAATCAGACTTGGATAAATCACTGCTGAAGAATGATTTATTTTTTGAAGAGTCTCACTTCTTGGAATCATTCCATAATATTTAATTTCTAAATTAGCCGGAACATTAATGTGCTGGTCTTCAATTGTTAACTCTAAAATAAAATTTTTATCAGGTGAATTTTTCGCAAGAAGAATAAAAGCTTCAATTAATAAATGATGATTTTTATAATTTTGAAAGAGTGAGGGATAGAAAAAAGAATTTTTTACGACCTGTTTACTCTTAAATTTCTCCGGATCAATATCGGTAGGCAATGGCCGGTGAATGAGAAATTTGTCTTCTGAAACTCCCAATCTTGGTGCGCACAATTTTTTTAACCACTCACTTTGCAAAATGAAAAACGCTCTTTTTCGACTTACGCCCAGCTTTATAAAGAAGAAATAGAAGTGTTTAATCAAAAATAATTTTAAATTTTTTACGGGGTCAGGTTTGAAATTTTCAATAAAGGGAATGGCCTGGTGGATATATGTCAGCGTTGAGTCACAATTTCTTGTAAATGGCGTCGTATTTTGCATACTAATAATCACGCTTGGAGGCTGATTCTGTAAAAATTTTCCCTTGAATAGCAGGAAATCGTAAACAATTCTTAAAAACCATTTTTTATTCAAGTTTAAAGATCGAAAATTGATATTGTTCGATGCACAAGCGGACCTGTATTCTTCATTTCCGATGAATGTCCAGTTCGACTCACTTACTAATTTTGAATCAATGGAAATCAGAAAATTTTCTAAGATGGAATGGGCGCCGCCAGTCTGAATATTGATAGCGGGAGCATATATAATAAAATTTTTCTTCATATTTAATTCATGCAATAATAGCTGAGCTTTTACAAGAAGGAGAACTAATTTTGAGAATACTTATTCTCGGCGCGAGCGGCATGATTGGCCACCGTATGTGGGCCACTCTTAGCAGTGATCACGAGACTATCGGAGTCTTGCGTAGACCTGCGCTCGGTGATCTTGCTCTCATTCCTGGAATCAGTTTATCTAATTCAGTTTTAAGTGTCGAAGCACATGATCTTCCTAAAATTTCAAAAGTTATTCAGGATACTAAACCTGATGTTGTTTTAAATTGTATTGGCATTGTTAAGCAGCTTAAGGATTCTCATGATCATTTGAAATCGATAAGCATTAATAGTTTATTTCCTCATCAACTCGCAAAGGTGTGTGCAGATAACAATGCACGAATGATTCATCTTAGCAGTGATTGTGTTTTTGATGGAGTTAAAGGGCATTATATTGAGAGCGATTTCCAAAATGCTCAAGACCTATACGGTAAATCAAAAACATTAGGCGAAATCGATTATTTAGAGAATGTCCTTACGATTAGAACTTCTTCCATTGGGCGTGAAGTTTTTCCTCATGGTGGATTGCTAGAGTGGTTTTTAGGAAATAGAGGTAAAACGATTGCTGGATTCAGCAAAGTTATTTATTCAGGCTTAACGACTAAAACTCTCGCGAACGTTATCTCTCAAAATATTTTTACGAATCCAGAATTATCCGGTGTTCTCCATGTCGCAGGATTACCGATTGATAAATGGAGTCTCTTGAAGTTGATACAGGAACATTTTAATTTAAAAATGGAAATTACTGTTGATAAGGATTTTACTCTTGATAGAAGTTTAGATTACAGCGAATTTACAAAAAAAACTATGTTTCAAGCTCCTACTTGGTCTTCTATGATGAAAGATTTAGAAGTTGATTTTGATATATATGAATCACTTAGGAATAAACGTGTTTAGTGGAAAAAGAATTTTAGTTACCGGCGGTACTGGATCAATGGGAAAAACTTTCGTTAAGAGAGTTCTTTCAGGTGAGTTCGGAATTCCGGAAAAAGTCATCGTATTCTCACGCGATGAAGGCAAGCAACATTATATGCGCCTGGACTACCTCCACAAAAAAGTAAGTACTGACGAAGTTATTTATAACAATTTTAAAAACGTTCTGGAATTCAGAATCGGTGATGTTCGCGATTATGCAAGTGTATGCTCTGCTCTTCGCAATGTTGATATCGTCATCAATGCAGCTGCTTTAAAGCAAGTTCCTTCATGTGAGTACTTCCCTTACCAGGCCGTGCTTACAAACATTATGGGAGCAGAAAATATCGTCAGAGCAATCAACGAAAATGATCTCCCGGTCGAAACTGTAGTAGGTATCTCAACTGATAAAGCTGCAAAGCCAGTCAACGTAATGGGAATGACTAAAGCAATCCAGGAAAGAATTTTTACAACAGCAAACGTTCTTAATAAAAAAACACGCTTCATGTGTGTGCGTTACGGAAACGTTTTAGCTTCAAGAGGATCTGTCATTCCTCTTTTCCATGAGCAGATCAGGCAAGGTGGACCTGTAACTTTAACAGTACCTGACATGACAAGATTTTTATTAAGCTTAGACCAGGCCGTAGATACAGTTTTTGCTGTAATTAAAGACGGAAAAGCAGGAGACACTTTTGTTCCAAGAGCACCATCGGCTACTGTTGAAAATATTGCAAAAGCTTTAATCGCCGACAGAAAAATAGAAACAAAAATCACAGGGATTCGTCCAGGTGAAAAAATGCATGAGATCATGATTTCTGAAGAAGAAATTCATCACTCACATAAAGTAGGTAACTACTACGCCATCAGATCGATGTTACCTGAGTTAGGTGACTACAAAGGCGCTAACGTAGAAATGAAAAAAGAATATAGTTCAGATGATGAAGTTCTGGACCTGAAAGGAACAATTGAACTTCTGACGAAACACGGATTGATGGACATCTCTATGGTAGATGAAAGCAATTCAAGTGAACTTTTGAGATAGGAATAATCATGACTTTAAAAGTAATGACGATAGTTGGTACGAGACCAGAAATTATCAAGCTCAGCCGAATCGCGGCTTTAATGGAAACTTATTTTACTCATATTCTTGTTCACACTGGACAAAATTATGACTACGAATTGAATGAAGTTTTCTTCAAAGATTTAGGTGTTAAAAAACCTGACTATTTTTTAGAAGCTGCAAAAGATACAGCTGCACAAACGATTGCAACCGTCATCGCAAAGTCAGATGAGCTTATGCAAAAGGTGAAGCCTGATGCTGTATTACTTTACGGTGATACTAACAGCTGCCTTGCTGTTATCTCCGCAAAACGACTTCAGATTCCCATCTTCCACATGGAAGCGGGAAACAGATGTTTTGACCAGAGAGTTCCGGAAGAAATTAACAGAAAGATCGTCGATCATTTATCAGATTTAAACATGGTTCATTGTGAGCATTCACGCCGTTACCTGATAGCAGAAGGATTACGTCCTGAGCTTATCATTAAGACTGGAAGCCCGATGAAAGAAGTTTTAAATTACTACGCAAAAGACATCAATACATGTGACGTCCTTGCGAGATTAAATTTAAAAGCTAAAGATTATTTTATCGTGAGCGCGCACAGAGAAGAAAACGTTGATTATGAACAAAACTTCAGTGACCTTTTAAGTTCACTGAACGCTGTTGCAGAAAAATTCAATAAACGTGTAATCGTTTC
>JACMRM010000004.1 GCA_014376445.1 Bacteriovorax sp. | reverse complement strand
GAACCCCTGGCCCTGTAAAAATTTCTTCTGGAGATTTATACGATTAATTAGTTAAATCTTTCAGTAATTTTACAGTTCGATCTATAGGAAAAGTTATCAATAGATAAAGCTCGTGAGGCAATTGCTTCATTGATTCCCAGAAGAAGATTCAGAGTTTTTAAGTAATCTGCGTCAGTCTTAAGTACTAATTGATCAAAAGCATTTTTTGTTACTTCGCCAGCTTTGAAATGGCGGATATATCCTGTCACATGAACATCATCAAAGGTCTGGCTTGAATGGACAGCTCCTGCCTTTTGTGTCATTACGTTGGCGATTCCTTCGACATTTTTAGCATCATCAACAGAAACAATTCCATGAGCATCAAACTTATGAACACCATCAAGTTCAACTGATGTACATTGAAAGTTGATTGTTTCAGCAAATACTGAAAAAGGAAGAATTAGAGCAAAAGTTAAAACTAAATTTTTCATACTATTGGATTCCTGGTTTCGTTTCTACGGGATTGACTCCGTTGTCTGTGTTTTGTGTGTAGGGTGCTTCAGTGGATTCAGTTGTCAATGCTTTAAGGTCAACTGAGCTACCTCTGTGTCTTCTCGATTTCGAATTTTTTACATATCTATGTGATGATTTTTTTCTGCTTACATATTTTCCATCTGCCGTTTTTTTATGTTTTTTCTTTTTTACCGCTGCCATCGCAGAAGTTTGAAAAACGGCCGTTGTTAAAAATAATGTAATCGCTATACTCACACATGTTTTGAACATATTGATCTCTCTATATAAAATTTAAAGCTCATGTATTTTTATGGAGTCCGGACGTTGTGGCAAGTCTTATAGACCCATCTTCTTGTTTTTAGTTAGTTAGGTTAATAAAGAGCAAAGTAATCTGCGAGCCATGAATTATGCTCCTTTTATCGTTTCTGTTAAACTCAATCAATGTACATAGCCTTTTTTAAACCCTACGGAATCCTCAGTCAGTTTACTTCTGAAAATCCTGAAGAAACTCTCAGCGTATTTAATCTTCCTAAAGATGTTTATCCCTCAGGTCGTTTAGATAAAGACTCTGAAGGCCTTTTGATTTTAAGTGATGACGGTGCATTTATCGATCAGCTTTTAAATCCCAAATTTGATAAAGAAAAAATTTATTGGGTTCAGGTAGAGAAAATTCCTTCAGAAGAATCCCTTGATCTTTTACGCCATGGCGGCATTGCCATTCAGGATTATAAAACGAAGCCTTCCAGTATAAAAATCCTCGATCCGCAACCTGAAATGCCTGAAAGAACACCTCCAATTCGTACCCGCCTCACTGTCCCTACTTGCTGGTTAGAAATTAAAATTAGCGAAGGAAAAAATCGTCAAGTCAGACGAATGACAGCGAGTATCAATCACCCGACTTTGAGACTCATCAGAATACAGGTGGGAAAGTATAAGCTCGGAGAACTTGCCCCCGGCCGTTGGGTCGAAATAAAAAAGAGCGATATCCTTTAAAATCCCCCTCTTTTTCTGAAACTTTTCAAATATTGTTTCGTATACTTTCTACAATCTAGAAAAGGAATACACTCAATGAGTCTTATCGATTTATCCATCAGGCGTCCCGTCTTTGCCTGGGTTCTCATGTTCTCACTGATTACTTTCGGGGCCATTTGTGTAAATAGAATGGGAATCTCGCAGCTTCCCGATGTCGACTTCCCTATCGTAAACGTGGCCGTGACATACGAAGGTGCAGCACCTGAAGTTGTCGAGTCGGAACTTATCGATCCCATCGAACAAAGACTCTTAACGATTGAAGGGATCAAGGAAATGAGATCGTCTGCACGTCAAGGCGCAGGTGCGGTTACACTTGAATTCGATATCAATAGAAACGTTGACGTTGCTCTTCAAGAAGTTCAATCAGCATTAAGTCAGCTCAGACTGCCGGTGGGAATTGATCCACCGGTTGTTAGAAAACAAAACCCGGAAGAAGATCCCATTTTAATTGTTTCCGTTTACGGAGATGAATCACTAAAAGACATGCTTGCATGGGCCGATAACTATTTATTAGATCAAATTCGATTCCTTCCTGGAGTTGGTGAAGTTTCACTTGGTGGAGCCGCAGAGAGAAATTTAAGAATCTGGTTAGATGCAAAAAAATTAGAGCAGTATGAATTGTCCGTCACTGATGTAATCAAGGCGCTAAACTCACAGCACGTTGAAAGTGCAGCAGGACAATACACTCAAGGTGGACGTGAACTTCGTGTTCGTTGGCTGGGCGAAGCGACTAACTTAGAGGAAATTCGAAACATCCGCATTCTTAAACGCGGCGGTGAAAGAATTTTCAATAAAAATATTTTCATGAAAGATGTCGCCGTCATTCAAGATGGACTCTCAGATGTGACAAGACTATTTCGCATCAATGGAAAACAGGCCATCGGTATTCAGATAAAAAAGCAGCGTGGAACAAATGAAGTTGTCGTTGCTCAATCAGTGATTAAAAAATTAAATGAGATTAAAGGAAACTTTCCAAAAGGACTTCAATATAGAGTTAACGTGGACTATACAAAGTCAACCGATGCGACAGTTCATCTTACAATTGAAAAACTTTGGGTTGCGGCCTGTATCACCATTATTATTTGTTTTCTATTTCTGGGAAGTTTTCAAGCAGCACTTAACATTCTCTTTTCAATTCCAACTTCTATTGTCGGAACATTTTTAGTTCTTTATTTTTCAGGTTTCACATTGAACCTGTTTACTCTTCTTGCGCTTACACTTTCAATTTCTATCGTTGTAGATGATGCCATCATGTTACTTGAAAACATCGTCCGACATTATCGCATGGGAAAACCTTCGAAAATTGCCGCCGCCGAAGGAGCAAAAGAAGTTCTTCCTGCCGCCATGGCCGCGACCTTTGCAGTTGTTGCCGTATTCCTTCCCGTCGTTTTCATGGATGGAATCATCGGTAAATTTTTCTTCCAGTTCGGAGTCACAATGTGTGCCTGCGTTCTCATCTCTTTATTAGAAGCGATGACGATTACACCAATGCGAGCTGCTGCACTTTTAAGCACAGAACCAGAGATTTCTAAATTCGAGCATAAGCTAGATGAAATTTTTCACAACTTCGGATTACAGTATCAGCGCGTTTTATCAACTTGTTTAAAACATAAATACATTATTGTTGGTGCATCTGTTGTTTTCTTCGTTCTCTCGCTGGTTCTCGTCAGTAAAGTACGTCAGGAATTCGTTCCACTGCAAGATCAGAATTTAATCATCATGACTGCGCAAACAAAACCTGGAACGTCGCTGGAAGAAACCAGTAAAAAAGTTGAAGAACTTGAAGCGATTCTAAAAAAACATAAAGAGATTTCAGGATTTTTCACTGGTGTTGGTGGAGCTGGCTCTGCGACAAATTCAAACTCAGCGTTTCTTCCGATCACACTTGTCCCAAGAGACCAACGCGACAAAGGACATTTGCAGATCATGGAAGAGTTACGTAAAGAGTTTAAAAATGTTGAAGGAGTTAAGGTCACTCTACGTGATAACTCTGCCCGAAACCTATCATCAGGACGACAAAATCCCATTGGTATAAACATCAGAGGACCAGATTTAAAAATACTTGAAGTGAAATCTAAAGAGTTCATCAAACGTTTAGAGGATGAACATCTTGGTATTGATATGGATAGTGATTACCGCTCGGGTATCCCTGAACTTCTTATCAAGCCTAACAGAAAAGCAATGGCCGATCGTGGTGTTGCTGTCGATGAAGTTGGTGCAATTCTCGCGGCCGGTATCGGTGGAACTCGCCAGGGTAAATATACTTTCGATGGAAAACGTTATGACATCCGATTTAAAATTAATGAAGATCAGGTTACAAAAGTAGAAGATTTTAAACATCTTTATGTACGAAATGGCGCTGGAAATTTAATTCCTTTTTCTGAACTCGTCACAATCGAAGAAGGAAAAGCTATTCAGGCCATCGCACGAGTAAACCGACAAAGATCAATTTCAATTTTTGGTAACCTGGCCCCGGGACTATCTCAGTCTAAAGTTTTAGAGCGTGCAGCTGTGATCGCCAAAGAAATACTCCCGCTCGGTTATACTTCTGCTCTTGAAGGTGCATCTGCCGGATTCTCTTCTGCGTTCTCAAGTTTATTCTACGCTTTGATGATTGGAATTCTCGTGGCGTATTTGATTCTCGCAGTTCAGTTCGATTCATTCATTCACCCGGTCTCAGTTCTTGTTGCTCTACCATTCTCTGTGACAGGTGCTTTAATCGCTCTATGGATGTTTGGAGCTTCACTTAACTTATTCTCATTCATTGGTCTTATCGTACTTATGGGTATCGCTAAAAAGAACTCGATCATGCTGGTAGAATTCACTAATCAGGTTCGAACAGGACACCACGACGGCACAGTTCACGGCCCTTATGAAGGTCTGCTTGAAGCGTGTCCAGTCAGACTTCGCCCTATCATTATGACTTCAGTTGCCACTGTAGCGGCCGCAGGCCCTCTGGTTTTAGGTTCAGGGATTGGGGTTGAAACCAGAATTCCAATGGGTCTTTCAATCATCGGTGGAACAATTGTTTCGACAATTCTTACTCTATTCGTAGTTCCTGCACTTTACCTAATTTTAACAGGACTTGAGAGCAAGGATTCTCCTGTAAGAAAGGCATATTTAGAAAATCAAATCGCCAAAGGATTGATTCCTGCTCCTTCAGTGAAAAATGCGAAACCCGTTGCAGAAAAACACTAAAAAAATTACAAATCTTATACACTAAAACTCCTGTGCTGGTATTATACCGGCACAGGAGTAATTAGTGATGAAAATGCCCCTTCTTATATTCATGTTTGCTATGATCTTTTCGCAGAATAGTTTTGCGGAACTTACGAGCTATGGGCTTCAATGCTCAGGCACGGATGCTTCTGAAATAAATAGCTGTTTGAAAAAAGAATCTGGAAAAATTGATGAAGCCAATCTTCCGAATGAAATCATTATTCAAAGTGATGACGCCGGAAAAGAATCGATTTTAAAACTGATCAAAACCATCTCTGAAAAGAAAAATAACGATTACACATTAAAGCTGCAGGCCTTGATTCCGTTGATTGAATCTTCAGTTGCTACAGCTGTAATCATTCAATACGAAAACGATCCTCAACTTTATTATTATGCTGTTGATAAAAATGGAAAACTGGAAGTTATTTTTGATGGTATGAACAGTGTGGATATTTCTGAAATTTACAATGATATATTTAAAAATGAGCCAGAAGTTTTTTTCCTAAAATCACCGAATGTTTCAAAAACATTTACTGACTGGTTAGCGTTCTTGAAAGAATAGAACTACAAACTTTTTTTTCTGTCTTTAAATTCTTTCTCTCTATGAGAGCCGTCAGACAAACCGTATTTTTCCAGCACGCCAATGTGACTGATAAGTTCGTTCGTCAATTCAATATTCTGATTTTCAATCAGCCTGCTGTATCCCAAAACTTTTTTCTCAAGCTCAACACCTTTTTCATAAAGCGCTTCAAAACGAAGCTCACTCACACCGCGCTCAATTAAAGAAGGGATAAGTTTTGCCGCCGACTGTGGAACAGCATTAAACATAGTATTTCTGCATTCCTGATCTGCTTTAATTTGATGGTGGTTACCGAACTGATCTTTTAGCTCCAACCTGTGCTCTTCACAAGGCTTTCCACAGTCTCTGAAACTTGACCCTTTACTCATGAAGGCCGCAAACACACAGTGCTCCATATGAAACGATGGCATGTACTGGTGAGTTGTGACTTCAATTCTGCTGGCATCTAAATGGCCCACAAGATCCATGAGTTGAGTTGAATTTAAATCGTAAGAAGCACAAAGAGTGCTTAATTTTTTATTGAAGAAGTAATTCGCTGTCACTGAGTTCGTGACGTTTAAACTGAAATCCCCTCTTAATTCAAATTGTTTATCCTGAAAATAAGACACTGCCCCGAGATTGCGACAAAGAACGATATCTGGATTTGCACGTTCAATAATTTTAAAATTGTAATACTCATTAGGTTTTAAAATTCGAGTCGTGGCGATTCCTACTTTAATACCCTTCGTTTTTAACATGGCAACAGATTCAACATAACCTTTACCGAATTCATAATCTAAATAAACAACACCGAGAGTGTTTCCCATTTTTTCATAAAAATTCAGGAAGTCTTTGACCTGATCAATTTCCCTAAGCATGACGTTCAATTTAGTTTGTTTTTTGCTTTGATCGGCCACAACCGTCAAGAAAGGTTCACTAACGACGATCGCCTCTCGAGCGACTCTTTTTTCCATCAATTTTTCAGTGAATTCACGGCGAACTTTTTTAAGAATTTTCTGGTGAATATAAAACGATTTTTTTGCATTTAATGACAATTCATCCAGGATGAAACACGTTCCACCTAGCGCGCCTAGTTCTTCAGAAAGGGCCCATTTCGTTAACGGATTAGCTTTAGCTAATTCGACAATTTCATCTTCAGAACTCTTCACTGTCACAATGTTTTGTCCATCACTTACAGTAACGGCCAGCGGAGATCCGATCACGGCCTCAACTAGTACACTGATAGGAATTCTTTTTTTAGAATTTTTATCAGTATATGAAAGTGTTAACTTTTTTTCAATAATTGCATCGTGATTAAAATAAACCAGAAAGCCATTTTGAATCGACGAAAGGCTTAATTCTTTACCAAAAGTCAGCTCATAACTGTTGTTATTAATTTTTTGAACACCGTAGAGGTTCCCCCCCACTTCTGTTTTTTTCCCGCGAAGGGCCCCAGCGATTAACAAACCATCACCATTTTTTAAATGAGGATAATTAACTTCAACCACAACGGACTTTGGCTTAATTTTAGTAACGATCCCAATTTCAACTCCCCGGTGAGATCCAAATTTTCCATCAACTAATTTTTGATGATCCACTCCATGAAGCCATCCAGAGAAAAATCCGCGCGAATAAGTCAAACCCATCTCAGTTTTTGCTGAATCAATTTCTTTTTTTGATAAATTCGCCCCGCCTTCTGCGTGGTCAATGGCCTCACGATAATTTCTAGCGGCCGATGCGACATATTCGGGGGTCTTTAATCGCCCTTCGACTTTGAAACTTTCAATTCCAATATTTAACAGCTCAGGAATCTCGGCAATACCACAAAGATCCTTTGGAGAAACGAGATATTTCACATCGCCCAAATCACGCTTTTGTCCATCGACGATCATTTCATATTCCAGACGACAGCTTTGAGCGCACTGGCCGCGGTTGGCACTTCGCCCACCAATACTTTCGCTGGTAAAACACTGGCCAGAATAAGCGACACATAAGGCCCCGTGAACAAAGACTTCCAATTCGCAATCCGTCTTTTCTTTAATCGCACGCATTTCGGGCAAAGAAACTTCACGGCCTAAAACAAATCTTTTTATTTTTAAATCAGAAAGCAAACTCATCGCTTCATAATTTGTCACTGTCATTTGAGTTGAGCCATGGATGATCTGGTTCGGCGCCATTTCTCTCACCAGTTTTGCAAGACCTACATCCTGAACGATAAGAGCATCAGGGCCAAGTGGAAGTACTTCTTTCAATAACTTTACAACTTCTTTAATCTCTTCTTGGAAGATCACAACATTGAAAGCGAGGTTGACTCTTACACCATAGAGATGACAAGTATCGATCATTTCTTTTAATTCAGTTACTGAAAAATCCGTCGTTCTTCCGCGTGCATTGAAATGAGGCATACCTACGTATATTGCATCTGCACCATTGTGAATGGCGGCAAGGCACATAAACATGTTCCCGACTGGAAGAAGTAGTTCACTTTTTTGATTCTTAGACATATGCTTGTTCTAATTCAATTAACTCAATATGAGGAGACACATATGAAATATTTATCACTTTTAGTTGTCCTGTTATTTTCTGTATCATGCGGGATTCAAAGTATTCCTACGGCGCTAAATCAAGTAGATGCAGACTGGGCGGAAGTCCAAAACCAATACAAGAGACGTGCGGACCTGGTACCCAACCTGGTTGAGGTTGTAAAAGGCTACGCTTCCCACGAGAAAGAGACACTTGTAGGTGTAATTGAGGCCCGTGCTAAAGCTACACAAGTTAACTTTAGAGCAGATCAGTTAACAGAAGAAAATATGAAAAAATTCCAGCAAGCTCAAGGTGGATTAAGTTCTGCATTATCCCGTTTGATGGTGACAGTTGAAAAATACCCAGATCTAAAAGCAAACGAAAATTTTAGAGATCTTCAAGCTCAACTTGAGGGAACAGAAAACAGAATTACTGTAGCAAGAAACAGATACATCGCTGCGATTCAGGGATTCAACAATCTTGTCACTGTACCTCCGACATCGTGGACGAACTCACTGTTCCTTCACAATGCAAAAAAACCACAGTTCGCTGTTGAAAATATCGAAGAAGCTCAAAAAGCTCCTGCGGTTAAATTTTAATGAATTCATTTCTTAAAATATTTTTACTTTTTTTTGCATTAACTTTTAATGCTTATGCGCTGGGAGTTCCACAACTAACAGGGCCTGTTGTTGATGAAGCGCAATTTTTAAGCGGCGATGCAAACGCTGCTATTACCAATGCACTTCAAAGTTTTTATCAGACGGAAGGTATCCAGTTTCAAGTTCTCATCGTTCCCAGGCTGGAAGATGAATCTCTTGAAGGCTACTCGATTAAAGTTGTCGATAAATGGCAGTTAGGAAAAAAAGGCGACGACCGTGCCGCTCTACTTTTAATTGCACTCGACGATCATAAAATGAGAATCGAAGTCGGCCGTGGTCTCGAAGGAGCACTGACTGACCTCACGACGAATCGGATTTTAAATGAAGTGAAACCTCACTTCAAAAAAGGCGATTACGATAACGGTGTGGCCCTGGGTCTTGCACTCATGGCACGAGCTGACGGCAAAGAATTAAAATTCGGCAATGCTGTTCAACCTCGCCATCGGCGATCTGGCGGAAGTGCTTCACTCGTGCTCTTTGCAATCTTCGGATTAATTTTCTTCCTGCAATTTTTCTTTCCTAATGGTCGCGGTGGACCTGGTGGTCGCGGTGGAATGTGGGGAGGCGGAGGCTTTGGTGGAGGCGGATTCGGTGGTGGTGGCGGTGGAAGCTCCTGGGGCGGAGGTGGCGGTGGATTCTCCGGCGGTGGATCTTCTGGTAGTTGGTAAAAATTTAAAGGAAAAAAATGTATGAATATTTCAAACAGAGACAGAGACCAAATTAAACAGCTGATCACAGAAGCTGAAGAAAAATCAAACAGCGAATTGATTCCGATGATTGTCGGCCACAGCGATCTTTATCCTGCAGCTCAGTTTCGTGCAGCGATTATTGTTTCATTTATTTTTTCAGTGGGACTTTATCTCTCACCTTTATCTATCATCAACCCAATATGGTTTTTATGGATTCAAATTCCAGGATTGCTTTTAGGTTACACGCTTGGATGTCTTCCAACATTTACGAGATACCTCATCACTAAAAGAGAAGTTGAATACGAAGTCACTCAACGAGCGATCGAAGCTTTTTTTGATCACAATCTTCACACAACAGAAAAGCATAATGGAGTTTTAATTTTCATTTCAATCATGGAAAGAAAAATTAAAATTATTACTGATGTTGGAGTAAAAGCAAAAGTCGACCAGAAGGTCTGGGATGAAATCGTTGGAGACTTCACTAGTGGTGTTCGCAACGGTGAATTTGTTGAAGCGTTAAAAAATACAATCATTGCGGCGGCTTCAGTACTGGAAAACTACTTTCCAGCTGATGGAAAACCGAGAAAAAATGAAATTAAGAACGAATTGATCATCGAAGACTAGCTGTAAGTTTATTTTAGTGGTCACGGCGAAGAGGACTCTTCATCCTTAGGGAATGAAAAAATACTTAACCGTGACTTTCCTACTTTTATCACTCAATGCATTCGCAGGAACTCTTCCCACAACAAAAGCAGATTACTGCTCTCGTTTTCAAGACACCAGTGTTCTTTCAACATACTCCACTGAGACCAGTAACCTCATGTCCTTTAAAAACCAGGGCGGCCTCTTTAACGGCGGTGTATGCTGGTGGCATTCTCGCTTTCAAAGAAATATTTTATACTTATCTATATTCCGTCCTGAGTTAAATAAACCGACGGCCTCTGAAGTGCGTGCACTGATTAAAGAAATCCGCGCGGGTGAATCAGTTGTTATGATCCCGGGGTTTGCCAACTTCGCTGAGTTCAGTACAACTTATTCAAAAGAAATTCTGGCCGAACTTGAAAGCTGGCAGCTTTATGACGGAGTTATTTTAGGAAGCTGGATCGATGGATTAAAAGGCGACACAAAAGTGCGTTCAGAAGAACTGCAAAAAATGATGGCGACAACTTTTAAGTATGTCGAAGTGAATAAAAAAATCGCATACCAAAAATTACAAATTAAAGGCATCACGTCTCACGCATGGCTCATAGTTGGAATGATACCTGGCCCAAATGGATTTGAAATTGGCCTTATCGATTCCAACAATCCAAGAATGAGCGAAAACTATTCATACAAAATCGGAGACGTTAGTTTCCATGAAAAATCTTACGGAAACTTTGTTCCTTACCTTGAATTCACTCGTGAAGAAGAACGCCTAATAAGTGCAGGAAAATCTTTTTGTGGAGTTAAAGGTGTCAATGACTCTGACCCGAAAGACTGGGCGCAAGGTTACGAGCAGGACCTAGCAGAAGCTAAATCCCACTTAAATTAAATACGATTTAAAATTTTGAATGTGAACTCGGGAAATTTTTCGGTCTTCTCGATTTCCCATTCGTTGTAATCAATTGCAGGAAAATATGCATCCGCCGGGCCATCATACTCGACTTCAGAAAGATAAATCGTTTGAGTATATGGCATAAAGAAATTAAAAATTTCTCCACCACCAATGACCATCATTTCAAAATATTCTTCACCTAAATCATCTTCTGCCTCAAGCGCCAGATCAAAGGCCATCATAGGATCGTGAATAACAATAACACCGTCAGGTTTAAAATTAGTGTCGCGAGTAATAACAACGTTGGCGCGATTTGGTAGCGGTTTTCCAATCGACTCAAAAGTTTTTCCTCCCATGACAATCATTTTTCCTGTCGTAATTTTATTAAAATTCATCAGATCGTCTGAAATGTGCCAGAGCAATTTATTGTCGAGTCCGATTTCACCTTTTGGCCCTTGGGCCACAACCATTGATATATGCATGAAGGCCGCCTGTTCTTATATTGCAATAGGAGCTTTAATTGTTGGATGCGGATCGTACCCTTCCAGCTTAAAGTCTTCGAATTTAAAATCAAAAATATTTTTAATTTCTGGGTTTAATTTCATTTGCGGAAGCATTTTAAACTCGCGAGTCAACTGGAGCTTCGCTTGATCAATGTGATTTGAATACAAGTGAGCGTCCCCCATTGTGTGAACGAAATCACCATAACCAAGACCGCAAACTTGCGCCATCATCATTGTTAAAAGCGCGTATGAAGCGATATTAAAAGGTACACCTAAAAAGATATCCGCTGATCTTTGGTACAACTGACAAGAGAGTTTTCCATCAGCTACATAGAATTGAAAAAAAGCATGGCATGGTGGAAGCGCCATTTTTTCGATCTCAGCAACATTCCATGCAGAAACAATTAAACGCCTCGAGTCCGGATTTTTTTTAATTTGATTCACGACTGATGTAATCTGATCAATCGTTTCACCGTTGGCACCTTGCCAGCTTCTCCATTGAGATCCATAGACAGGTCCAAGGTTGCCTTCGTCATCGGCCCATTCGTTCCAAATAGAAACGCCATTGTCTTTAAGATATTTAATATTGGTTTCACCTTGAAGAAACCAAAGTAGTTCATGAATGATCGATTTTAAATGCAGCTTTTTTGTCGTGACTAAAGGAAATCCCTCAGCAAGATTGTAGCGCGCCTGATAACCAAAAACAGATAGTGTTCCGGTCCCTGTACGATCTTCTTTTTTCGCGCCATTTTTAAGAACGTGCTCCATCAAATCGTGATATTGCTTCATATTCTTTTCCTTGTGTGTGGTGAGTGAGTGCTCTCTATAAAATTGTTAACTTTCGTTCAAAGGTTTACAACGTAAGTTTCTGAAATTGTTCTGACTACTCAACTCTCTAAAATTCCAGAGCTTATGCATCTGATGAGTCTGTGAATATTGCGATTCTTTAAAAATAT
>JACMRM010000174.1 GCA_014376445.1 Bacteriovorax sp. | reverse complement strand
TTGGTATAACACTAAGCGATTGCATTCTTCGCTTGGATATATGAGTCCGAAAGAGTATGCTGAACAAAACTGTTATGCTGCTTAAAAGGGTCTCCGTTAAAGTAGGTAAAGATCATGGCTTTCAAGAAATTTATAGCCGCCATACTTCAACCAACAATGCTGTCATTATTCCAAAGCTCAAAGCTAGATTTGTAATCACAACAATGGAAGTTACTGATGTGTTTGGTGTATTGATTCATTTAAACTATTTTCCAAATAAACTTAGACAAAAAATGATGGACTATCGAGTTGGAGAAATTAAACCAGATTCTGAAATCAAAGAATTACTTGGTATATAATTATGACAATTGAAGATCATGTCACTTTAACAAAAATTTCGATAGATGATGAAAAATCTAAAATTTGTGAAAGCATACTTCGCTCTCTACCTCAATGGTTTGGCATTGAATCTGCAATTGTTGATTATGTAAATGATGTGAAAAAAATGGATACTTGGATGGCTAGCATTAATGATGCTCCTATTGGATTTATTGCCATCAACAAGCATAATCAATACACAGCTGAAATTCATGTCATGGGAATTTTAGAAGATTACCATAATAAAAAAATAGGAAGTCAACTTATCCAAAAGGCTTCAGATAGCTTATCTAAAGAAGGATTCACTTATCTTTCTGTTAAAACACTTAGTGAATCAAGAGAAGATGCAAACTATGCAAAAACTAGAAAGTTTTATTTAAAAAATGGATTTCTTCCAGTTGAAGAATTTAAAACGCTATGGGGAGAAGAAAACCCATGCCTATTACTTATAAAAAATTTACCTCCAACTAAAAATAAAAACTCTGTGCAAAGTATAAAATCAATAGCTGCAATTATGATACATGTGCCAGATTGGAAAGAAGGGCTGGCCTGGTATCAAAAGGCATTTCCTGAAGCTAAATTTATCTCACTCCCTGAATTTGATTTTGAATGTTTGCAATTAAATGGGGTTAATATTGAGGTGGTCAAAGCCGATGAAAAAGTTGGTTCTGGTATATATGGCATTGCAGCAGATTGGGAAGCTAGTGACTTTGATCTAACTTTTAATCATTTTGTTTCATTAGGAGCTACCCTATATCGAGGCCCAATGAATATTGAAGGTGGCCGACGTATGTGTAAACTAAAAGACCCTTTTGGTAATTTATTAGGATTAAGAGGGCCATAGGGATCATCATATTCTTCTCTTAGAAATATGTAGTCACCTCCGTAAATTTATGCGAAGTTTAATTTAGCAATAGCAGGGTGTTGGGAAGCTGTGGTTCGAGCCCGCCATCTTGAAAGACATTTGATAATTTTATAATAAGCCTCGATTTACCCGAGGCTTTTTTATTTTAAGGGACATATTATGAAAATTCTTATTCTGATTATTTTAGCTATTCCCGCAATCGCACTTGCCGATAAAAAACTTAATTCTAAAGATATGTCGGTGTTAGGGAAAATTGATGAATCAAATTTTCAACAGCAACCAACAGAAAAAAAACTTGAAGTGATTGTTGAAAAGAAAACAGAATCTAAGACGACTATGACATGTAAAGATAAAGCAGAAATAGTTTTTAATCAAGGACAAGTTGGTTATGATAATTGCTTAAATGATTTGAAAAACAGAAGTGATTTTAGCAAAAAGAATTCTGGCGTTAATGCTAACAATAATAAAGACGGGTCTGGGGCAGGAATTAATTTTAAAATTGGTGACTAGTGGCTAAAGTGCCTTACCCAATAGGAACTTATTAATCTGTAATGAAGAATTCTGGCATCCGCCAAATTTCTTCCCTTCAACAATTTTTTTAAAGTAAGTAAAAATATCATTTTTAATTCTTTCATTAAGTGAATCGCTCGGCGACATATTAAGCTTCGCTTTTAAGACTCCAAAAGACGTATTCATCAATCGACCTTCGCTGTAACTCAGGTCGAATTTTTGTGTGTATTCTGGAAGTAAAAAATTTTCCCAGATGATAGCAACTTCTTTTGGATGAAGAGAGTTCGGAGCTTCATTAATCTTCGTCATCGCTTCTTCGATGGATTTAACTTCCATCATCTCTTTAGTCCAAACCCACACTTCTTTCCAGTTTGGATTTCCTTTCAGAGTCAGAATGCTTTCGCTGAATTGCAACTGGAACTTTTCTTTAATCGATATATCTTTCAATGCAAACAAATGATTTGTAATCATGAAAGTCTTCATGGTCTTATCCATTTTTTCTTCAGATAAAATCCAGTCAAGATAAGGATCTGAAATTGAATTTGCTGTTAAAAACTTCTGCATACTTTGGAAGTTTAATGACTTTTTATTAAAACCTAATTTTGAATAAAAATAATTTTTCCACGTTTCTTTTTTCAGCAAGAGACCCTCAACAACTCCCTCCTCTTCTTTTATGGGAAAAATAAAATCTGTAGGATCCTTCATGTGCATATTCTTGAAAACAGCATCTTCTTGCTTCTGGTAAGCTTCGAATTGAATCTTGCCACCCAACTCTTGAATGAGCACTTTTTTTAGCTGGATTTTACTTATGTAACTAGGAATGAAAGAGAAGGCCACGGTAAAAGGAAATAATGCAACAATTGTTGCAAGGTAAGCCAGACCAATATTTGTAAGAATCATCGGGATTACAACTTTAAATACGTCACCTAAAATAAAAGCTGCCGCAAATCCCGGCCCTTTCTTTTTAAAAAAGACTTCCATACCAACGCGGCTTTTTTTCATGAGAGGGATGATATTATCCCATTGCATAGCGAGCACTGCTTTTTTGAATATACTTTTTTTCTCATTCGGAATCTGGAGATTCTTTTCAAAGAATTCATGATAGATGAGAATTTTTTCCTGAAGAAGGCCACTTAGCTTTTCAGGTTTATTAAAAAGATCTTTATCATTTTGAGTTTCATGATCAATCTGCTCGCCGACCTGGAGCATGAGCTTGATAAAATCGGCCTGCATTTTAAATTCTTTTTCCATTGCAACTACATCGGCAGCGGACATTTCAGCTACAGGAATTTGCTGGGCCATCGACTGGTTAATCAGAAGTGTAGAAAGGATGATTATAAGGAATGATCGGAATAGATTAAACATAGATGACTTTTCGGTAAACTTTCTGGGAATTTGAGTCGATAAGTAAATATGAAGTATGTTGTTATATTTATTCTATTTACCCTAGCTTCTTGCTCCACTACTGCGCCTTCTTCAAGGGGGCCAGCTGCTAATTCATCAAATGATGTATGCTTAAGCAGCTTAAAGATTTTTTTTAATAATGAAGTAACTGCTGTTAAAAAGAGCGACCTCCTGAATAAAAATATAATTTTACAGAAAGATTTAAAATTTTTAGAAGGTTCTATTATCTCTAAAACTTTTTCTGACAACTCAGCTGAGCGCGGTCAGATGGAAATCAGTTATCTCTTAATTAAAAAGCAATACCCTGATTTTTCAGAGGAACAAGTAATAGATCATTATCAGTTATTAAAAGTTTATTGTGGAATGTAGAAAATTAGGCAGTGAATTAGACGGTGAATTCACCGCCCTTTTTATTATTTAAATACGATAGTAAGTTTTGATTAAGTACTGCTCGATTCTTTAATTTACTGAATGCAGTCTGAGGTCTTGATTCCAGAAAGAGTGCAGGCTTCGATAATTCCCTGATGAAATGTCAGCTGACTTAAGGCGAGATTATTTTCACTTTCCAGCAGACGGTTTTGTTCAATAATAAGGTCGTTAGTTGAGATACGCCCCAATCGAAAACTTTTTAAAATATCTTCATAGAGCTTTTTTGACAGGTCCAGATTTCTTTTCGATTCATAAAGATTTAACCTGGAAGTCTCGATTTTTTCCACGAGATATAACGTGCGCTGCTGAAGTGACTGGTCAGTATCTTTATAGTCATTCAGGGCGCCGATATAATCGGCATAAGCAGAAGATACAGAAGCTGAAGTTTCGTACTGATTCCAGATAGGAAATGAAAGTGAAACAATCCCGACAAGCTGCTTGCTAGTGCGCTCCTTTATCGGTGACTCTTGATATTGCAGATGCAGATCAAGTGACGGCCAGTGAAGACCTTTTGTAGCTTTCCACGTCTGCTCGCGTGACTGGCTGATCCAGAATTTCTGTTCAGCTACTGGAAGCTTTGATGAATCTGAAAGTTTCGGCGTAGTCTTTTCGTTGAATGGCCATGTCTTGGTTTGAATCACATTGATAAAGAGCGAAGAAATCTGTGATCTGTTTTCACTCAGTTCTAAAACAGCTGTTCTCAATTTATTTTTTTGCTGAACAAGATCGACTTCTGATTTTGTCACTTCCTGCAACGGAATTTTTCCCTGGCCATAGCGGTCTTTAACAATTTTATACGACTCTTCTTTTAATTTCAGAAGCTGCTCTTCAATTCTCTGAGTCTCGGTAATATAAAGTGATTTAAAAATAAGATCTGAAGCTTTTACTTCAACTCTTAAATTTTCATTCAATACCTGAAGCTCCTGGGCATTGTTCTGCGCCTTCGCGCTCTTCATCTTATTCCAGTCAGAGCCGCCTTTAAAAAGATTCAACGTCAGATCACCAGTGATGCTATCGTAATTAGTTACTTCGGTATTATTCAGACGCGTGCGATTTTTATCCAATGAGAGATTCAGTTTTGGAGTCCAGAAAAGTCTCTTCGATAATAAAAGATCATCGCTTGCTTTTAAATTCTGCGTTTCTGTCAGAAGATTCAGATTTTTATTTTTAAAGTTATCAAGGTCTCCAAAAAATGGAGTCACATCTGCACGAGTAGCTGTAATTAAGCTTAGAAGTAAAATCATCATACTTTTTTCTCCTTACTATGCAGGTAAAGATACTGCAGAGCTGGAACGATATATAAAGTTAAAAGCATCGAAACCCAAAGTCCTCCGCAGACTGCGATACCTAATGGCTGAAGGATTTTTCCACCTTCTCCGAAACCCAGTGCGATTGGAAGCATTCCTAAAACTGTGGTCATAGATGTCATAAGGATCGGACGAATACGCGCGAGTGAAGCTTCTATCGTTGCAGTTTTTGCATCCTTTCCTCCATCGTGAAGTTTTTTAATAAAATCCACGAGAATAATACTATTAGCAACTGCGATTCCGTTTAAGAGAATAGTTCCAAGACCGGAGTTCAGTGAGAGTGTACTTTTGAAAATGAATAATGAAATCAGTACACCGATAAATCCTAAAGGGATGGCAACGAGAACTAATAGCGAGTGAACAAAATCCCCCAGCTGAATAACCATTGTTAAGAAAACCAACGCGATGGAAATTCCCACTGCCCATTTCAACTGATCAAGTGACGTCTGCAATTCTTTATCGGGCTGAACTTCGGCAAGTGTCGGAAGATCAGGGTTATTCTGGTCTCTTTTTGCTTTATATTTTTTTAGCAGATCTTCAGCCTGAAGCTTGCGCTCTTTTGCTTTATCCATCTGATTCTTATTGAGAGTTCCGGTCAAAACGATTAAGGCCTTCTGATCTTCTCTATAAATACGAGGCGCTCTGTCTTCTAGAGTAATGTTCGCAAGCGCTCCTAGAGGAATTAATCTTCCTTCAAAACCGATAGGGAAAGCTTTTAACTGGTCAACCGAAGTCACATCGCCACTGTTTACACGAAGGTAAATTGGCATCTCTTGTTGCTTTAAAAATATTTTTTCTACATACACACCGTCAGTCACAACACGCATGTAATGAGACAGCTCATACTTTGAAAGAACTTCAGAGGCAGATCCTGATTCAACAAACTGTTGAACACGAATTTCTTTTTCCTTGTCAGCAGTAGGGGTTACACGAACTTTATCGAAGATTCCATTCTCAAGAAGCTGGGCCTGGATATCCTGAGCGGCCTCAAGTCTTTTAACTGGATCTCCACCTGTGATCTCAAGACGGTATTGAGGAGGATCAGGAATAGATAATTCTGACGGGTTCCACGATTCTGCCCAATAAAATTTTGTCGGTGTGCTTTTATAAATCTCTTCAGCTTTTTCCACCATTGCTTTGATTTTTTCTTTATGCTTGATTCTCACCATAATATTTCCATCATGTGAGCCTTGTATTTGAGTGAAGGTATAGAGCATCTCATCGCCGAAATTTTTATTCAGACTTTCTTCAAGGCCTTCTAATTCTGACTCCATCTGCTTCATTTCAGAAAATGAAGGAGAAGATACTCCAACAATCAACCAGTCACTATCCGGTTTCCCAATGACTTCCTTATTCAAGTGAGGCAGTACAAATAAGACAAGCAGAGGAAGAATTAGAATAACGCCGCCAAAAATACCCATCTGCCATTTTTTATTTGTCAAAAATTCTTCAAGTGTTCTGCGATAGAAATTTTCTAATTTTAGTAAAGGCTTTTCAACCGGAGACTTTGATTCCAGATTCTGCCCCATTGATAAAAGCTGAAGACGAATTGTTGGAACAAGAATAAGGGCCACAACGGCAGAAAGCCCGTGAGAGAAAATAACAGCTTTTGCAAGATCCCCTAGCAATGAGTGAGTTAATCCTTGAGTAAAAATCAGTGGAAAAAACACTACCAGCGAAGCAAGTGTTGATGCAATAATTGGCAAACGCACTTCATTGACGGCAGTTATAACAATTTTTACTTTATCCTGATAAGTCAGCTTTCCAACCTGGTGTTCAAAGTGACGTACGATATTTTCTAAAACCACAACTGAAGCATCGACGTTCATCCCGGCCGAAAGTGCAAGACCGCCGAGAGAAATTAAGTTCAAGTTCATTCCCGCTAAACGCATCAGAATGAATGCCATAAAAAGACTCAAAGGAATTTCAATCGCTGCCGTTATAACGTTTTTAAAACTTCCTAGAAAAATAAAAAGAACAATAACCGCGAGAAATGCTGCCAGGAAAACTTCGTGTACAACGCTCATAACACTTTTATTGATGAACTCGGCCGGATTCACCAGAATTCTGAACTCCACATCGGCGGGCCACTGCTTTTTTAAAATTTCAAGCTGCGCCATGATCTGATCAGACATTTGCTTTATATTTCCACCTTCTTTAGGGCTGGCAAAAAGAATCAAGCTCTCAACACCGCTGGTTTTAAATTTCTGGCGACTGTTTTTTGAAACTCCCAAGGTGATTTTAGCAACGTCTTTTAAAAAAATGGCAGGTTTCCCTTTTCCCGAAATCCTCACTTGAGAAAGCATTTCAAAATTCGGGGTATTTTTAGGAAGATTGATCAGATAATCTTTTTCACCAAGCTTTAATGTACCGCCAGTCAAACCGACAACGGACTGCTCGATGGCGGATTGAATCTGTACTGAAGTAATTTCATATTGAGCAAGTTTTTCAGGAATCAGACTTACTGTTACTTCTTTTTTATTAGGATTCCATAGACCAAAATCTCCAGCGTCTTCTACTTTTGATTTCAGCGGAGTAATCATCGGCTCGAGAGTCTGATAAAGATCATCGAGCGATCTCATCGGGCTATAAAAACTTATAGCGAAAAATCCGCGATTTTCACTCCATGAGTAAACCGATATGCCGCGACGGATATCTTCGCTCGCTGAGGCCATACGTGCGTTCACTAAATTCTGAACATCACTGATAGCTTTTTCAGGATTAGCACCCCATTCGAAAGTGATTCTATAATTGGTTGTCTGGTTTCTATAATCTGCGTGAAGCTCTTTAACGGCAACTGATTCGACTTTCATTCCCTGAAGGCTTGACTCGAGATCATTTCCATAAGCTTCAAAAAATTGTTGTGATGATAATGAGCCGGTAGGAATGCTTACTGAAACTGTGATCTGACTGCTATTGGGAAATAGTGAAATGGGAAGTTGAAGTCCGCTGATAATTCCCCAGACAGCAAGAGCACCCAGGATAATATATACACGTAAGGGCTTCGAATAGAGATTGCCCATTATTGAACTTTCGCAGCTGGAGCATCAACGTCGAACATCTCGCCTTCTTTTAATGGACGGCTTGAGCGCACAATGATCTGCTCGCCTTTAGCTATTCCTGATTTAACGACAAAGTTATTATCTCTTTGCTCGCCAAGAACAATAATTTTTTTGCTGAACTGATTTTTTCCTTTAAGAACTCTCACCATGGCTTTTCCATCCTGAAAAACTAATGAAGCTTCAGGAATCATGATGATTGAGCCCTGGTTGATTTCAAATGTCGCCTGACCGATGCTTCCAATTGGTGGAAGTGTCTTTTTCAAGTCAGTAAATTCAAATTCAGCAGAAGCGGTTCCTGTACGTGAATCAACTAATGGACTGATACCGATAATTTTAATCGGAAGAGTTAAATCAGATTTCGAATCCATTTTAAAATTTCCAATCAGGCCTGAGCGAACTGTCATCACATCATTGCTAGGAAATTCTGCAGATAATTTTAAAGATTTTGGATTGATAACTGTGAAGAGTTTGTCTCCACGGTTAACTTTTGTCATTTGAGTTGTATGCATCTGGCTCAAGACACCGGCAATCGGTGATCTTACCGGTACAGCTGCGAATGTATAACTTGGGTCTTTGTTTTCCAAATACATGATCACTTCGCCGGCCTTCACAATTGATCCAAGATCTTTAAGAATTCTTGTCACGTGGCCTTCAATGTCTGCACTCACTAATGATTGAATTTTTGCTTCGATTTTTACCGGAACGATGATGCGTTTATTGTCGTCGAGAAGTTTAATTTCTTGAAGAAGAACTTTTGGTTTATCAGCAGGCTTTACCTCTGCGTGAGCAAAAGTAATAAAGCAAATAAGTGCGAGTGAAAATAAACTTTTCATGAATTGAACCCTTCTCTTTAATAAAAGCAATATTTAGCTGAAAAGAAAGGCTTTTTCAATGGGAGTGAAAAATATACTATGGGTTAACCAGCTGATTATTCCTCGTAAAACTGGCTTTTCTCCTGATCTGCCAGGCATGTCCCAGCTTGCAGGCTTCTCGGAGTGTGGAGATAGTCTGCATCATTTAAATCCGTCTTGTTTCTAACTTTATTTTTTTTGATATATTCTTTTGAGGCAACCAAAGCAAACGATTCTTTCGCCACTGTTTTATGGGCAATCAACGGATCAGTTGGTCTTCCGCAGTCGAATCCAAAATCGGCCTGGCCACTAAGTAGCAGCCTCTCAATTCCATTGTCTGAACTCTTGATTGAGACAGTTGTTTCATTATCGCCGGTAAGATAATTTTTTTTCAGCATTAAAATTCTTGAAGTGAATTCTCTAGTGGAAGCAATGGTGACACTTTTTTCTGCGATGGATTTAATATTTCTCAAGACTAATGAAATATCCTTTCCAAGCCTGATCGCCAGGTCTTCTAATGACTGGTTTCTTTGGAACTGATAGACGATTTCGTATTTATGACGGATTAATTTTCTTCAAGATCTGTGTTCTTAACTTCATGAACGGAAGCTCAACAATGTAATAAGTCATTGCACTGATAAACACGCTCAAGGCAATAAAAATAAGAAATTTAGTACATCCATTGAACCGACTCAAGAATTTTAATACAACTCTGATGACAAGATTATTCCAGAGGTAAAGTCCGTATGAAAAGAGAGCTGCTTTTTCAAATAAATTCTGGAAAGGAATTTTTTTTAAGTCATACACACCAATAAGTATTAATGAAAAAGAGATAGCAAGCAGTTGGTAGCTTAAAACAACAGGAAAATTGAAATTGTCAGGCTTTATATAAAACAGAGTGCAAATAAGCAAAGCTGCTCCCACAAAATTAATCATTATTTTATTTTTAAATTTCGACCATGTTCCGAAAGTGGCGGCAAGAAAAATTCCCCAGCTCAATCCATCAAGGTGGGTCAGAGAAAGAGATTGAAAATTATAAAAGACATCTGTTGCTGTAGTCGCTTCAGCTCCATGCCTGTAGAGATAAAAACGGTAAAGCAGTGAAAGCCAACCTGGAACAAGCCATAACATTGGGTGAATTTTTTTCAATTTTAATTTAAAGAAAATTAAAGGAAATAGAAAATAAAACTGCTCTTCAATACACAAAGACCAGCTTTGGACAAAATCCCGAAGAGAGAAAAAATTTTGAATGAAAAAAAGATAAGGCCATGGAACTCCTTCAAAAGGAAAACCGACTAAAGGTTTAATGACTACATAGACAAAAAGAACCAGATAATAGAGCGGCAAAGTTCTAAAAGTTCTTTTAATAATAAAAGTCAGAACTGGTGACTCAGATTTTTCCCTGAACGCCTGAAGCCCGATAAGAAATCCAGATAGCACAAAAAATAAATCTACACCGGCCCATCCGAAAGAAAAAAGATAAATAAGTTTTTGTGGAGCTTCCGGCATTAATTCACGGGAATGTAGAAGAAGCACAGATGCGATGGCCAGTGTTCTCAAAAGATCCAGAGCGGGATTTCGATTGTTCATAAGTTATTCTACAACGTTGAGGTGAATGATTAAACGAAAAAAAATGCAGTTAAGTATGGCTAACTTTTTTTATTAAACATTACTCCGACCTGTGACCCGCCGGAACTGATGTTGACCTTTAAGCTTGTGTTTGTTGCACGTGATAAAAATCCTCCCACTTCAAAGTGATTAAATTTACCGTTGCTCCAGTCATATTGAACGAACACCCCGAGATCAGAGATCGCCCTTTTTGGATGGCTCAGGAATCCATCAATTTCAATAGTATTAAGATTGACTCTTTTTTGAATAACCCACTCATGTAGTTTTCCAGGGGGAATTTTTTTAATAGTCTTTACCAATTCCTGATCCATGAATACATGCTCTCCGCCGAAACCGTCGACATACTTGATAACATATTTTT
>JACMRM010000173.1 GCA_014376445.1 Bacteriovorax sp. | reverse complement strand
TACAACTGCATTTACGAATGCAACTACTGTTACCTTCAAGGTTACTTTCAGTCTCCGGACTTCGTGCTTTTTATCAATCACGATGAAATCGGAAGCGAAATTAAAAGATTATGTTTAGAGCACGCTAAAACTTCTCCCGGTGAAAAAATCTGGTTTCACGCTGGCGAATACAGCGACTCTCTTGCCCTTACTCATTTAACCGGTGAACTTCCCCATTACTTCAATCTCTTTAAAGAGCTTCCTAATGCTTATTTAGAATTAAGAACTAAATCAGTTAACATAAAAGAGCTTGTGAAACTCGAGCCCTCTAAAAATATCGTCATCAGTTTTTCTCTCGCCCCTGAACACAGAGTGAAGATGAATGATTTAAAAACACCAAGCTTAAGAGCACGCATCGAGGCCATTAGAGAACTACACGCGCTCGGCTTTCCTGTCGGGATTCATTTCGATCCGATTATCTATGATGATAAGTTGGCAGACTCCTACACTCTGCTCATCAACCAGTTGACTCTGGCACTTCCACCGGAAGCGATCAGATATATTTCGATAGGAGTCATCCGTTTCACTAAAAACGTTTATCACCAGGTGATTAAAAATTACCCTGACTCAGATTTCCTCGCTGACGACTTCACTAAAAGTTTTGACGGCAAGATCCGCTACAACCGCCCGACCCGATTATGGATTTTGGGTAAAGTAAAATCCCTACTTGTAGATGCCGGAGTTCCTCTGGAAAAAATATACGAATGCATGGAAGACGAAGACCAGGAAGGAGATCAAAATGATTTTCTCAACTGAGCTGGAAAAATACAATATTCTCGAGGTCACTTACCCTCTGCCGGAAAAAATCATGGCAGATCTTCAAAATGAAAACTGGCAGGCCATCGATCAATATTTCCTTGAAGCTGGAAGGCCTGGAGGTACGCTGTTTGAATTCCTCCGCTGCTACCTTGTCTGTGATAGCATTGAGCACATCATCGCCATAAGAAGCGGACCTGATGATGAAGACGGTATATGGCATGATGACGGCTCACGAATTCTTGGATTCACCATTTCTCTGAATTTAAATCCTGAGCTGATCACTGGTGGAGAGCTAAGGTTTAAAAAGAAAACGGAACAAGAATGGCAAACAGTTTCTACCCGGAAGTTGGGCAAAATGATGCTCTTTAAAACAGGATTTTATGGATTTGAGCATATGGTCACGGCAGTGAAGAATGGCAGAAGAATCATCATCGCCGGATGGTGTTCATAGGAGGAATGGCCTCTCGCATCGTATCATCCCCTTCCCAATAAAGAGAAGTGTGAAAGATCCTTGTCAAAGTGCCCCTTATGAGTTACTCTTTCGATTCTTTTTAAGAAGAATTTATATAATTAACTATTATCTTTTATAAGGATTTTTTATGGCACGCACATGTGATTTAACAGGAAAGAGAAGACTAGTTGCCAACAAGGTTTCTCACGCTAACAACAAAACTAAAACTAAGAAGCAAGTTAACCTACATACTAAAAAAGTATTCGATCCTGAAACAAACTCGGTTGTTCGTTTAAGACTTTCTGCAAGTGCTATCCGTACACTTGATAAAGTTGGATCAATATCTAAGTACGTTAGAAAAAACGCAGCAATGTTTGAATAACTAACTAACTAACTAAAAAAATAATTAAATTAAAAAAGGCTCCGTTAGGAGCCTTTTTTTTGTCAAAAAATAATTATTGAACTTCGATTTCCTGAATTAAGTAACCCCATTTATTCATCGAACGATCTGATACAAAGTTAATCGTAACAGTATCACCTTCGATATAATCAGAAGTGTAGTTTGAACCTTGTCCTGTAACTTTTTCGATCGTGTTCCCTTTTCCGTCAGCGATACGAACATAGTCATAGCCAGTTTCTAAATCAAAGCGTGCCACTCTCACTCTTAGATACTTTGCACCAGGTACAGTGATAGTTTTCGACATGTTTGTATTATCAGCATATGGATGAACAGACTCTAGAGCTGAATCAAGAGATTGTTTTTTCCATGCATTGTCTTTAGGTCCTGTTCTTTCCGGTCTGTAATCTGTAAGAAGATTGTAAGCATCGATTCTTGAAGCTGTAACAGTTTTTCCTCTAAGGCCTGCAACCGGTACACCTGTCATCTCTAAACGCTCTCTCAATACTTCATGAGGCATTCTTCCTTCTTTCGCCAGTAACAATCCAAGCACACCAGAAACATGTGGAGTTGCCATTGAAGTTCCTGAGTACACGTCATATTTTCCACCGTTAACAGTTGAAAGAATATTGTGTCCTGGAGCGGCAATATGAACTGTATTTCTTCCGTATGAAGAGAAAGATGCAAGAGTATTTTGCGCTGTCAAAGCAGCAACTGATACAATGTTCGGATTTTCATATGAGGCCGGATATGAAGGAGATGAATCGTTGTTAGATGAAGAGTTTCCTGCAGCCGCTGTGAAGATGATTCCTTTGTCAGATGCCCTTTGGATTGCTTCAAATAAAGCTTCTGAGCGTCCGCCCCCACCCCATGAGTTTGACATTAAATCAACGTTCATCATTGTAGCGTAGTCGATAGCTTTGACTGCTGCTTCTAAAGTTCCTGAACCATCATCACCTAAAAATTTAATGGCCATGATTGATACATCGGCCATTACACCTGAAACACCAACCTTGTTATTATGAACAGCGCCGATTGTTCCCGAGCAGTGTGATCCGTGTCCGTTTCCGTCCATTGGATCTGAATCATTATTTGCAAAGTCGTATCCATGAACGTCGTCAATAAATCCGTTGCCGTCATCATCAATTCCATTTCCTGGAATTTCTTTTGGGTTGGTCCAGATGTTATCTTTCAGGTCAGGGTGATTGTAATCAATACCTGTATCAATTACTGCAATCTTAACCTGCTTTGATCCTTTAGTGATGTCCCACGCCTTGAGAGCGTTTATATCCGCGCCTTCTACTCCGGCAGTCCCTTTCGGTTCATTAGAACCAGTGTTTCTCATACCCCAAAGTTTTCCAAAATCGGGATCATCAGGTGTTGCTGCAAGAAAATCTGTAAATGGAGATTTTTTTAGTTTTTTTACTAGAGAGCTGTTTTCTTTAATCGGGTCTACTCTATAAATGAAGTTTGGTTCAGCGAATTCAATATTCGGGTTAGCACGAAGTGAAGCCAGTGTACCTTCCAATGATTTTTCATCAATAGAAACTTTTAATACTGAAAGTTTATCGTAAGTTAATTTAATATCTCGGTGTGAAGTTACACCTAAAGTTGAAAATGCTTTGTTTGCAAAGAAGCTTTTTTCTTTATTAGCTTTAAACTTTACAACAATCTCTCCCGGAACATGTTCTGCTTCAGCAGCGGCCAGTCCTGTCGCTATAGCTAGCGCTGATAAACCTAATAGCATTTTTTTCATAAGTCTCCCTCCTTGGAGCAAATAAAAACAAGTACAAAAACCCGCTGCTCATCCTGAGCAAAAAAATCAAGATCATTGAAATGGTGTCTATAAACAAGCTTAAACGATGGGGCCATTTTGCCCAGAGTTTTAGCTTAGGTAATTTTTTGCCGTAAAAACTCCATCTATCTTTTTTAAATAGAAATGCGATAATTCCTTTATATGATACACAACAGCTCTTCAGACCCTGTTCTTATTAAAAAAATCTCACTTAAAATCTGGTCTCTTAGAGATGAGATTGAATCGCGTATTCAAGAGAAGCTTGATGCCGGTGAAATGATTCCAGAAGCTCTTGAAGAAAAGATAATAGAACTTCGTGGTGAATATACTAAAAAATCTGCATTACCTGACAATGTGGTTCAGCTAAAATCTGGTGCTGACCTTCCGGCCGATGAAGATGATGAAATGGCGAAGGCCATGGCAGCAGCAATGAATGGCGAAGAAGTAGACGAATCAACTTTAGATGCAGTTACCCCTGGCCCTGAAGGTGATGAATCAGCAGAAGGTGCTGCTAAAAATAATGTTGTTGCCATGAATGGCATTCCTGTGTCAGCTGAAGATGTGGCCCAGATCTCTATCGGCATCGAGCCCCCTAATCTTCCTGAAGATAAAGTTTCAAAAGGAAAAACAATTCTTGCTGAAATCGGAATGGAAAAAATGTTTTTCTTTTCCAATAAAGCTTTTACTGAAGGCCAGTCTATAGTGATCCAATTTTGTATCCCAAAAACTTTTATTGTTAATGCTGATGTTATCTATTGCCGCCCATTCAACATCAAAAGCAGGATCATCAGCCAGAACAACTACACCCATAGAATGCTTATCAAATTTAACTTCCTCAAAGAAGGAGAGAGAGCATTATTAAGACAATTTATTCAGTCAATCGAACCAGACATGACTAAAGCAGTGAAAAAAGTTGCTGTAGCAGAGGAAGAATCTGGAGACGGCGACTTTAATGAATTGGATGATCTGGGGTTGTAACCCAATGTCTAATATCCTAGCTCCTCAAAAGAAAAAATGGCTTTCAAATTTCATTCTTTTAAGCTTCCTGCTACTGGTTGGCGGAACTGCTTTTTTATCAAATGCATTTAAAATGCAGACTAAAGGCAAAAATGAATTTATTGAAGAGGCGCTGGTCTTCAATAATAAAGAACTCGACAAAGTCACTCAGCTCACTTTAAAAAATAAATCAGGCGAATACTCTTTCGAACGCGCTGACACTGCTACAGGATCTGTATGGCATATGACGAGTCCGAAAGATCTTTCTGCTAGCTCTGCTTTCATCGAAAAACTTTTCACTGCCCTTAATATCATTAAAACTAAAAAACTTCTTCTTGATGACAAGACCAATAATTCTAATTTCTCACTTGAAAAACCGACGGCCATTGTGACTCTCACAGATGAATCGGGGAAAAGCCTTCTTCTTTCTATCGGGATTATGAATACGATCGATAATTCGACTTACATGAAAATCTCCGGCAGAAGTGGCATCTATCACGTAGAAGCCCCTTCTATTTCACTGGAAAATATCACGATAGCAGACCTGATCAAATCAACGATTTTTGAATTCGATGCTAAAAAGATTCTGGCGTTTAAAATTTATAGAAAAAACTCACAGGCACCTCAGTTTGAAGTAATAAAAAAAGAATCTTCATGGACTAATACTGATGGAAAAATGTTGAGTACTGCACGCCTTGAGGACCTGTTAAATGAATTTGTTAACCTAAAAAGCAGCTTTGTTCTTGATGAGCAGACCGACGCCCAGAAAAAACAGGTGGCCACTCTCCTGTCTTCTGGTGATTACATTGTTAAAGTCACAATGGAAGACAACCAGGTAATGAGCTATCAGATCAGCTCAGTAACAAAAAATATTTCAGGCGTCCCGTTAAATGATGAACCTCATTTTGTCATAGTCGAAAACCACGCACCGATAATCTACATCGTAAAAAAAGAATTTCTTGCTTTGTTTGAACTTAAAAATGAACGTCTTAAAAGTTTAGAACAGTAAAATTAGCCGGCTTTTTTGCTATTAACAACTCTTGAATTCGATGGAAGTGCCACTTCATTTTTAATTTTATCTGGATCAACAAAGACCTTAATAAACTTTTCAATAAGAATAGAATTATAGCGTTTCACGCCTATCTTATCCATCAGGATGCGTTTCAGTGCTTCTGTCGGCTGAATTTTTTCATCCATCATAATATGCACGAAATCGTCTGCAAGACAGACAATATTTGAAAGCGTAAGAATCTTCTGTCCTTTCTTCTGGAATGGAAAACCTGTTCCATCATAAGCTTCATGATGCTGAAGAATAATCTGCTTAACAGAGTTATTAAGCGCCCTGTTGTTTTCAATCAGACCAAACCCCAGCTCCGGATGCTGTTTATACTGCTCCACTTGTTCAGAAGACATATTCTTCGGGTTCATTCCGATAAATTCTTTTGGTAACAGCGTTTTCCCGATATCGTGAAACATGCATGCCATCGCTGTTGTTTCAATCGTCGCTTTTGACTGCCATTCGAACTGCTTGATGATCGCAGTTGAATATAGAGTTACAAGAAAAGCGTGAGAGTACGCTGTCGGATCAAAGTTCTGATAAGATCTAAGAACGCTATAAAGATCAGACTGCGTTTCAATCAACTGAAAAACAGTTTCGCAAACTTCTCTCCCCTGATCAATTACCAGCGGTTTAAGACCTACAGTATAGGCTTCTTCAATAAACTTTTCTGTTACGTTTTTAAGAATATTCACTTTGTTGTAAGCAGGAACATTTTCATTGGCAATAAGCTTCTTACTCAAAAAGTTATTATATTGAATAAATTTTCTTCTATCACTATTATGAAAATAAAGTGAATCAACTTTTTTTTCATTTTTATATTTATCCAGACGCTCTTTTGAAAATGTGTCACCTGTATGGAGAATTTTTAAATATTTGTTGGCAGAAAGCTTAATATAAATATCAAACAGCACGGCCTGTGAAGAATAGAATTCTTCAATTTTAATTTTTGAAAAACTATCATCAGTAAGTGCGACTTCAGTCTCCTCACTCACTCCATCTTTCTTAGAGACGTTTGCAATCAGATCCGACAGCGATAAATGTCCTTCGAGCACTTCCTTCAGCTGAAGCATTTCAAACGGCTTCACGCAAAGATTCGCTACTCCAATTTTCTGGAGCTTCTCTTCAGTCACTTCTTGTGCATCTAAAATCTTCTGGTCGTTAGCAACAACAATGACTCTTTGGTTGGTAGAATTTGATTTGATGAATTTCAAAACCTGCATACAAGAATGATTTTCCGTAGCGTAGTTCATGATAATGGCGAAGAATTTATCGTTGTAGATGGCCAGCTGAGCTTCTCTACCATTATAGACAGCAGTTACTTCATAAGAAGCATCCTGAAAATATTTCTTTGCCTGGCCAGTCCAGGATTCATCAGGGTCAACAATGAGAATTTTTAACGCCAAGCTTCAATCCTATAAAAAAACACGCTTTTCATAGGTATTAATCGGTATTTTACAGAGAAAACTAAAATAAAAAAGTAGCTAGAAAAACAAGTCTTTCTAGCTACTTAGGTGAATTCTTGAATCAAATGACAAATACTACTTAATTTCTTTATGCATAGTATGACGTCTAAGAAATGGATTATATTTCTTAAGCTCTAAACGATCTGGTGTCGTCTTCTTATTTTTTGTTGTCGTATATCTTGAAGGAGATTTTCCTTCTTTTCTTGCTT
>JACMRM010000172.1 GCA_014376445.1 Bacteriovorax sp. | reverse complement strand
TGATTTTTAGAGAACCATCGTAGTTTTGGAATTCCTTAACTGATACAAGACCTTCTTGCTTGTAACCGATGTCTACTGTTACGTAGTCTTGACCGATGTTGATGATGTTCCCCATGAACACTTCACCTTCTTCAAAATTCTTAGAAACCGAACTGTCCAGTAGCGCGCTAAAATCAGTTGCGATTTTTGTTTCAACGTCTTCACCAATGACGACGTCGTAACCTTTCATCCAATTCTGTTTTAGTTCTTGTTTTTGAACCATAAATACCTCGAGAGATTTTTTTACCAAATAAAATTTGGCCCCAGCTTTTGCTTTAAAAAAGAATCACTAGATTTGAAGGGCAAATATACTTGCGAATGAGCGGGTTTGTCGAGGAGAATCTCTCTATAACGCAGAGACTCCCTCATATGAATAAGTGGCCATTTTTTAATGTTCTGAGTGAAGATGAACCATTTGGGACGATTCGGAGTTGTCTTTAACATTTCAATGTCCGATAGTACTGCTTCTTTTTCTTATTATTTCCATCGAGAAATACAATTAAATCATATTGTTGCTCGGCCGTTCCATAACTCTCAATAAAGTCTTTTACAATGTTGTTGGGAGTCACCACGAATGAATGAATTCTCATCTTCAAGTGAAGCTGCATTTGCCTTGTAAATAAAAGGAAAAGCAATGAGAAGAATAATAAAGATTTTAGTGACCATAACGTCCTCTTTAAATGAGATGTTTCAGAGGGAATTGCAATATTTGGGCCTGAGTTAGGCACTGGTAAAACAATGGTTTGAAGGTAGCTTGCCGTCCAGAATTTAGACAGAGTGGCTATTTCTTTCTAAAAAGTCGGACTCGTCGCTGAATAGATTTGGAATACAAATTCATCAGCTGAGTTTTGTAATTTTTGTGTGAATGCTCGCGTTCGATAAAGTATTTATACAATCTGGTTTTCTCGCGGTAAACGGCTTGCCCCAGAATCATTTTTTCCCATTTATCACGAAGCTCTCTGGCATCAAATAATTTATAAGTCTCACCGACTCCTTCGTATTCTTCGATCAAATCTTTGCTACAAAAGTTGCGCGGTAGGATTGAGGGAACTTCGTGAACGAGAGCACTGATAGCAAAATCTTCGATTAATTCGCCTGGAGCATTGCTCACCCAGAGATCAAGTCTAGAAATAACTCCGATGATGTCTGCGGTTGTTACGAAGAGAACATCTTCCTGCAGATCCTGCTCTTGAATGTCTCTCATCAAATTCGGAAGCAAGCTCATTCCCTGAAAATCCACTGGCGAAATAAGAACCAGTTTTGATTTTTTTCCAGCAGGAATTTTTTCGTTTATAACTTTCAGTGCTGCTAAAACCGGCACTAAGTTTTTATGGTCATTAAGGCCTGGAGAAACATATGTTCCAACGAGAAAATAATCTTTGTAGAGTTCGAAATTGACAGCGATTTGCAAAGGATTTACGGCGTCTTCATATTTAATTCCAAGGCCGAAGTACTCTATCTTTTTTAATGGCAAGCCGAGGTTTCCTAATGAATCCTGCAGTAGGTTTTTATTGGCGATAATCAGAGAATCGATTCTGGAGATCAGAGGTTTATACCAGAATCTTTGCAGGGGCCTGTCGATGCAATGGTCTTGTGTGACCACTAACGCTGTTACATTTTGTCTTTTAAGCTGGATGCTGATTGAGCAAAGCAGATTGAAGTTGTAACAGTGAACTATATCGATATGCGCTTTTTTAAAAGCTGGTGCAAGCGAGAGATGTTTGTGAAAATTAAAAAATCGGTTTAAAAAATGCTGCTTGTAAGGAATGACTTCGATTTCCATTTGTCGCGCCATTTTTGCAGCGAATGAATCGTCGTAAGCAAAAATGTAAATGTTGTAGCCATGTTTTTTAGCTTGAGCGATGTCTCTAAAAGCGAAGCGCTCTTTTGTATTCCATCCTTTTGTAGGAAGAACGTAGAGAATGTTTCTCGCGTGCTTATTAACCAACTTATTGCACCAATGTTCCTGGTTTGTACTCAACCAGTTCTCCGTAAAGAGATCCAAGTTTTATTTTCGCTTGAAATTTTAATAGTTTTCTTTCCGGGCCTGTTCCATACCAGAAATTGATGTCACCACTTTTTTGCAAAACACCTGGAAAATTAGTTTCTGCTCTGATTTTTATAGCTTCAACATCTTTGCCGTTCACACTTGTTGTATCAGGTCCCATGACTTCAACTTTAAGAAGCCAGAATGTTCCGCGTGTGATGACTGGAAATTCGTACACATCACCTTTAACAAGGGGAAGTCCTCTAACAAATTGCAGTGCCGAAAATGAATCCTGAGCAAAGCTTGGGATCATAGCCTCAAGTTTTTCGTCTTTGTTTGATCCTTCTTTAACTCTTTTGTACCACGAATACGTCATCATTTTTTTAAAATCAAAAAGTTGAAGATCGTCGACATTTTGTTTTTTCTCTCTTTGAACCAGCGAGTATTTCATTGGAAGAAAATCTGTTTTTTCGACATATGTATCAAGTTTGTCATCGAGCCAGTAAAAGTAGCGGTAGGCATCGCTTGATTTAAAACGTGCATAATAATGAAATGCAGTTTTACTGTTCAAGGCCACCACTTCTTTTGAAAGAATCGTGATGTATCCCGCAGTCACACCTAAGTATGAAACGGCCATGATGGACTCTTCACCTTGGTAAAAACTTGGTTTGAATTTTTCCCATACAGCTTTCGATTTAGCATCGTAAGCTTTGTAAGCATCAGGATAGCCAGCAGGGAGTGCGTTTGCAGGAACAGATGTTTTAACGGTTGCAGTTGGTACTACAGTCACCGTAGTCTTTGCTTGTTTTGCTTTTCCTTTTTTACCCAATGACTTTTTATTTGCTTCAAGATTTGCTTTGCCTTCAGCAGCGTCTTTTTCTGCTTTAGCTTTTGCTTCCTCTTCTGAAATAGCTTTGTAATTATCCGCCTGCGTTTTTTCAAGTTCAAAGCTGGTAACCAAGTCAGGGTTGTCATTTTTCGAAAGAAGAACTTTTTTTTCTGCCTGATAATTCGTCGAGCATGAAGTAATTATGGCACTGCAAACAGCAAAAGATAATATTGTTTTAAATCTCATAAAGCATCCTAGTATAAATTTTGAAAACATGAATCGATGATTTCTTTCGTCACATCTTCACCACTCAGAAAATGAATATCAACTTCTAAAAATACAATTAAGTCATCTTCTACAATTTTTTTAATTCTCACCATATCTTTTTCTGTTGTCACTAAAAGAGCATCTTCACTTTTAGCATAGGATAAAAGTGCGTTGATTTCATCGGGCTTGAAATAGTGGTGATCTGTAAATGATTCTGTGACAATCACTTCTGCACCTAACTCTTCAAGAAGTTTGAAAAAAGATTCAGGGTTGGCCACGCCCGCAACACAGATAACTTTTTTTCCCTTGATTTGCTCAACTGTTAAGACCAGGTCATTAGCGGCATTGTAAAATCCATTTGGTCTGAATCCCACTTCTGCGAAATCCACTCCCACCGGAAGATGTGGCCGAAGAAATACTTTCAGTAAATTCACTTTGTCTGCACCTGCAATGTCAGCTTTACCGATAACAACAAGGTCGGTATCTTTCAAGGCCTGGAATCCTTCGCGCATATATCCCAGAGGAGCTACACGGTAGCGAAGAAGTGGCATCGTTGCATCAAATAAAACAATATTGAGTTTGCGTTTAATTTTTATGTGTTGATGACCGTCGTCTAAAAGAACAACGTCAGGCTCTATTTTGGGAAAATAAAAACTTAAATTAGCACTGCGGTTTTTTCCAACAACGATGGTTGCATCTTCAAGACGTCTGGCGAATAACAAAGGCTCATCGCCGTACTCAACCGGATCGGGGGCCATCATTTTTCCTGCAGTGATAATACCGCTGGAATTTTCAAGCTTCCCTTTGTAGCCTCTCATGAGAATCATAACTTTTTTATTTTTTGTGTGCAGGTATTCAGCAAGCCAGAGAGTGAATGGAGTTTTTCCAGTTCCGCCGAAAGTGAGATTGCCGACTGAAATTATGGGGACCAGAAATGAGCGCTGACTCATGATTCCATAGTCATAACAGGCACGGCGAAAAAAATAAACTGATTCCCATATCCATGACAGGGGTGAAAAAAAAATTCTTTTAATGAGTGGTAACGATTTTTTTTCCATAAGAATGATCTATTACATCCGCCATATATTTCGGTATATCAATCGCCTCACCACGAACCTGAGTTTTGGTTTCTTTGAGCTGTGTTTTTAACTCTGAGGAGGCAGTTTTATTATAATACCAATTCTTTAAATACGACACGATATTATAGGCACTCACCTGATCTTGAAGAAGCTCAGGAAAGACTGAGCGATTCTGTACGATATTTGCAAGACTGATAAACCCTCTGTAGCTCACGATGATGTCGTAAATGAAAGCATTGAGCAGAGAAGTTTTATAACAAACAACACTAGGAACTTCATAAAGAGCGCATGTCAGCGTCACAGTTCCACTTGCAGCTAGGGCGAAATCGGCCTCTTTTAAAGCATCAATGAGATTTTCATTAGTGTATTCAACATCAAAATATTTTTGATAAGCATCAAAAAGCGCCTGGGGAATTGAATTTGATTTAACAATTGATACACGGATTGGAAATTCTTTTTTCAGTTCTTTAATAGACTCTATAAAAATTGGCAGAAGTTTATCGACTTCGAATTTTCTTGAGCCAGGCAAAAGAAGAATTTTAACGGGAGATTTAACTTCTACTTCTTTCTTGAAGGCCATCAGATCATCTTTGTAAGTAGTCCACAAAGGATGATCTACACTGATAACTTTACTGACTCCGCGATCGTTAAACCATTTTTTCTCAAAAGGGATAATTGTAAAAAGCGTATGCACAGAACGGGCGAGTTTTTTTACTCTATAAGCTTTCCATGCCCATGCCTGAGGTGCGACGTAATATAGAACTTCAACACCGATTTCTTTTAATTTTCCTGCCAGTTTTAAATTAAACGACTGAAAATCAACAAGGATAGCTGTCTTACAGTTTCTGCTTATTACTTCTTCAACTATACGATCCATCGCTTTTTTATAGAATGGGATTTTAGCAATGACTTCACTATATCCCCATGAAGAAAAATCATTAAGGTGATATAAAAGCTCAAGACCCTCTTTTTTTAATTCGTCACCGCCGACACCAAAAAAAATGGTTCCCGGTGATGCTTTTTTTAAATCATTGAAGAAACTTAAAGTATGTTCTTCACCTGATTTTTCACCTGCAATAATGAGACAAGACTTGTTTGCCATTAAAGCATAACCTCTTTTCCACTTTTCGCACTTTCCAGAACCTGGTCAATTAAACGAACAGCAACAAGGCCGTCTGCAAGTGAGATAATCGGAGCTTTTTCATTGGCGATTGAATCATAAAAGTTTTTATGTTCTAAAAATAAATGATCTCGTTTTTCATAATTGGCAGTGTTAACAAACTCAGGCCCGATATGACTTCCCAACGCTTCCTGGATTTCATTTCTCATTAAATCAATAAGCAGAGTTCCTGCTTTGTTGGAAATTTCAAGCTCTCTCACTTCTTTTGTTTGATTTCTTCCAACAGTGATCGTTGCACGGTTTCCTGATTTAAATTTAAAATTGGCCGTGACGTAATCATAATGAGTCGTTCTCATTTTAAATCCCATTGCCTCAACACTTAAAGGGGCCTCTCCAAAGAGATAAACAAGTAAATCGAGGTCATGGATCATTAAATCCTGAACAACATCTACGTCAGTTGCACGCCCTTTAAAAGGAGCAACTCTTTTTAAAGTAATATGTGAAGGTGATTCAAAAAAATGTTTGTACTCTGTTTTTCTCTCCCATGCCTGGTGAAATCTTTCAGAGTGTCCAACTTGAAGAACTACTGGATTTACTTTTAAAAGTTCCTGAAGTTTTAAGGCCTGTTCCGTTGTTTCCGTTACCGGTTTTTCACAAAAAACATGTTTTTTATTTTTTAAAAGATACTCTACAATTTCATAATGAAATGATGTCGGAGTAACGACAATTCCGGCATCGATATCATTGATACATTTTGAAATATCATCAACAACCGTCACATTAGGATGAGCTTTTTTTGCTGCTTCCTGCCCTGCCGGGAATTTTTCTACAATGTATTTTAATTCAGAAAATTCAGGAAAACTTTCGGCCTTCTGACTATGCCACTTTCCTAAATGCCCGTAACCTATAACTGCAACACGAATCTTTGCCATAAAAAATCCTTAAAATTTAAATCCGATATCAAAAAATGGTGAAGCACTGCAAAGTTATGGATTGAATGGAGCGATACCGATTTCAGATTTTCTAATCTGATCAACCATTTCAATAATAACTCTGTTGTCTTTGTACTCTGCCATGTGATCTGTATTTTCAACAAATGAGCGAGGAGAAATATTGCTTGACTCAATTGTTCTTAAAAAGTCTACAACTTCAGAAATTTCCTGCTTTGAATATCCCTGACGTTTCATTCCAATAATATTGATTCCTTTTAAGTGCGCACGGTTTCCGATCGCTGTACAAAAAGACGGGATATCTCGGTCGAGAGCAGAAGCTCCGCCGATGTATGAGCCTCTTCCTAATGTCACGAACTGCTGGATTTGTGTTCCGCCACCGATAATTGTTCTTTCACCGATTTTTACGTGGCCTGCAAAATTTGTTGAATTAGCAATCGTGCAGTTATTTCCAAGAACAACATCATGACCTACGTGAACATAGGCCATCAGTAGACAGTTGTCGCCGATAGTTGTAAGAAGATTTTCTTTTAAAGTCCCGCGGTGAACTGAACAATACTCTCTGAATGTATTATTGTTCCCGATCTGCGTGCGAGTCGGCTCGCCTTTATATGAATTATCCTGTGGAGGTGCTCCGATCGAACATCCTTGAAAAAATTTATTGTTTTCACCAATCACAGTGTGCCCGTCAATAACAACATGCGAGTGAAGAACTGTGTTCGCTCCGATTTCTACATTGGGGCCGATAATGCAGAAAGGACCAACCTTAACTGTTTCATGAATCTTAGCTGCCTTATCTACAATTGAACTTGGGTGAATATTACTCATAAAAATTTCCTTATGTTTATGTAATTGGCTATAACATTTTAAGTGAAGCAAGAACCGTCGCTTCGCTCATCAATTGATCATTACAATATAATTTACATTCGCTGGTAATCATCGGTCCTCTGATTTTCAGAAGCTTCGTTACGAGTTTTAAATCCATTTCTGGAAAAACTGGTTTTCTGAAACGTGCTTCATTAATTCCTAGAAGAGCTACATCCATTTTCATTTCTAAAGGTTTATCATTGATAAGCAAAACAATAAAGCTTGTTGCCTGTGCCATCATTTCAACCTGAACAACTCCGGGAAGAATCGGGTAATCAGGGAAATGGCCGGCAAAAATAGCATGGTCTTTTTTTGTTCTATAGTGTGCAATCACTTCTGCATCTAGAATTTCTTTGATGTCGTAAAGCTGGCCATGAGTGTAAGCCCTTCCAGGAAGACCAACGGCTTCAACTGAATCAATAAATAGAAATGGATCTCGGTGAGGAAGAATTTTTCTTACTTGTTCAGAGTTCAGTAACATTTGTTATCTCCTAATTGTCTTTATCTTTTGATGAAGGTGCAGGCATGCTGATTTTTCGGATCATCGCTACACTTCTCAGCCATTCTTTAATATCTCTTGCCGGAAATCCTCCGACAACTTTTCCATCTTCAATATCACTCGTCACACCAGAGCCGCCAGCAATCTGTACCTGAGCACCGATTTTAATTCCGTTCGCTACTTTAGCAGCGCCGCCAAGGACAGTGTAGTCACCGACGGTAGTACTGCCACCGAGACCAACTTGTCCGCATAGAACAACACCAGTGCCGAGTTTGCAATTGTGTCCGACCTGGACCTGGTTATCAAGCTTAGATCCGCTACCAATGATTGTCGGAGAAAAAGTTCCCTGATCAATGCACGAGTTTGCACCGACTTCAACATTGTCTCCAATGATCACGCTACCCATATGCCAGACTTTATGATGAATACCTTTTGAAAAGTTATAGCTGAATCCGTCTGCACCGATTGTGCATTGAGAATGAATGCGGACATTGTTTCCAATTTTTACATTTCGACAGATTGAAACATTTGGAAAAATTTCTGTATTTTCTCCGACCATAACTCCAGACATAAGGACTGCACCTGGATGAATTTTGGTATTTGCTTCAACTACAACGTTTTCCCCAATGAAGACACCTTGAGCAATCCATACACTTGGATGGATCGTTGCAGTTCCAATCTGACGGCCGTCGACCATGTCATTCGGGTTTCCGATTTTTTCGTCGTAAAAAGGTTTTGATAAAAAAGACATTGCAAGATTTACATCCTGAACTGTTCCCATCCACCATGATTTTTCTTTAAGTGCAACAACCTGTTCCGTGCTTAAAGTATCAGCATATTTTTTTTCAACGATAAGGCCGGTAAGAGAAGTCCCTCCCTGTGCGAGGTATTCATTGAGGAAATTTTTATTTTTTATAAAAAGAATATGACGAGGCAAGTACTCGCTTGTGTCAGTAATGCCTTCGATCGACGTCGCTTCATCAGTGCTTGTGATAAGGAGAAAACTTGGTTCGAAATGTATCAGACTTCCTAGTTTCATTAGGGTCCTCTTTTTTTCATTCTCATGAGACGACTAAGGGACCCGCTAAGCTCAATCACTTAAGGGGTCCCTTAACTTTATTTTTTAAAATCTAATAACTATTTAGGAAACTTTTTGTTGTACGCTGTAACAACATCATTCGTTAAATCTTTTTCTGTTTTAGCGAAAAGAATTGGAGCTGTTGCTGCTTCATAAACTAAATCAACGTCTGCTGCTTTAGAAACTTCATCTACGATTGATTTAACTCTTTCTAAGATTGGAGTTTTAAGTTTTTGCTCCATATCCTGGATTTCTTTCTGGAAAGTCGCAGTTTTTTGTTGAATAGCAATGATTTTTTCTTGAATTTCTTTTTCTTTTTTAGCTTTTTCTTTATCGTTAATTACTGAGGCTTTTTTGCCGTAATCATCCTGAAGTTTTTTAATTGATTCTTCTTCTTTCTTTAGAAGAGCTTGCTTCTCATCAAAAGATTTTTTTAATGAATCACGTACGGCAATACCTTGGTTAACTGTAATAAGTACTTTTTGAACATCTACTTTACCAACAGAAACTGCAGACATTGCAGACATAGACATAATAAGGGCCATAAGGGCGATAAATGCTTTCATTCTAATACTCCTTCATATTTTAAAACAATTGTCCTATATCGAAATGGAATTGAGAACCGCGATCTTTAAATTCTCCCGTTAACGGATATCCAAACTCAAAGCGTAAAACTCCGATTGGCGAGAACCATCTAAATCCAAATCCGTAATCAGTATAAACCTTAACATTATCCAAGTCACCTGCATGACCTGCATCAAAGAAAACAACCCATTTTAGTCCGGCTTCTCTCGATAATGGGTGCTGGAATTCGAAGTTGGCGAAAGACATGAACTCTCCACCTACATTGAAATATTCATTCACACCCGTATCAGTTCTTTTAAGATATTTTTTCGGTCCGATATCTTCGTAAGAGTACCCACGAAGGTTTCTTGAGCCTCCTAAAGTAAATTTCTCTGTACGTGGAATGGCCTTGCCATCGACCATATCGAGCTTACCTGCATAGAAGCGCGTTCTGAAAATCAAGTCGCCTACAACCGGAATAAACGTGCGTGATTCAACTTCATTTTTCAGCCATTTTTTCTCGCCACCGACACCTGTATATTCTGTAGAGAAGCTTAAGAAATAACCTTTTCTCGGGTCAGATCTATCATCACGCTTGTCATGAACAATAGATGTTTGAATTGAAGAAGCAAGACCATTTTCTAAACTGATATCGATCGATGGATCTTCCACTGACTTGATCGTTGTATCTTCAAGTTTGTAAGTCAGATAAAGGTTGGTGAAAGTAAAAATAGGATAACCAACTCTTATGTTTCCACCTTTTCTTCTTTCGCTATATGAAGATGAAGTATCGTTATTTGAAATAAAGACACCACCGCCGAGCGACCATTTTGTATCAAGTAGGTATGGCTCTGTGAAATCTATACTAAAAGTGTTCGATGTCTTAGCAACGTTTAAACTGAATGATAGGTTTTGCCCCATCCCTCTGAAGTTCGATTGAGTGACTGATGCCTGGAAGAATCCGCCGGTCGCAGTTGAATAACCTGCCCCTAATGAGATCTGTCCGGTATTTTTCTCTTTTACTGATATGTCGACATCGAGGACATCTTCTTTATTTTTTGGAGAAACAGTGTTGAAGACAATTGATTCTGGTTCATAGAAACCTAAACGTTGAACATTTTCTTTCGATTGGCGAAGAGCTGTCCCGTTGAATTTCTGGCCTTCTTTAATTGTGATCTCGCGGCGGATAACTTTATCGCGCGATTTCGGATTCCCTTTAATGTTCACTCGTCCGAAGTAAGCAATTTTACCTTTTTCGAATGAAAACTCTACGTCGACTTTATTTTCGCCCGGAACAACATTCAGGTTTCGGATAACGTTGGCAAACGCATAGCCTTCATCCTGATACATTTCGGTCAGCATCTGAATGTCTTTTCTTAGAGACTCTTCAGAATAAGTTTCCTGTTCTTTTAAGATCATCTTCTCGCGAAGATCTCCTTCCGGGAAAAGCACTTCACCTTGAAACGTTATTTTATTAACTGTGAACTGCGGGCCCTCAGTTAATTTCATTGTGATGAAAACCCATTTTTTATCTTCAGAAACAGTAATCTCAGGAGTTCCGATATTGATTTGAAGATAGCCCTTCATACGGTAGAAATATTTCAATCTTTCAATATCGTTTTGAAAATTAATCTCTTTAAAGTTTCCAGTTCCCGACATGAAAGAAAACAAGCTGTCTTCCTGAGTCTGAAGAATGCTTTTGATTTCTTCATCTTTGAAAGCGATATTTCCGAGAAAGTTAATTTTTTTAACTTTAACTTTGTCGTATTCTTTGATGTTGAAAATTAGTTCAGTGTTTTCATCGTTGAGCTTTTTTTCTTTGAAATCAACACTGGCCAAGAAATAACCCTTTTCTTCGTAAAATTTTAAAAGGGCCTGAACATCACTCTTGATTGTTGTCGTATCTAAAATCGCGAAGACTTTAGATTTAACCTGGCCTTTAAGATCGTCGTCACTGAGGCCATCGTTTCCTTCAAAGCTGATTTTTGTAATGATCGGTTTTTCTTTAACCACGAAACGAAGAGTATTTTTGCCGTCAGCAAAATCCTGATGAGCTTCTACGTTTTCGAAATATTTCATTGAGTAGATTTTTTCTAAATCTTTTTTCAAAAGATAATTATCGAGCTGCATTCCCGGCTTCGATCCGATTTTCTCCAGAATAGCTTCTTTCTCGACTTTTTTATTTCCCACAACTGTAATTACATCAATTTTAAATAAGTCGACACGGGCACCTAAGTCTTCAGCTGCAAAAACATTGCAGTTCAAAACAATAGCGACGAGGCTGAAAAAAAATAATGAGATAAATCTCAGAGACATAAATCTCCACTGTCCGATTAAAAAACTAAGGTATTAAAAGTAACAAGAAAACCAGCACCTGCAAAGAAGTTTCGCCGAGAGTTTTCCGAGTGAAAACTCATTGCGTTACTAAAATTCCATCTTTCATTAAGAGCTGGTTTGAAAAGCTCTGTGCTATTTGAGGATCGTGAGTCACAACGACTAATGTTGCGTGGAATTCTTTCGCTAATGACCTAAGGAGTTGAATAACTTTTTGTGAATTCTCCGAATCTAGATTTCCAGTTGGCTCATCGCAGAGAAGTAATTTTGGTTTAAGGGAAAGAGCGCGGATGATGTTGATTCGCTGCTGTTCTCCGCCGGACAATTCATACGGAAATTTTTCTAAACAATGTTCTACACTCAATATTTTTGCGAGCTGCTTTGCTCTCGTCATCACTTCATCGCTATAGACACCACCCAATCTTCCAGGAAGAAGAATATTGTCCAGACAGCTCATTGATGAAAGCAGAAAGTGAAACTGAAAAACGAAACCTATATAACGGTTTCTGTACAAAGCTAAATCTTCGTCAGAAAGTTCTACAAGATTTTTCTGGTTCACAATAACTTTTCCCTCTGTCGGTCTGTCGAGCCCGCCGAGAAGATAAAGCAGTGTTGATTTTCCCGAGCCCGAAGCGCCACGAATTAGATACTCTTCGCCTTCGTTCATTGTGAGTGTAATGCCATTGAGTGCATGGGATTTTTTATAAAACTTTTTTACATTCTCAACTCTGATCATGATATTTGCACTCATACGAATTCCTGGCGAAGCCCTTCAAGCAGGCTCTTGTTTTTCAGCTTTCTCAGCAAGTAATAAGTTATTAGTAAAATCCATACCAGTGCCATTGAAAAGATCATCAAATAATCTGTCCATGCAAGGTAGATATCAATTCTCGGCATATGATAGACCTCAGCCGGAAGTTTAAAAAATGAAACGTGAAGAAGCAGAAATCTAAAAATCTGCACAAAAACCATGGCCAATGCAGATGAAGCAAGCCATATAAGAATCACCAGCTGAATCCATAAGTTGTTCATCGCTTTTTTAGAAAGCCCCAATGCTTTAAACAAAAATAGTTCTTTTGATTTTTTTTCATTGATAAAATAAATGAAAGCGAGAACATTAAAGACTGAGATAACAACAATCAGCTGAAGAATAAGGCTAATGAGAACTTTTTCTGCCTGGGCTGCTTCAATCAGTGAAGAGAACTCTCTCCAGTAAGGTTTAAAATAAAAATCAGGCTCAAACTTCAAGCGCATGTCCACCAGTTTATTTTCGATCGCCTGGAGGTCGTTGTCAGCATTGATGTGAGTGTGGTCTATATTGAAGGAAATCATATTCACGCGGTCTGAAAGAGTGAGGATTTTCTGGATTTCATCAATCCTGGCGTAAACCATGCGCGCATCTTTTTGATACACTCCATGATTGACGATGGCCTGGACTTTAAAGCGCGAAATTGCGGGCATATTTTTAAATTCTGCACTTCCCTTTCCGAATGCTAAAACAATTTCATCACCCACTTTAATGTGATTGATGCTGGAGATTTCTGAACCGATAGCTACTGAATCGGGAGCAAGATTTAAAGGAAGGCCGACAATTTTTCCATAGCCCGGTTCAATTCCTTTGACGACTACGCCTCGGGATTCATCGTTGAAAACTAAAAAACTTTCCAGCTGCACTAGTGCCGCATAATTGGTGACTTTGGTTTCTTGCAGTTTTTGTTTTAAACGGTCGTTGACCTGAAAAAAACCGTAGCGCGACTGCATCGTTACATCGCCTGAAGATTTTTTTAATCCATGTCTGAGTGCTCTTTCAAAACCATCCATAATTCCGACAGTAGAAAGAATAACAGCAATGGAAAATGCCAGACCGATCCATACACCGATAAGAAATTTCTTAGTAGTGGCATCGAGAAAAAGCATGAAAAAAAGTTTGAAGTTCTTAGTGGGCTGCACGCTTTGTGTCCTCTTCGACCATCCACCTTAAGTAGGCGTCTATAAAACCGTCTAAGTCTCCTTCGAGAACTTTTTCAGCTTGAGAAGATTCAAAATCAGTGCGGTGATCCTTAACTAATTTATACGGATGCAGGACATATGATCTGATCTGCGCTCCGAAGGCGATGTCTTTTTTATTGGCTTCTGTTTCTGCATCTTTCGCTCTTCTTTTATCCAACTCTAATTCATAAAGACGAGAGCGAAGAACTTTCATGGCCTGCGCTTTGTTTTGCAGCTGTGATCTTTCGTTCTGACAAACGACGACTAAACCTGAAGGCAAGTGAGTCAAACGAACAGCAGAGTCAGTCGTGTTGACACCCTGACCGCCTGAACCGCCAGCGCGGTAAACGTCGATGCGCAAATCCTTATCCTGAATTTCTATAGTGATTGTATCGTCGATTTCAGCAGAGACAAAAAGTGAAGCAAAAGAAGTATGGCGTCTTCCTGCAGAGTCAAAAGGTGAAAGTCTTACGAGTCTATGAACACCCGTTTCAGATTTTAATAATCCGTAAGCGTAAGTTCCAGTGATCGTCACTGTCGCGGATTTTATTCCGGCAGAGTCCCCTTCTTGTGTATCTAAAATCTGCACTTTAAATTTTTTTGATTCTGCCCAACGGATGACCATTCTTAAAATCATGTAGGCCCAGTCGCAGGACTCTGTTCCACCGGCACCGGCGTTGACTGTAACAATGGCATTGTTCGGGTCGAGCTCATCTGAAAGCAGAACTTTTTGTTCAGCAAGATTAAATTCGCTGTGAAAGTTTTTATGGGCATCGAGAGCTTCAACCGCTGAGGATTCATCATTCTCAGAAATGGCGAAGTCGTATAGGACGTCAAAATCATCGTATAATTGTTTTAAGTGGACATAAGTTTTAACGACATCATCGAGAACAGATTTTTCTTTTTGAATTTTAGCGGCATTGGGAGCATCATCCCAGAATCCTTCCATCGCTTCGATGCGGGTGATGTCTTCTAAGCGGCCTTGCTTCTTTTCAATTTCAAAGCGACCTCCGC
>JACMRM010000171.1 GCA_014376445.1 Bacteriovorax sp. | reverse complement strand
GATTGATAATGATTACTGTAAAGGACCTTTATCCTACTTAAAAAATTTCTCCTTCTTTTTTTATTTCTCTGCTACACAAATGTGAGTGCGGCAGAAAACGCCAACAATTTTGTTTTTAACCGCGGAAATTTCGCAATTATCGCCCCACCTTACGCCAATAAAGACTACTACCTGATTGAGTTTGGATTCATAACAGAAAAATTAATTGAAAAATGGAACTATAACTACAACGCTTACGTTAATGCCGTAGTCTTCGAAGACTGGAAAGGCAGATCTGATAAATACCGGGCAGGGGCGCTGGGGTTCAAAGGCGGAGTTATCCTGCCGACCCAACCTTGGGTGCCGCTACTTTTTTCTTTTAATGTGGGTTATGCAAAAACTGTTCTTAATAAAAATCCTCTCATCGGGAATGAAAGTCAGAATATCGAGAAGAAGGTTATGATTCTTCTCGAGGCCGGCCTCCTCTACCGCATTGATAAATATTTCATCCGGTTTTCATATCAGCGCAGTAACGTTAAATACTTAACCAGACACACCTTCATATCCTTGGGGGTGAGTTATTAAATTAATTTTAATACTCCTGGTTTTATTATCCGGACAGGCCTTGGCGTTAGACTTCGATGTCACGGCACCTCCTTTTGATGAAGAGACACCAACAACTATTATTCTAAGTAGAGAGGCAGATGCCACCAATCAGTTCATCGCTACTAAATGGGATACCATTAACAGAAGTGTCGATACATTCTTCACCAACACTGAATCAGGACAGTCAGAAAATAAAAATAGCGTTTTCGCCTACACAAGCTTTGCAAAAAGTGAGAGACAAAAGATTCAGTCAGCGTATGACTTCCAGATAAAATTTGATCTGCCCAATACGACTAAAAACTTAAAAATTGTTATCGAAAAACAGACTGATGATATCAGCGATGTTTTAAGTGATAATGCCGTCTCCAACAACAAGACTATTACACAGACCGGAAATACTACTTTTACCAAAAAAGATACTCATTATTCTGCAGGCGCAAATTTGTCATTAACGAAGACAAAAAGCTTTATGAGTAATATCCATTTCGGGATCAGGCTAGATCTTCCCTTAAATCCGAATTTAAAATTAGATTTGGAAAAAATTTACAAGACTCGTTTTATAGATTTTGGTTTTTTACAGAAATTCATTTTCTACCGACAGGAAGGTTTCCAGGAAATTTCTCAGTTCACAATGGGTAAAAAACTGAATCAGGTTCTTACAGCTGACTTTTTCAATTCCCTGGTCTGGACTGATCACGCAGATATGTTTGTCGTGAGACACAACCTTGTCCTTACTCATAACCTCGGCAACGAAAAAAGTCTTTCCTATTCAATCGGTGCGAACGCCAAATTTAAACCAAAATTTTTTTACGACAGTTACGATACCTCCATTAGCTACAGGCAGCTTGTCTACAATACATGGCTATACGGCTCACTTGCTGTTGGTGCGAACTTCCCGGAGTCTGAAGGCTTCAGGGACGATAAGTTTGTGCAGATCAGGTTTGATATTTATTTTAAGAAAAGTAATCTGTAAAAAGCTTGAATTTTTTACACTTTTCATTGTGAGCTCATCTATTTTCACTTAGGGTGAGAAACTTATGAAAATATCACAAAAAATCCTCCTTTTATTCTTAAGCTTTTTAAGCCTGCATGTTCAGGCATCTGAAGTAATGACTATTGAAAAATTAAAAACAGAGGCGTTTTCAAGATGCCAAACTTCATTTCAAAGGCCATTTACTATTTCTATTCCCTTTCTGGATCCTTCAGCGGCAGGAGGAATTGAGTCAGTCGGTATGACTTATCAGGAAGAGCTTGCTGTAAAATCGAAAAATCTTCTGGATCAAAATGATTTTTATATTTCGCCAAGACCAAGGGCCGCAGTCAACACACTCCCAATGGATGTTTTTGTGGACAATGAAAACTCGGGTGTGTATTTAAAAATGACCTGGGAAGATGCTCTCTTTGATTATTCATCTTCTGTAATTCAACCTCCCATTGATAAAAATCTCATTCCTGCTGAAGGCAGAGTTATGACTGAAGTAATTATCGGCCACCGTTCTCCAAAGGGAGATTACCCTCAGCTTTTCGACTTGCGCTCGAGTGCTTATGTGCGTTTTGCAGGGTACCCTCCGCAAGTGACTGGAGCTTCCCTACGTTTAGGTTCTCACCATATTTTTGGACAAGATGCTCAGGAAGATTTTCCAATCGTACGTTCTGTTTACCTTTCGGCCGCAGACAGTACGAAAGCTCGCGCCTTCATAATTGTTGAAAGTGATTTATTCTGTGGAGCTGTCAAAATGGAGATGAATCATAAGGACACAAGTGCAGAAGTTGTCATGGATACATTCTGGTACACTCGCGAAGATTTCATTTGGAAAAAAGACTCGCATACTGGACTTGTTGCTTACAGCAGTATGTTCTGGAGAAATGAAGTCAATACGGCTTCTATTTCTGGAGAGGCCCATGACTCCGACACCATGACTTTAAGATATAAAAACGGATTGGAAGAAAAATTTCCACTTCAACCTCCTGTTTCAGGTCTTCGCATCCGCGACCTGACTGAGCATACTTTCGGCCCGGAAGAATGGATACTCTCTAATGAAGACCGGGACCCTACCCACTATGCTGATTTTTATCCGGCACTTAGAGAAACTAACTACGATAAGCGTGCCAGTTATAATGTGAAAATTCTTGAAAGTAATATCAAAACTGGTGTGAGTCTTTATGAAATGGCAGCAGATGGAGAATATGGAGATAATATCGTAGCAGTCTCAACGATCCGTCAGGATATCAAAAAAGCGAATAATGCTGATGAGTCAGTTCACTTCAAATACAAAACGACTGCGTTTTATCCTGAAAATTAATTTTCACAGACAACTGATGATTCAACACTCATTTTTGTCTGATAATTAACAAAGTAGCATCCATTAGAATTATTTCTAAAAATAGAATTACCAGTTACTTTATTTCCAGCACACGGACTTGAGATATGAATTCCATTTCCTCTCGAGCCTTCAATGATCACTGAACGAAATTCATTTCTATTAGCGCAAGTATTTTCATGTTCTGAAGCCGCAAGGAATGCACCATGGTTTCCACTTTTTGTGATCAGCAATTTTTCAAATACAACATCGTTGGTATCACGGGCAAAAATTCCTACATCACCGTTACTTTCTAAAACACCGTTTAAAAAATGATTATTATTAAAGTCGATATCGATTGAAATCCCAGCTCCGCGGTTGCGTGATAGATTTACATTTTCAAAAAGACTGTCACTAGTCTGGTATCCTGCAAACCCATCAAAATGATTACCGTATGAAGAAAAATCTGTAACGTGAAGATGGTCACAGTATTTTTCTGAGACAAGACCGCCTGAGATTGAGTCATGAGCTGTTATACGTGCAAGAGTGACGTATGAAGCCCCGCGAATAGTAATAGCGTTGTTGCGGATGTTTGTGACGTCTCCATCACACGGTCCGTAGCCGCATTCACGATTCACATCTTGATTTTCTACATTGCCATCAACTGTCAGGTCCGACACTTCGACATTTGTGACTCTCGTTGCAGTTACATAATCACCAGTCGAATTTTTTATAATGTTGTCGTCCCCGATGACCAGCACCGGTGAATGAGATTGATTTGCCAGGCGAAGTATTGTCTGGTCACGACCGGCACCGCGAACTACTACATTGCTTTTTTTAAGGACGATCATGTTGGTGCAGTCATAGACTCCTTCAGGGATATTGACGACACCGCCAGTCTCCGGAAGATCTGCAACTGCACTTCTTATGAATTCACACTGATCCGCTGCCATGGCAATAGCATTAAAATTAAAAAACAGAGCGACAGCGATGACCATAGTCTTTAAAATCATAGTTGCCTCTACAAGGGTTTGTCTGGACAATAGTAGTGTAAATCAGCATTGGGCACAATCAAGTGTGAACAAATTTCTTATTAATACCCTAGCGCGGCCATAATTTTTCTGGTTATAATTGAACAAATATTTAATCGTCTTCAAAGGTCTGTATATGGAAGAAATCGAAGTCCCTCTAGAACAAAGCCAGGAACATATTCACGAGCACGCTCATCTAGAGGGTGGATGGGTTGCAAAAGTCGCTCTCTCAACGGCATTGATTGCTGTTATTGCTGCCATTGCTGCACTAATGGCAGGCCATCATTCAAATGAAGCACTCATCTCACAGATCCAGTCATCGGACTCGTGGTCGCATTACCAATCAAAGAGTATTAAAGCGACGATCATTTCAGTAAAGAACGATATCTTGAAAGAAATGGGAAAACCTGCGAAGGCCGAAGATTTAGATAAATCGGCCGAATATAAAAAAGAACAGGAAGGGATTGCTGAAAAGGCAAAAGAGAAATCAGAGGAATCTGAATTTCATCTGCGCGCTCATGTGACTCTGGCCAGGGCCGTGACGCTTTTCCAGATTTCAATTGCGATCTCGGCAATTGCAGTTTTAACACGCAGAAGACCTTTCTGGTATGTGAGCCTTGCCTTTGCGAGCTTTGGCGTTTACTTCTTTTTGTTTGGCTGGTTGTTTATTAAGTAATCCATTAAATGGGGTCAGTTTTGAAGTAAAAAATTGACCTTGACTCTTTTCATGAACAACTTCCCCTTCTTCATGAAGATGTGATTCAGCCGAAAGAATCAAAAGATAAAAATAATAATCTTATAAAAAAACTATTGTTTATTTGACCCGCACCTTTGAGTTCGCCTAACATAATTTTACGAAGAATTTATGAAGAACGATCTAAAAATTTTTAGTTGCTGATTCTGACAAAGCCTTTAAAAAAAATTGAAAACATAGTGTTTAACTTTATGCAATGATCAAGGAATATTTTTGAGAATTGATTTCATTTTCTCTTCAACTTTTTTCTTATCAAGCGGTTTGTTTAAAAACATCGGATCCGGAATAATCTCGCCGTTTGACCAGGTTTTTTTTGAAGACATGTAAACCACAGGATTTTTTTACGGACTTATCAAAGCTATGATCTCTCCGACTTTTTTCCCAGAAAGAGTGTTGAGGCAGACAACTAAAAAAACCATATCAGGAGCAAATTCTTCCACCGCTTCAAGGATTTTAAGTTCATTATTTAAAAAGTAAAATTTATAATCATTACTGCTCGATTGTAATGTTTCAAACCACTACAAAATATCTTCATTGTCATCAACAACCAATATTCGTTTTGTGTTTTTTTTTCATCATCATGACGTCTCCTGTATCAGCTAATTTTTAAAAGTTATTTTATGTAACTTAACGGAATGAGCGCGAGTAAACTTAATCAGTTTTATCGGTAATTCTTCTTTTTGTCGTATTTTCAATATTTGAAAGCAACATAGGATAACGTTTGATAATATCATTGAAACTTATTTTGGTAAGCTTATAAAGATCACAGTAGGTCAGAGATTGCACATTCGCTATTCTTTTAGTCTCTTTTAACAAGGCCACTTCACCAAAAATCTGCCCGTCGTGAAGAGTCGCTACTCTTTCTTCATTTTCCAGAATAACTTCTACACTTCCATGGGAAATAATAAACATC
>JACMRM010000170.1 GCA_014376445.1 Bacteriovorax sp. | reverse complement strand
TTTTTTTCTGCGTAGGCGTCTTTTTCTTCTTCGAAGCCGTCGCCTTCAGATTTTAGCTGACTGTATCTTTCTTCGAAAGCATCGGAAACGTACTTTAAAAATACGAGACCAAGAACGACGTGCTTATAGACAGCCGCATCCATGTGACCGCGAAGTTTATCTGCGGCTGCCCAGAGCTGATCTTCAAATCCTAAAGCTGTTGTTTGCTCTTTCTTTTGTTTGATAACTTTTTTAACTGGTTCTTTTGCGACTCTAACAGATTTCTTCTCAGCCTTTTTGGCCGGTGATTTTTTTGCCATAGATTAATTTCCTAATTCTTTCGTGTTTTCATTTTCATCGGAGCCGCCATCGAAAATCCAAGCGTCTACTTCAGAAGCTTTAAACTTCCATAGCCGACCAACTCGATGAGCAGGAATTTTTTTACGTTCAATCCAGCGATAGATCGTTTCTTTTGAGATTCCTAAATGGGCTGCTATCTCTTCAACAGAAAGCCATCTTTCAGCATCGACCAACGCTTCCTCCAATGAAAATTTAGTGAACTGTAATCGTAAAATTAGATCATCTGAGTGTATTCATGACAAGCCAATACAAGTTAAAGCAATTTGGATTCGAAGATCGGAATTGGAGCCGCTGTGGTAAATGATCTAAAGCATGTCGCTATACGGCGCCGCGCATCTAAATATTTATACATTTATGAAAATTTAACGCCAGTTTTTGTGCAAGTATTTCGAGAACTTAATGAAATTTGAGACTTGAGTCTCACAAGTTACATATGAAAAACCATTAATTTCGATAAGTTGACAAAGATACAGTCTCATTGTCTAAAGATGCCATCTGATCATGCAGATGGGGGTCAAAAATGAAGAATCAAATCGTCGGAACTTGGCTGCTAGAGCGCTTCTTAATTGAGTCTCCACAAAATGAACAACGAAACTGGGGAATCAATTCACAAGGCTTACTGATCTACACTTCCTCAGGGCACATGAGTGTCAGCATCAACCGAGATGTTGAAAAAAAATCTGCCGTTGAAGCTCAAAATTATTTTGATTCAATACTTTTTTATTCAGGCACTTTTGCTGTTGATGGAGAAATAGTAAAACATCAAGTGCATCAAGCGTCTAATCCAACCCGCATCGGAAAAGAACAAATCCGCTTTGCAAAGCTTGAGAATGATATTTTAACACTAACGTCACCTGATGAGTCATTTGGGCGTGCGATTTTAACTTGGAGAAAAATTGCATGAAACTGCTGACAGTCTTTTTGTTTGGCTTAATGTTTTCAGCTACGGCCTATTCGCAGTCTGATATGAAACACCTTATTAAAGTTAAAATTTCATTTATGGAAGCATTAGCTCCCAAAGATACAACTTCGTCTGAACGCTTTCAAAAAGAATACGAGTTCGCGGTCCTAACAGGTAAAGATCTTACTCGCGAAAAATTGAAATCGTGCGGCTATGAAATAACTGAAGAAAAAGTTCTGTATGATGCCAGCGATAACTTGCAAGCCTTTGAGCAGGCAAAAAAGTCTGAAGCCTCTGGAGCATGGCTTATTGTTGGACCACGAAGAAGCAACCATTACCTATTGGCTGTTAAGGGTGCCCCCGAAACACCTAGCGTAAGCATAATGGCTTCAGCGAAAGAAGTGTTTCAGCTAAATTCACTACATCTGTCGCTTGCTCAATCAAATCAGCAAATGGCCGAAGTACTAGCTCGCGAAGTTCAGAAGAAATTTAAACCAAACGCCAAATACTTTTCGATTGTCAGCGAAGATTGTGTGTCTTGTGTTGATTTTGCGGAAAGTTTTGATGCTGCTGCAAAGAAGCTAAAATTAAAAAACAGCCATCAACTCAAAATTTCAGGTGAACAGCCTAATATTGATAGCCTTAAAAAATTATTTCTAAAAGAAAAGCCAGACTTCGTCGTTATCCCAAATTATTCAATGGTGTCTGCATACCTAATGGGAATCATTTCAAAATGGAATTCTAAAATATTTTTCATAGGTGGAGATGGCTGGGGCGACGCCAAATATGGATTTGTTCACGATTCACCTCAGTTATCAAAAGTTAACGGCATGACCGTGAAGGGTTTGCCGCCTGTAAATAAAGGATTAGAATTTTTCGATTTAGGAAAAGAAATCTTAAGGAACCCGAGCTTGGCGTCAGCATTTCCTGCCAGCGGATCAGCTCAAGCATTGCTTAAGGCAATTCAGGATGTTTCTGACATCCTTTGCAAATATAAGCCAAAAGACAAAGCTGAATTTGCTATTAACTTTAAAGAGAATGGCTCGAAATACTTTAAAAACCCTTGGGGCGTTAGTGTTTACAAGCTTTCTGAAGGCGAAATTGTTTTCGACAAAACTGTGAAGTGATATGAATAGGCCGCAGCAAATAAAGCATTATATTTTTCATTCCTGGCTCATCGCTGGAGTTATTGCTTTTACTGCAAGTCTAATTTTATTTTTTGCGCTTGGATTTTTCAGTTACAATAAAGCTACAGAAATTGCAAAATCAGAATTGACTGACAAAGCCACTAAAGCTGCTCGTCGAATTTCTGCCGAACTTTTATTGGAAGGTCGCGGCGCTCCAGAGTCCGTCAGGCTGCAAATGCAAAAAGATTTCAATATTGAACAAATTGAAATACTTTCTATCAATCAAATCGCAAAACTAAATAATGAATACATACAGGTTCAAGTTCCGATTCCTAATTTGGAATCTAAATTTTCGTTGGTCGCGGCTACAAAGGGAATTGCATATTACAATCATTTTAACTTTTTACTACTAGTGAGCTGCTTTTCACTTATTGGCATAATTGTGATTTCAGGTCTTTGGATACAGATAAAATATTTAAAAAAGCATGTTATCAAACCAATCGAATCACTTGTGGCGATTTCAACTGGCGAAAAAGTAGCATGTGACAACTGGCCATCGGAACTTCAAGAAATTTCAGATAAATTGAATCAATCTTTTCGCGAGCGAGAGCAAGTTGTTTACAGCCAAGTAGCCCAAGGTGTGATCCACGACATTCGAACGCTATTGCAATCTCTTCAAGTCGCAACCGATTTAGCTTCAGAAAAACAATCTGAAGTACGCTTTAAAAATCTGTTAGCTGTATCAAAATCAAAGCTTCCGAATTTGCTGGCAATTATTGATACGGCGTTAGACGGAAGCCGTGAAATAAAGATACAGCCTTTCAGCTCAGATTTGATCAAGACATTAAAAAACTCTATTGAAACCAATCAGGCAATTGCGAATTCCAAAAATATAGAAATTGATTTCGAAACCAGACCAGATTCATTGATGACAACTCATGATCCTATTCAATTGGAACGCGTCTTTACAAATATTTTAAAAAATGCCGTAGAAGCCGTTGAGGAAAAGCAATCTTTAGATAAGAAAATAAAAATCACTTGTGAAAATATGAGTTCTAATCAAGTTAAAGTAACTATTGAG
>JACMRM010000169.1 GCA_014376445.1 Bacteriovorax sp. | reverse complement strand
TATCCAGTGGTAGCTTTGCTTATGGGACTAAACCAATTTAAGTTGGTAGAGACCTTTGGTTTCGGATGGGTGCCCTTTCTTGTCCAAGCAAAATGGAACTTAGTTTACTAAGTAAAGGTTCGATTCCTTATTGCTGAGAAGGGCACTCGTTGCAGGGGTTGTGGCATCCGAATTTGGTTTACACAAATTAATTTGAATTTACACCGAATTGGGCAAAACTTAGCACAAAGAAGCACCTTGATATTTTTTTTGCGCACTCTTCTGTGATATGGTTTTGTTTTCTGAGCTCATGTTACCGCGTTTGCATTTCAGATGCTGCGATTTGAATTGACTGTTCCTGGCATATTATACAGACAGCAATGCTTTTGGTTACATTTTGTATTGTTCACAGTCGGAAACGGTGCTGTCTGTTGTAGATGTTGTTGCGTGTGTCCGAAATAAATGATGATTGGGATTTTAAATTGACAGTGTTGGAACAATCTGGCAGATATTTGGACGACAGTGTTACTTGTAAGGCTCAATCAATTCATTTTGATTGATACCTTTGGTTTTAGGTGGGGTGTTCATTCTCATTCAAACAAAAATGGGCTTTAGTTTACTAAGTCAATGTTCGATTCCTTTATTGTTGAAGAGCACCATACGAGGTTGTTGGTTTTAACATGTGAGTACTATAATTGAACATTATTTGTATGATTATTGCGTGGTGTTGCAATTTAAGTTGTTGTACAGCTTTAGATTCAAACTTGATCACCAAAATTTAATATATGGCGGTTTATGGCTATGGTGTGGAGTAAGTCGGCCCCCGCACACTAGCTGAACACAGTAAGCTTAATTATTCCACTGGTCGTACTTTAAGCGTCTTCATTGATATTTTTTTATGAACAAGCATTTTTACATGTAGCTGCTTCAATGCTAATAAGATCTAGTACAGGTACACTTTGGTAAGTATTTCATTCATGCGATAGTGCTGCTTAGGAGCAAATAGTTAGCTTACTGAAGTTTCGAAATATTCCAAGACAAGGATGAGCTCTTTTACCTGAGTGAATATGTCAACAATTTTCTCGATGTTGGGCACGTCATAGCGCAAATTAAGCGAACTAATTTGTCTTGTTACTTCTACCAGAATGCCATCCTCAACTCAAAATATCTCTTTAAGATGACTTTCTAAAAATTTGCATTGCATCCAAAAAAATTACCTGCGAGTTCGATTCATCTATTGCAATATATGTCTTGATGCTCAAGTTTTCGGAGAGTCTTGAAACAATCCTGAACCTTTCCTTTATTATATTGGTGTATGAATAAATTTGTTTCATAAAGTAAGTAAGGGTTTTATCGTCTATAAGTTGAGTATTATTTGTGTAAGAGCTCTGCTGGGTGCACTTAAAATATTTTAATAAGTGCTCTATAAATTAATCACAAGTTATAATTAATTAAGTATCACAGCGTTATACTTTTTTATTAAAACTTATAAAGCTTCTAAAAAGCATGGTACTCATAACACTCTCACTCTCACTCTATACTTCTTTTATGATAATTTATTGTTTAGACTTCCACTGCACAATCTCACACAGTAGTGCTGCTATAGTTCACAGAGGATGAGAACTCTTGCACCTATCTTGATTTTGATACCATAAACGACGCGCTTGATGGTAAGGTTTTGCATGTGCTTTATTGTGAAGATACTTACCGCGTCTGCCTGCCTTTTATAGGTCTCTGCCAAATTTACGAGTAAAAACTAAAAATACTGAACTCTGATGCCCAGTCGATAACTTACGATCTCTCTGACTTGATTACCTACCTAGATTAGCTGAAGGATCTCTCGTGCTTAACGTAAGGCTTATATTAAGTTGTAGTAAAGGTTTATTTTTAGGTTTAATGATGCCTAGAAGGTATACATCCCTCACGGCAGAGACTGGATTAAATCAAAAATATACATGTCCCTCAAAAAGAAAGCAAAGTGAGAAATGATTTTAAGATTAAGTGTTTATCTTTTGGTACCTCACGAAGTCAACACACAAAAGCGCAATATTAGTTTAATAATTTTCTTAATTATCACAACAACTCCCTTTTCAATTTTGGAAAATGATACGCACAAAATGGGTTTTGGGGGGGGGGTTTTGGGGCTCTAACTCTTTTTTAACTCGCCTTTGGGCCGTCAACTGGCACTAATTCGCCATCTTGCGCTTTACCTGACTGCGAGCACTTGACTCCACCTGATGGCTGCTTGCCATGACTGGGAATTTGATTTTAATACGATTTTAGTTAAATTTAATACAATTTGCAGATTTTAACACAAATAAAATGGCCAACACTGCTCAATTTAGTAAAAGTAATATATTAAATGTGGCATTAAAAAATTCCACATTAAAGTCACTAATGTTAAAATTGTAGCACGGGGAAGGAGGAAATTGACCCTGAAGAGGACCTAAACCGACCCCCAAAACCTCAATTCTCTGTCCAATATCGAAACTAGATCTTGATGAGAAAATAAGAATGGTGATAGTGGCACCCCGAATCGCTCCGCTTCTTCATGGTCGTACAGGGCGGGAAAAGTACAAAAAAGGCCATTTTTTAATATTCGATTAAAATTTTAAAATTAAAGGGCCAAAAGGCTGACTTTTTTGAAATTTATTTCTCCCCCGAAAATAAAAAAGTCCCACTTCCCACCATCAAAAAAATAGTTGGAGCTGTGATAGTAGCAATTCGACCTCGAAACAAACGAATCCACCGTCAGAATTTTTGTCAGATGAGTAGCAGATTTTTTTTGACCGGCTAAAAAATGGCTAAAATCCTTAACTGAGGACCTTAAGATGTCGGGGACCATCTCGACCTGAAGGACCGACTTTAAAGAACTCCCACTAAGATCTAGTTGATTTACGCAGTAGAGTGAATAAGAATGGTAATATAGTTGGACGATTTGAAGAAGTAAGTTTAAGAATGAGGGGTAGGAGAGTAGACTTACTAGTACCATGAGAGTGCAGTCTTTACGGCATGGTGGATATATTATAAAAAAAAGCTACCTATGGAATGCTTCAGCTCCTACATTTTCGGAATCGTGAGAGTGCCCTCTACAACTTATTTCAGACTCAAAAATGCTCCAAGGGAAAATTTAAAAAAATATTTTTTTTCTTCGCTGCGGTTTTTTGAAATTCCCGTGGAGAATTTTCCCCACGGAAAAACCCTTTGGAAATTTTGGACAATGTGCAGGAATATTTTTTTTTAAGAATCTCAACTTCCACGGGACCAAATTTTTTCAAACTTCGGGAGCATCCTAAAATAGCTGCTGGACAACTAGTTTCAAGTGGAGAAGGTAGTTGTGCATGTGCTTTGGGTAGACCCTGGGATTCGCTGAGGGACGTCCCCAGAAAACGACTTTGGCCTTGAGCCTAGAATTGTAGAAAAGCAGCCAAAACTATAGGAAGCCAGCGGATTGTGACCCCTGGGATTCAAGCAGAGAATTGCAGAAAAGCAGCCAAAACATAGGAAGTCAGTGGATTGTGACCCCTGGGATTCACGATTTAGTAATTTTATAATCTCATCCATGGGTGCGTTAAACTTCAAATACTTCAATATAATTTCATATTTAAAGCAACATTTGTTCTCAAAATATTTAGTACAATATAATATCATAAAATTACCCAGCCATTAAATGGAATATTCTCTAGTGTGCAGCATATGTAGTTGCTAATTCAACTTAAGAGACAACCTTCCTATAATTCTTCCATGTGGAGACACTTTTTGTAAGGCTTGTTGTATCAAAAGCTTGACACCTTAAGACAACATGATGACATGCCCCATTGATAACAATTAAATTAAGATTAATCCTGAGAAGCTCATCAATAATAATTTTGTGACCAAATTGATAAAACAATAAGTTATTGAGATTAAGTGTTCCGTGCATATAAACTAGCATGTGAGCCTATATTGTTCAGAGCATCAATGATTATTGTGCATAAAATGCTTTTCTGATCATAGCGATTGCCTACACAAGATGCAGTATTGTGCTAGAGAAGATGTTGACAAATTATTCGCAAAACTTAAACCAATCGTGGTGGATGCCAAGGATGGATTGGAACAAATGCTTCATAAGATTGAAGAGTTTGAAAGCAATGAATAAATTTTGAATTCAAAGGATGTTAGTTAGTTACTAAAAGACGTTATTGATACTTTAAAAATATCGCTTGTTGGTACAACATAACACAAGATTGACCTGGAATTATTCCAAAATATTGTTAAGCCCGATTTAGAACAGGCAATTTAGCCTGAAATATAACTTCTACTCCCTTGTATTGATGCTTGGACGAAAACGAAGAAAACAAGCAGAAAGCTGCTGGTGCAAACAAGTATGGCTACCCACATTCGCTAAAATCCATACTCACCAAACCCATCATTTATTAGGCTGACAACTTACACCGGAGTGCATTCCGCTGGTTTCAAGGATTTTCTTTTGAAGCCACAGCTGTAGAGAGCCATTCAGGACTGCGCTTTTGAGCATCCTTCAGAAGTATAACAAGAATGCATCCCCCACGCTATGATTGGAGTGGACATCCTCTGCTAGGCCAAGTCTGGCATGGGAAAGACTGTTGTCTTTGTTCTCACAGTCTTG
>JACMRM010000168.1 GCA_014376445.1 Bacteriovorax sp. | reverse complement strand
TTGCTTTTGGAGCTGCTGCTGCTTTTTTAGTTGTAGCTTTTGCTGCAACTTTTTTAGTTGCTTTTGGAGCTGCTGCTTTCTTAGTAGCTTTTGGAGCTGCTTTTTTAGTAGCTGCTTTCTTAGTAGCTTTTGGAGCTGCTTTTTTAGTAGCTGCTTTCTTTGTAGCTTTTTTCTTAACTGCCATTCGAGGATCCTCCGTTAAATTAGACATGTTGTTGATTGTCTAAAGTTGTTTATAGTAAAAGAAACTTTGTAACTTAATTACTTCACTCTTAGTTCATTTTTTTATATTCGCTGGGATTTTTTTATTTTTCCCTCGAGAAATTCTTCTATAGATAAATTATTGCTCGAAAATTTTCATCATGTCTATAGTAAAAAACGTTTTTTTTTCTTTTTTTTTCTTTTTTTCCCTCGGAAGATGTCGTTTTCATCTCTTTTTTCGCTGGGAAAACGTCTTATTTGAGAGTTTTTAGCCACTCAACGACCAGTCCTTCAGGCCCAAGCTTCCTTGGAGTTTTCTTATATTGATGAGATTCATTCAAAGAATACATCCTGAAATTATCGATACGACAGTAATGATAGATCTTCTTAAGTTTGTTTTCGCGGGCCACTTTCTCAAAGAATTCCTTAATAGAATGAGATAGTCCTGTCCCCTGATGGTCGATTTTAATGGCCGTATTCTTTGTCAGGAGCGAATCCTTCTCTACTTTAAAGAAGACTGCAGCAACGACCTCAGCATCGCTTATAAGAGAGTATAGCTCCCATCCGTCAGCGACTTCACCCTTAATTTCTTCAAACGTCCATTTGAAGTCTGGAGAATCTGAGAATGCATCGATGTTGTAATCGTGAATCGACTTGATGTCTTTTTCGGTCTTGGCCTTTTTGAAAGTTAACTTCATAGCAATCCTTTGCCGGTTTTTAGAGTATCTAAGAATTAAAGTGTCGTAATGTAGGCAGCAAGGTCTTTGAAGTCCTGCTCAGTCAGTTTAGCAACATATGGCTGCATCACAAGATTCTTTCTGACTCCCGATTTGATTTCTGTAAGTTGTTTTACAAGATACCAGTCGTGCTGGCCTGATAGACGAGGGGCCTTTTTTTCAGGGAGACCATTGGCGTCTGCCCCATGGCATTGGATACAAACAGCGAAAAGGGCTTTTCCTTTGACTGCGTCTTGAGCAAAGCTCGAATTCGACAAAATTGTAGCAAGTAACAAGACAGAAAGAAACGTTAGAGCGCTTTTCATCAGAACCTCATTAAGAAGATATAAGTAAATAATCTTAAACTTAGTGAATTTTACTCTAAAATCTTATTGGACGGCAACCACTTTCATAGGAAGGCCTGATTCTATACACCCTAAAATCTTCTGAAGTAAGTATTCAAGACTCTCATTTGCAGCTCCGGCAGGTGTTCTAGACACTGTTAAAGTCGCTTCATCACAAAAAATTAATTCCCAGCCGATGGCCGCTAAAAAATCATTTGCCCAGATATTTCTGGCAGTCATTGTTAAGTTTCTCCAATGATAAATGGCATCTATATAACTATTGAGGTCCGCTTTAAAACGTTTTCTCAACATACTGGCAATCAAAGAAATTTTAATTTTTGTCAGGACATCGTCCAGATCCTGGACAGATTCATTGAATGCCGGCAGGTGATTTTCGTCGCGTAAAAAATTTTCGAATTCACGAAAATTTATTTTCCAAAGGTCATTCTGAGTTCTGTTTTGAGAAAAAATTGCCAGTGCTTCACTGAAAATAAGTTCTACTTCACCTGGATTGTCTTTGTAAAAAACCGTCAAAATCTTGTCACTCGAATCCAATGTGACAACAAAATCCTCTAATAAATTAGAATTTAAAAACTGCGGACTTTCATAAAATCCTTTCGCGCGCTTAGAAATTTTATCCAAATTTACTTTCAAGATGATGCTGCCTTCTTTATAGTTAGTCTCATATAAGGACACCTTAACATGACAAAAAAGCAAAAACATCCTGAAAAAAATTTACAGACGCTCATTATAGTCGGCCCGATGAAATTCCCCTGGAAAGTTCTAAAAAATTTCTTGAGCGTACCTGACGTACGCCTTATCTTTATAGACGGCGGTTCTGTTCATGCAGAAAAATTCAGAAAAAAAACTCCTCATCTGCTGAAGCAGGCAGTGTTTGCAGGTGACGGCGACAGCAGTAAAAGAGCTATGACCTTAAAAAAAACTTCCCAGAACTCCTCTGACCTGGCCTTCGTACTTTCCAAATTAAAAGGAAATAGTGCGCCGGAAATATGTCTGATGGCAGGTTTTTTAGGAGGTCGGATTGATCACCAGCTTTTTAACCTGGGTGAGATCGCTCTTTATTTAAAAGATTTTGCTAAACACAACGCGCCTCTCATCCAAGTCGATGATAAAATTGTTTTTGTAGGCGCAGGCACGCATACGGCCTTTTTTCAAGGAAGATTCAGTCTTGCAAGCTTTGAGTCCAATCAAATTAAAATTACCGGAGACTGCGATTATAAATCGAAAAACTGGTTAAGCATCCCCCCCTTAAGTTCAAGAGGAGTAAGCAATTTAGGATTTGGTGAAATTAAAATTGAAACGAAAAAACCTCTGGCGATCATCAGAGACTAGTGAGCAGGTACAAAGCTCATTTTGAAGCGCACTTCTTTGGAGTCTGCTTTAAGGTCCAGAAGCTGTTCTCTATATTTACCTTCTAAAAACATTTTGACCTGGTTGCTGTAAAACGGCGACATGATATGCCCGGAATTCCCCTCAGGTAAAATTCCCCATGATTTTTCTGGGTTAGAAAAATCAATAATTCTTCTGGTCGAAGGTCCTGCCTTTACTAAAAAATTACCTTCAAAACTTGTGACTTTTTGATTATTCACTTCCTGAGTGGCACCCGGTACTGGGTACGGCCCGAGATTAAAAAGATAATTGAGCGGTTTGATTCTTCCAAAAGGGTGCTGGAATTCAAGGGTATGGATTTCGCCCCACTGCCAGCTGTTTTCATCTTTGCCGAGTTTTTTCTTCAGATCGGTAATCGCAATGACGAAAGATTTTCTGAAAACATCTCCTCTATCAAATTTTTTCCACCAGACAGAATCGCGGTTCATCACGACTCTTTTAAAAAAGATCCAGCCGTTGGGAACTTTCGCAAAAACTTCCTGCTCATCTTTTGTCAGGTCTTTTAAGAGTATTTTTTGAATTTCTCTGGTCCAAGAATAATAAATCGCGGCCCCTGCGGAGTCTACGTCAGATGTGAGGTTCCAGTTTTTTAGAATTTCCATTGGAGGAAGATATCTGGCCGCATCTTCCTGAGCAGCAAAATGCGTTTCCTGAAGGAGGGTTTCAAGAATAGCTTTATTTTCGAAATTCATATTGAGAGTCTGCAGCTCCATGGTCTGTTCAGGCGACCACAATTCATTGTGCGATAAAACTGTCTCGATTGTTTTGTAGCGGTCGTCAGGCTGCCAGTCGCCGCGTGCATCCTTCGGATAACCAAAAGGTCTCGTATTGGCAGAAATAATCACTCCAGATGCGGGATTTTCCGAATGAGGTTTTTCTGCTTCAGAAAGCGTTCCTAATATTTCATCCTCGCCTTTTTCACCGTTCAAAATAAAATCCGTCTTGATACCAGAGCGCTTTTTCCAGACTTCGCCGAAAATCCACCAACCGATATTTTTTTTGTCAGCATAAAGAATATTCAGGCCCGGTGCTTTCCCTGTTGCTACGGCCGCTTTAAATTCATTCATATTTTGAGCGCGACCCATTTTAAACACACTGGTCATCGGATCATTTTCAGGATTGTAAAAAGGCCATTGAAGTGCCAATGATTTTTCATTGGAGTTTGAATCGCCGAAAGCATAATCGAGAATCGGCCCGTGATGTGTTCTATAGACCGTCAACTTCACATCCTGCGCTTTTTTAACTTTAATAATCTCTTCCGTTTTTGTCATTGGAAGATCTTTGCCTTTAAATTTATAAGTCTCAGTTTTAGGATCAATCGATTCGCGGTACATATCCATATCATCAGTCAGACTCATCGTTAGACCCCACGCTCTCTCACGGTTGTGCGCTAGAATCGGGAACGGAATCAGCGATAAAAAATGCCCGTAAGTTTCGTAAGTCGGAGTCTTGATATGCGCCTCAAACCAGATTCCCGGATGAGTGTAGGCAATATGCGGATCATTCGCCAGGATAGGATAACCAGACTTTGATCTGCTAGCAGCGAGAAGCCAGCCGTTTGATCCTTCAAAAAGCGGAAAGCCCTGCTCTAATTCTTTTAAAATTTTGACGACGCTCTGGTCGATATTAAATTTATCATTTTGAACGACGACACTTTCAATTGCAGGAACTTTTTCATTTCGTAAATCTTCCGTAAGATCGCCGCCGATTCTCGTCACAAGCTTGGTTAAAAGCGGCTCCGTCATTATGGCGATTCCAAAACTAAAGGCCATGAGGCCAACAAAGCTTTGTCCATCAACCATCGAAAAAGGTTTTGGTGTCAGCCCTAAAAGTTTAAATTCGACCCGCATGGGACCTGTAGCGATAAACTCATTTACACCGTCATAGTAAGCAGTCATCTCCGCCAGCATTTCCGGATCAAAAGAATGATCTTTTAGTTTTCTCTCAATCGTTTTCTGCGATTCAGATCTAAGCCCTAAATTTCTGAAAAGTTTATCTGATCCAAGTGCTTTTTCACCAAGCAGTTCTGCCAACTCGCCTTCGGCAAGTCTTCTGCTCACTTCCATCTGAAAAAGTCTCTCAGAGGCCATGATGAACCCCAGAGTCCTGAAGGCATCAAGATTATTTTTCGCCGTGATATGTGGAATTCCATTTTGGTCGCGAAGCACTTCAACTGGTGCAGAAAGACCGCGGATAGTAACTTCACCACTCATCTGCGGAACGCGCGAATTAAGAAACTCATAGCTAAATACCAGAGTAATAAGAATTAAAATTGAAAGAATAAAGAGACCAATTTTTAATGATCGCTTCTTGCCGGATGATGTTTTCATAGGAATAATCTAAACATAACTATGAAAGAAATTAAACAGAATTCAACATCACCGGACCGCTCGCTGTTTCTCGATGCTCTTCGAGGCTTCACTGTCGTGCTGATGATTATTTTTCACTTTTCTTTTGACCTGGACTATTTTGGAATCGTCACTTTCGATGTTATTCATGCTCCTTTTTGGTATTTTTTCCCGCGATTAATTGTTTTTTTATTTTTGTTTGCTGTCGGTGTGGCATTAACTCTCGCTCACAAAAATGGAATCAAATGGAAAGCTTTTGGAAAACGCCTGATACTTTTAGTTTTCTGGGCCGTTGTCATAAGCCTCCTAACTTACAAATTTTTTCCAGAAAACTGGATTTACTTTGGCACTCTGCACTCGATTGCTGTGTGCTCTTTAATGTCATTGCCGTTTTTAAAACGCCCGAATGAAGCTCTTCTTGTGGGCCTGTGTTTATTTATACCTTCAATCCTCTGGGATTATAATCTACCCTGGCCGTCACTTCCGCATTCGTCATGGGATTATATCTCACCTTTCCCCTGGGTAGGGGCAAGTCTTTTTGGGATATTTGCCGCGCACAAAGGAATTCACAAATTGGATTTCCCCAATAATCAACTTATTAAATCTCTGAACTATATGGGCAGGCATTCGCTCATCATCTATCTTATTCATCAGCCCATTCTCTTTGGTCTTCTAATGCTTGTAATGAAGATTATTCATTCCTAGTGCCATTTCACTGTGATATAAGTAGCCACTACTCGAGCAGGGATCTAGCTTTGTGAAAAGATTATTAAAAATTGATTGGGTTAAAGTCGAGCGTTTTATAGGCAGCTTAAAATTTGCTGTTGTCATCATCCTATGTTTTGCCACTTCAATGATCATCGGGACTTTTTTAGAATCATACTACGGAACTGATTTCGCCAATCGCACAGTTTATAAAACATGGGCGTTTATGCTGATTCAATTCGGGATGCTGATGTCGATTATTTTTGCCGCATTTTTAAGATTACCTCCGAAAAAAAGACTGTACGGATTTTATACGATCCACTCTGGACTGATTATTGTCGGTGTTGGATCAATGATCACTTATATTGCCGGTGTTGATGGAAGCATCACGCTCGCTCCCAATGAGCCAAGCCGTCAGGTCATTCTGAATAAAGATGTATTAAAAATCACTTATCCTGAAGAGGGAAAGCAAATCACGAGTGATCTTCCTTTTACTGCATTTTCAACTCAGATCAATGATGAGTATCAGGGAATCAATATTTTGGACTACCTTCCTTTTGCCGAAGGAAAATTTGTCTGGACTCCGTCGATCAATGCTTATTCGCCGGACGCTCCAATACATTCATCAAAATATTTTTTTAAAAACTCTTTTGCTGAAGAAGAAATTCTTCTGACTCTTCACCCGGAATCAAGCGGTGAATTCCAATCGACAATGAACATGGGTCCACTGACTTTCAATTACATGCCAGAAAAGCTGGCAGACTGTTTTGAAAAACCATCTGCTTCCGGAATCATTATCTGGAACTCAGATAATGGTGAATGTTTTGTTCCTGAAGAAAAAAACTTTCCAGTTAAAGAAACAAGTGCAAAAAATCGTTTTCTCGTTTTTCCTTTAAAAGATAAGTTGCTGACGTTTTTTCCGGATTTTTCCCCTTATCCGGTGGATTCAAGTTTTCAAACAAACCAAAAATCTATTATCCGGACTTTTTCAAAAAGAATTTTTGAATCAAAACCAAACCTATTTTTGTTTGGAAAAAAACTGGCATTCTTCTCTAAAGACGATAAAAAATGGATCGTACAAAATATTGAGCTAAAAGGAAAAAGTGTTGCCCTTCCGTGGATGGGTGCTGAAATTTCATTATTAGAACATGAAAAGAATATGGTGCCTTTCCATCTTCCGATTGCCACGATTCCTATCCAGAAAAATGGTGCCATCATTAAAGGCGATATACGTGCTATAAGAATGGAGATCATGGGTAAAGAATACTGGGCAACCAACTACTCTCCACTTAGCCTTTTAATCGGAGGGAAAAAAGTCGTCATCGAAGTCACGAAAGAAAACCTGACTCTTCCTTTTGAAATTGCTCTTTCAAATTTTAAAATGGACAAAGACCCGGGAACTAACAACCCGGCCTCATATGAATCGTTTGTAAAATTATTCGATGACGGAAAAATGACGGACCATCATGTTTTCATGAACAATCCTATGAAGCATTCTGGATTTACTTTTTATCAGGCATCTTACTCGCAGGACAGCGCCGGAAATTACAACACTACACTTGCTGTAAACGTTGATCAGGGTCGACCGCTGAAATACCTTGGCTCTCTGATGCTCGTTCTCGGTGGAATCTGGCATTATAATTTAAATAAGAAACAGAAGAAAAAGGAAATGGTGGCCTAATTGAAAGCTTTAATTCTCATTGCGCTTTGTATTTCTACACTTGGTCTCACTGCACAAGCAGCTGAAACCTATTTCTGTAAAAAAGATTTAGAAACCATGCCCACACAGCAAGGCGGAAGAGTGAAACCTCTTTACGTTCACGCCTCTGAAGCGATTAAAGCACTCACGGGAAAATCAACTGTAGGTGATCTGTCTGCAGTGGAAGCTTTTTGCCTTCTTTCATTGAATGGCATGGGCCTTCCAAGTGAAGTAAAACTTGAGGCAAGAATTGAACACGTCGATGCAATGAAATTTTTTAACCTTCCAAAAGATGAACATAATATTCTCTATGAAACACTTCTGACAAAAGAAAACGACGTAAGAAATGAAGCAAGAAACTCAAAAGGGTCTGAGTCGTATAAAAAAGCGATGAGCAAACTTTTTGACAATATTTTCCTTTATAAAGAAATTAAGGCCGGAAACAACTGGCTGTTTGCTGATCTTCAAGTCAAGGCGCTTGAGTGGGTTCCACTTACAACTTATTTAACTGAAGAAAAAGTTGTCGCGCAGAAAACACTGACGCCGATGGATCCCTTCCTTCCGGTTCTGTTAAAATCTAAAGCTGACTACGATAAGTCTTTCGGAACGAAATACATGGTTGAGTACTATTATGCTAAAGCAGGACTTGCTAGTATTGCTCTCCTTATTTCATTAGTTGCTTTAATGTGCCTGGTTCTGTTTAAGAACTTTAAGATCGCACTTGGATTTGCAACCCTTTCAATCGTCATGCAAATTACACTTATCACACTTCGAGTGATTGTTTCAGGACGGGCACCGATTACAAATATGTATGAGACGGTTCTTTTCTCCGGTGCTGGTGCTCTTTTACTTGGTCTAATACTCGGCCACTTTAAGCAAGAAAAAATTTTCGTATATATGGGCCTTGCCTACAATGTTTGTACTTTGATGATGTTGAACTTCGCTAACGGAATGTTAACAGCAACAATCTCACCTCTAGTACCTGTTCTGCGTGACAACTTCTGGCTTTCAACTCACGTGACAACTATTATTCTTTCTTATGGTGCCCTGGCCCTCAGCTGGATTCTTGCCAACACTGTTCTTATCAAACGCAAGCTTGGTAAGATGAGTAAAAAAGAAGAGCTTCAGCACGAAGAAATTATCTACACAACTCTTAAATGGGGAACGACGATGCTTGCTGCCGGAATTATTCTCGGTGGTGTATGGGCCGATTATTCATGGGGTAGATTCTGGGGATGGGACCCGAAAGAGACGTGGTCGCTTATCGTTTTAACTTTATACACAGCGATCCTCCATGGACGTTACACTTCATGGATCCAGCAAGGCCGTTTTTCAACAGTCACAGCTGCTGCTTTTTTAAGTGTCATGATGGCATGGTTTGGAGTGAATTATATTTTAGCTTCAGGGCTTCACTCATACGGATTCAGTGAAGGCGGCGCGGTTTTCTTAGGATGCTTTTTTCTGGTTCAAATTTCGATTCTTATCGCTACAAAGAATTATTCGAGAGAAGTTAGAAAAGAAGCTGAGCCTGTATAGGCCCAGCTTTAATAAGAATTAATTAAAAACCCTGCGGTTTTTTATTTTGAGAAATTAACTTTTTCAATTCCAATCGGCCCTAAAATAGGTGATTTTTTGGCAATGAATTTCATCCTGTTGAACATAACCTTGTTATTGGCCATTTCAATTTCATTATTAACGTTTTTTGAAACTTCAATCATGTACTCTTTTCTTTGTCCGTTAACGGCGTTGTAAAGTGTATCAAGATAAAGAACTCCGCCGCGTTCATCATCAAAGTTATGACTGTAAAGTCTCACAGTCACATACTTATCTTTTTTATTCAGAATGACCCCGTCACCAAGTAAATCCTGCATCTGCATTTCAGTGCGCTCTGCCAGTTTATTGTTGACCCACTTTTCACTCCATAGATGAGTAATCTTTCGTCCATCTTCATCCATCTCATATGTTAGTTTTGCAGTGTCTGAATCCAGATCACTCGTCACTACACAAAGGAGTGATTCTTTGGCCTCTGAAGCATTAAGTAGTGTAGATAAAGCGAGAATAGATAGAGCGAGTGGTAACACTTTTGTTAATTGCATGAAGTCCCCCGTATTTTTGGTACGTGAACTTCATCGGCAAATAATTCCTGTTTCTAAAAGAGATGTTTCATTTGATCAACATACTCAGGTTTTTTCATGCCGATGAGAACGTAGTCAAAACCGTAGTCTAGGTAGGTTTCAACGGCCATGACTGCAAAAGGTTTTTCTTCCTGCTCAGATAATAGTCCAACCTGCAGTGCCTGATTTTTGAACTCAATCGCTTTGACCGACAAGTTTCTTCGGGAATAAATTTGAGAGTACTCCATCAAATCGTAAAATGGTTTTGATTCGGCCGGAGTTAAACTCTTGCCCCAGATACGAGCAACGAATGGAAAGATGTGGCCGAAATAAACCTGCTCAACAGCATCTGGAGTTGGAAGCGTATTCCATAAATTTCTAAACTGCGAAATGATTTCGACATGATCAAAGTCATCTGATGTTGTCGTCTCATCGCTGGACTCAGTCCATTTAGTACGAAGAAGATTCAGGCATTCGCTGAATTTTTCTTCTGCTGTTTTTTCATCAAGATTGGAATAAACATTTTCATAAGTCGCAAAACGAACTAGCTTATTTTGAGTGAAAGCATTCAGCGGTCTATTGATGACACTCAAAAATCCGTGCCTCATACAAAGTTCCAGAAGACTTTCGTCTCCGTACTCACCTAGTTTTTCCAATGCACCAATTTCAATCAAGTTAAACGGAAACTGAACCATCTTAAAATTTTTAGCTTTTATGTCAGTTAAAATTCCGATGATCGTACTTAAGTCTGTTGCATGAGGGTCATCAATAGGAAGAACAAAATTATTAGAACTAACTCCGTAGGCCTTAATTCTTCCGGCCGAAACTTCTTCTTCGCAAAAGATAAAAGCTTTTTTCAATCGCAAGTAGTACTCATCTTTCGAAGCACCTGCTAATTGAAAATAATATTCCGGATTGTGTAGTAAAAAAAAATCAACAGAATCACGCTTTAATCTTTTTAAACTTTGATCAAGCTGACTTTTTAAAAAATCAGGATGAATCGAATGTTTTAAAGTATCACTCAAATCGACAAGATCTTCTGTCGCAAGGCCTGCAGCATTCAACTCTTCAAGAGTTTTTAAATTTTTACCCTGAATATATCCGGCCTTCGTGACAATAATTGGTTTAAATTCCGGATGCTCAGAAAGAACAGTGCCAATAAGCTCTTCAGAATCGCCATTGGTATAATTTGAAGAGGTATCAATCAATGAACACCCTGCCTTCAATGCATCGACAAGAGCTGCTTTATGCTCAGCTGATTTAAAACTTACGCGGTAAGATCCGAATCCTACTTGTCCCATAACTTAATAACCTTTTTGAATGTTCTTATTTGATGAATGGAAGCAGGTCGCCGATTCTCGACACACCTTCTCCGCCAGCACCATCGTAACTTTTATTACGATAGCACTCTCCATTTGAATCTAGAACAAAATCTTCCTGGCCGTTGACAAGAATTCCTTCCACTTCAAATGTTTTAGCGTTGAATACGGGAGATCCTGAATTACCTTCGAAAGAATCGAGGGCCGTTTTAAAAATTGAAACACCGCGGTTGTCACTTACTGGTGCGGACTTCGAAAGAATTAGCGGCAGTCCTAATGGATGGCCGATCATAAATACTGTTGCATCGTCAGCAATCTTATTAGTAGATTTATTCATTTTAAGAGGCATTCTTTTTGAAGCATGGTCAAGTCTGATCAAAGCGTAGTCATGCTCGTCTATCATCTCTGCTTTAATAATTTCTTTGCAACTGTAAACATTGTGAGAGAGAACTACATACCCATTCTTGTTTTGATTATGAGAGTCCACATCAAAAATTATTTTTTTAGTTGCACAGTCTTCGTCATTTTGAAAACAGTGTCCTGCCGTTGCCATGATATCAGGGGCCACTAAAAAACCGGTACAGCCGCCGACAGAAGGTCTTGTCACGAAGTTTTCACTCACGCACATGTTCAGGTTGTCTTTCAGGCTGGAAGCTTTGATTGTCGTTCTAAAAAAACCAATATCGAGAACATCCACTGAAACAATTAGAGCTACAGCGCCGGCAAGTTTTTTAATTTGTGTAGAAGATTTTTCAGTAATTAATTCGCGATCATCAGTTCCATAGACCGCATTAATTCCGGAATTAAAAACAGGTAGTTTTGCAAAACCAAGTTCCGCAAAAAAAGCAGTGCTGAATAGGCATAAAAAAAGGATATGGCGCACTCAAAACTCCGAGGGGTTTGCGACACCAGATCCTAACACTAAACCCCGAAACTTCTGAGCTTTAGAGCAGCTCTATGAAATAATTATCTATTAAAACTCTTCAATTCTTTAATGTTCGTGATTCTAGTTACATCTTCGCCACGGCATTCATTCATTTTACATACCTTTGGGCGTGTACAGTTCTGAACCGGGTCTCCTTCGTAGTCTCTTTCTCCGCGGACTAAAATCCCCTCTACCAGGCCTGTTTTTGTATCAAAAACTGCTGACCCAGAGTTCCCGCCAAACGTGTCCAGGTTCCCCTGGAAGAAGTATTTATTTTTGTTGTCACGAACGTTTGCTCCATCAGAAATTTTTGTCGGAAGTCCTGACGGATGCCCGATAACCACAATCCCTGATGTATCACTGATTTTTCCTGAAGTTCTGAATTTTAAAGGCGCGCGTCTTTCAACCTTGCGGTCCAGTTGAACGAGAGCATAGTCGTTCATTGTATTTCTATCAAGCGTGCGCGAGATAATTTTTGTACAAGTATAAATATTTATCGCTGGAATGCTGTACGAAGATTTTTCTCCGGCATCATTCGAGAATCCAAAAACCCATTTATAAGATCCGCAGTCATTCATTGACTGGATACAGTGACCTGCAGTTACCAGAAGGTTTTCACCAACTAAAAATCCAGAACAGTTGGCAGCGACCATTTGTTTTGCAAAACGAGCGTCAGAGCACACGCCGTCTTCTTCAAGAGTTCCACCGGTAATATTTGATGTGCCGTCAGTCTGAAGTGATACTTGTAAATTTGAAATCATCGCAGCAGTCGAAACTGCTAATATTTTATATATAGGGTTTGGTGAATCGTAGATGTCTTTTCTGTCGTCGTCGCCATAAACAACTTTATCAGCTGCGATTAAATGAAAAGATAATGCCAGTAACATAAGGCCTGTTATAATTTTCATACTAAGTCCCTCCATAGAACATTTAACTATGATGAAGAATAACGCGTTTTATGGCAAGTTGGGATTGATTGGTGTTTTATTTTGTTAGAAAAGCGGCACTCATAGAGAGTGCCGCTATAAAAAAAGAGTAAGAAATTTACTTTAGAGTAAGGCCGTCGAACGGATTCATGTACTGAACTTTTACTTGTTTCATACCAGCGCCTTCGCCCATTGATTCGAAGTATCCGTATAGAGCACCTTCAGTAATTTTTTGGTTAGCATAGTAAGACTTAATGAAATTCCCTGCTGTATCTTTAATTGCTGCGCTCATTGGAACAAAGCTTAATCCAAGTTGAGCAAGTGTTAACATAACACGCTTTCTTGCGATTTGAGTCGGGCGGTCGTAATTATAAGCAACTGCCGGTCGGTTTTGAAGCATAGACTCTTTATCAAAAAGATTAACAACAACTTTTTCATTATTAAAAGTAACTTTATTGAAAGCAAAGTTCATTCTTTCATCAACACTTGTATAAAGTGTTCCTGCTTTTGTTAAGCTTGTTGTAGCTGCTCTGAAGTTTCCGTAGAAGCTATCCACTCCGTATTTCATCCAGTTTCCTTTCGCTGCACTTGATTCCCAGAACGCAAACCATGGAATGCGTGATTCATAAATCGACGACCAAACCATGTTCACTTCATCATGAGTTAATCCCAGGTCTTTCTCATCAAAGTTTTCAAGATAATGAAGAAGCATGTTCTGGTGAAAGTTTCTTCTTTCAGTAATAAGTTTTTCAACTTGAACAACGATGTAGCTTACTGTGTTCAAGATTGGAATATTGCTTAGTCTTTTTCTTGCGAAATCAAGTGCCCAGCTTACAGCTTTGTAAGTTACGTTTCTTTTGTAAAAGAAAGTTGGGTCTTGAACGTTAGCTAAAATTGTCGGGTCTAACATAAGGATAGCATCTGTAAGCTTTCCTTCATATTTAGAAACAACTTCACTAAATGCTGGGTTTGTAAAAACACCTTCAACGTTAACAACTGCAAGTTGTTTTAATGAATCGACAACTGTCTGAACGTATTTGTCGTAGTCTGCTTGAGAATATCCTGAAGCTAATAGAAGCTCGCGGTCTTCATCAAGAACAGATCTAACTTGTGATTCGTATTCTCCACCCGCTAGATTTGCTGTCTGCAATGCTTGCTCTTGTACTAATTGCGATTTTATCATTGCAATGTAAGGAGCAACTTCAAATTTCACAGGAAGAGTTCTATCTCTGATCCCGATTAATTTTCCATCTTCTGATCTTATAACTTGAAAACGTTTGTTAAATGCGTCTGCTGATTTGGCGCTTGCTTGAGTTGTGCTTAAAAGAAGCACACACAGTAGCCCCACTGTAAGTGATATTGATTTCATTTTTCCTCCATTGAAAAACGTCGTGTAACTAAATTCAATGTTAATCGGAAATCATGAAAAGAATTGAATGTAAGAAAATATAATTAAAGGTGAGATTTTTTTGACACTATTTTATTTTCGACTTCATACCATAGTGCGCTTCGTAATTTGAGAGATTGAACGCCGGCAATACGGGCCTCTTCCCACTTTGTTTCATCATTTTCACAGAGAGATTTCAAACAATCTTCTGCCTGATGAGAATGTTCTCCACCATCGATATCAATGTGTCTTTTTAAATAATATCTTAGATTGGGAAAATTAATTTCTGCTCGACTGTCAAAATTTTGAGTGAGGTCACCCAATATTGAAGTAAACATGTCGGGGATTAGTTTCTCACGGCCAAAGAAAAAAGCCGCCGCAACTTCGTGTATTTTTCCATTTGTTGAGAGATTTAAATTAAATTCAACAAAGTTTTTTTCAGCTGGTGTACATAGGCCGTAATCCAGATTCTTAGAAAATTTTAAAAGCCTTTCCGGATTTGCGTTTAGATCTTCCATTGCGCGAATATAAAGTGTGAAGTGATCACAGGCCTTGCCTTCAAAATCCTTATCGCTCTCTTCACCCAAAACAATTTCATTTATCAAACGTACAACGGTCTTAGGATACGGACTTGGATTCCATGGGATTTCCACGCAGGTAATTTCTTTTTGCAGGCGTTTTAAAAGGGACATGAAATCCCAGACTGCAAATACATGCGTCTCCATAAAAATTTGAAGTTCTTTCTGAGTCTGGATTTTTTTATATAATGAATGTGTTTTTAATTGTTCGTGGTAATTAAGCAAATCAGGGTGGAGCATAATGGAATTCATACAGATCCTTATAAATTATTATAAGGCAGTCATATCATCAAATTTCGAAATCGTCGTATGTTTGCTCGAAGCTCGCATCTAATTCCTTCGAAAAAAAGCGGCGCGAAAAATATTGTCCAGCTCTTATAGTACGTATGAAATCGTATTCTTCAAGCTTTCTTAACGCTGAGTAGACATCCTCAATCGCGACGGCAAGATTTTTGGACATTTCAGTGTGCGACATCATTTGGGAGATACCGTGAGAGCGATGAAGGTTAGGAAAGCACCATACGCGGCGATAGATGTACATAAGAACCAAAATATCGATACGACTCAACTTATAATCGACAATGATCTTGTCAAAAAAGATATCTGGAATTTCTGATATAGAAGGCCCGTGATCTTGATTTCTACCACTCACTTCTAAAGAAGTATCATGCTTCGCTTTTGAGCGATGATCGGCCAAAATTGAATGTATATCGACCATGATTTATTCCTGCAGTCTTGTCGCGATTCTTCGCAATTAAAGTCTACTGAAATTAGTATATCACAAAAATACTAAATGGAAAACACCTAGCACACTTCCTGTCTGTATTACTCAAGTATGCAGCCCATAAAATAAAGTTTTATAGAGTTCAATTCGCGGATCTCATGAAATGAAAATTGCAGTCGCTCATAAAAACTGATGTTCTGGGACCCGACTGAAGTTACGAGATGAACACCCACGACATTGTTATCACGAAGAAATTTTTTATAATTCTCCACGAGTATACTTCCCAATCCTTTCCCTCTGGCATCAGGGTGAAAGTTAATATGTAGATGAGCGGGAAATTTTTTGAACAAGTCTTGAAAGACTTTGAAACCCGGGACTTCGACAATTTCTGCCGCTTTATTAGAGTCAGAACATCCGCTCATGTACCCCAAGACCTTGTCATTTTCCAAAGCAATAAAGAATTCCTCCGGGTAAAGTGTCTGGTAATCACCACACCAACGTTTATGAAAAGCGGCCCTTTTCTCGGGCGATGAAAATTCTTTTAATGAAGATGAAGTAAAAAAAATCTTTTCTACTTGGGCGAGTGCATTTTTTTTTTGAATCCCGCTTAGCTCTGATAATTTTTTTATCTCAAGCATTTCCAAAAACCTTTTTTAAAGCTTTGTGATATCGAATGTAGGATCGGAGTGCCACAGGTGTTGCTTCGATCTCACTGGCATCAACGGTGATTTTCTCCCAGTCATTCCATGAAACTAAAAGTGCGTCGTTAGAATATATTCTCCACTCTTTTTTCTCTTCTAGATTTTTCAGGTCTTTTAGAACGCTTAAATCAGAAATCTTATCGAGAGGTATTTTAGACATTTCTATCAAATCATCTCGTGAAGCATTTTTAATATTATTGATTGATTCATGAAAAGACTTTAAATCCTTCAATCGGCTTGAGGGCATTGAAAAAAACTTTGCCACTTCATGACCGGCACTGGCATTTTGTAAAAATGAATCAACTAGAAGATCATCTTTATTTTCTATGTCTGGAAGAAACTTCAGCGTTCTCCAGAAATTATAATTCAACGGAACTTGTAACTGATAAGCGGCCACTAGATTATTAAAAGCGTTGATGAAAATTCCGGGTTTCGTCGATTTGAGCATCTCTTCAGTAAAATGATGAACTGAAAGCTCACTCAGATCAAACTGTCCAAGTTTTGATTCAATGGATCCTGCCATTTCAAAGTTGTATTTAATCATGAAGCGAATCAGTCTTAAAAATCTCACTGAGTCCAGAAAAAAATCAGAACTCACTTCTTTAAGCGTTTTACTCATAAGAGCTTTCACGCCAGCGTAAGGATCAACAACATTTTCAGTTTTATTTTTTAGATTAAGTTCAATGCCAATGGCATTCATTGTGAAGTCGCGTCTCTTAAAAGACTCTGCATAAGTAAGAGATGGATCCAGATCTGCTCTGAAATGATGATGAGTTTTATTATCTAAAATTGCTTTTTCAGTCCGCGGATTTGAAAACTCCAGATCGAAGCCTTCAAAATCAACACGGATAATTTCATAAGGAAGTTCTGTAAAATTAATTTTCGTTGAAATTAAAAATTCTTTGAGCTCACGTATCCATTTCCCTCTAAGTTCAAAATCAAGGTCACGGCTTAAAAAGCTGCGATCCATGAGATAATCTCTCGGAGCTCCTCCGATCAGACACAATTGAAAACCCAAATCTTCAATCTTTTGAAGAAAGGTTAAAAGCTCAGCACTGAATAAGGAAGCAATCGTCATATCTTAAATGTATCACGATGTGACAGAAGTCTATCAAGAGTATTTTTAATTCTGACTAAATTTTCAGATTCTTTATGGTAAGCAATAAAAAGTTTTCCGTTAGAGACATCAAATTCATCTCCAAGCGTCAGAACTTTATCTTTGAAATACGAGCGGTTTAAAACGTGGCTTGGAACTACTGCAACTCCTAATCCTTCACTCACGGCCTGCAACATGTGGCCGTGTGAGTTCACTGAAAAGCGTACGTTAAGTTTTTTTGGCATGGCCTTAAACTTTGTACGACACCATTTCATGAATAAGAGATCATTTTGTTCAAACAAAATCACCGGAATTGTTTCCAGTGTTTCAAGAGTCAGCTTCTTGTTGAAAAACTTATCTTTCATCTGTGCCGGAATAACTAATGTGGTTTTTTCTTCCATAAAAAATTCACGCTCACCGTGAACCGGAAGATCATCTTCAGGCATGATGAGAATATCTAATTTATTATT
>JACMRM010000167.1 GCA_014376445.1 Bacteriovorax sp. | reverse complement strand
CTGAAAGTTTTTCGATAGCATCTTTTTTTGGCGGAGAAAATTTTGCTGGAATTGGCAACAGTTCTTTATAAGCGCCCTCTCTGGAGAAGCGGTAGAACTCAGGGTTTGCGGGACTGGCTCCTTTGTAAGGGCCTTCTGAACCTATTAGAACATCTCCGGAAGGATTTAGTGAGATTCCTTCAAAATCAGATTGAGATCCTTTAAAGTAGTGCCCGTCCTTTCCTTTTAATTTAACTACAGCTGCAGGCTTTACTGCAAAAGATTTGTCAGTAAGAGCGGCAATATCAAATTCATAAAAACGTGTTTCATTTACTTTTCCTCTGTCGTCGCTGATAGCAAGAAGTCTGTTTGTCTTCTTGTCATATACAAGTCCCGAAAGACCACCAATTTCAGTTTCCTGAAATTTTTCGCCTGTCACAAAGTTCTGGTCTCCAATGAATCTGAGCGTTGGCACAGTAGCGTATGAATTTGCACTGGTAAGTAATAAAAGTGCAATGAATGAAAATTTTTTCGTCACATTAAGTCCTTGTGAATAGCCTTGTAGTCGCGGTAAAATATTAACCAAATTTACCTCAACAAACCAAGAGTTTTATATGGAAAAAATACCTTTGCGCGCATGCTTATTTCTGGGCATGATTTTGACGGCTAACCGCGCTTTTTCTGATACCGCTTCGTCGGTCCGGAACATTATAAAGAAGCACCATTTCAATGAGTCAACTCTCGGTTTATATGTTGAAGAAGACGGAAAAAAAATTCTCGACGTGAATGCAGAGAAATTAATGATCCCTGCATCCCTTACAAAGATCGTGACTGGCGGTGCCATTCTAACAAAGATTCCACTCAATAAAAAGTTTGTGACAGAGCTTTTGAGCAAAGGTGCCATTGATAATGAAACACTCAAAGGGTCTCTGTGCTTCAAGGGGGGAGGCGATCCATCTTTTGTTTCAGAAAAAATGTGGTACCTGGTGAATGAATTCACAAGAACAGGAATAAAAAATATCGAAGGTGATTTAGTCATTGATGGATCACGTTTTGATAATGAAATTTTTGATTCAGGTCGTGAGTCGACAAGAGTTGACCGCGCCTTCGATGCTCCAATTTCGGCCGTATCGTTCAACTGGAACAGTGTGAATATTTTTGTGAGACCCGGTGTGGCCGGTGGACCTGCAAAAGTATTTCTTGATCCTGTGTGTGATTACCTGGAGCTGGTTAATCAAACCCGTACAGTTGAAAAATCCGGCGTGAAATCAATTGAGGCCACTCGTGTAAAATCCGGTGACAAGGATAGAGTTGTTGTTTCAGGAAATATTTCTGCCAGTGGCAGTGAAGTTGTCATCTATAAAAGCATTTCAAATCCTGTGCTGTGGACAGGATCGCACTTGAAAGAGTTTCTAAGTGAGCGCGGAATAATAATCAAAGGAAAGGTAACGGCCGGGGAGTGTGAAGCGGACTCAAAAGTACTCGCTTCAAGTAATTCAAAAAATTTAAATGAAATTGCCTCTGATATGCTGAAATTTTCAAATAACTTTGTCGCAGAGATGCTGGTTAAAAATTTAGCGGCCGATGATATGGTGACAAATCCGAAAGGAAAAAATGCATCGATGAAAGACGGGATTGAAGGTATTAAGTCTTATCTGGATAAATTGGGATTTGCCCGCAAGGATTATGTTTTAGAAAATGTTTCAGGTCTTACACGTGGAAATCGTTTTACTCCAAAGCAGCTGGCTTCAGTGCTCGCGAATATTAAAAATGATTTTTTAATATTTCCGGAATTTCTATCTGGGCTTCCTATTGCAGGAGTTGATGGAACAATGAAAAATCGTCTGAAAGGTGATGCTAATATGGTGAGAGCGAAAACGGGATACCTAGACGGAGTTGTAGGTCTAGCCGGGTACATTGGAAGAAAAAATAGGTCTCCGTTAATCTTCACATTTATTTTCAACGGCGGCTACGAACAAGGGATGGCCGCAAGACCGATGTTTGATGACTTGATTAATGAACTAGAAAAAATTTAGGACGTAATATATGAGTCTGGCAAATAAAAGAACACAACAATTAAACCGCGAAGAACTTAAAAAAGTTTTAGCTGTAGCACGCGGTGAAATTGCACCTGATCTGATTATTAAGAATGTAAAAATTCTCGATCTGATAAACGGTGATATTTTTGATTCTGCAATTGTAATTGCCGGAAAAACGATTGCAGGAATCGGCCTGGAGTATCTTGATGTCGATGCACATAAAGCACTTGAATACATTGATGCCGGAGGAGCAGTGGCCGTTCCCGGTTTTATCGACGGCCATCTTCATATCGAATCTTCAATGATGAATCCATTTGAGTTTGAGCGCATGACTCTACCGATTGGGACGACAACTGCCATTTGTGACCCACATGAAATAACAAACGTAATGGGTGATCGTGGTTATTCATGGTTTCTTCGCTGTTCGGATTTAATGCATCAAAATTTATTCGTGCAGACTTCTTCCTGTGTTCCGGCCCTTCCTGGTTTTGAAACCAACGGAGGAGAGTTTAAATTAACCGAGATGTTAAAATATAAGCAGCACCCGAGTGTTCTTGGTCTCGCTGAGATGATGAATTTTCCCGGAGTCATAAACGCCAACGATGCTGTACTCGATAAGATTGAAGCGTACTCAGACTTAAATCTCGATGGGCACTCACCTCTCCTTCGCGGAAAGGCCCTAAACGCCTATATCGCTGCGGGAATCCAGAACTGCCATGAAACAGTTACGAGAGAAGAAGGACGCGAGAAACTGCAGAAAGGAATGGCACTGATTATCCGTGAAGGATCAGTGGCAAAAAATATAAAGACACTTGCACCGCTTGTTTCGGAATTCAATTCTATGCAATGCCTTTTATGCACTGATGATAGAAATCCATTTGAGATTCTGGAAGAAGGACATATTAATTATATGATCAAAAAGATGATCAATGAAATGAAGATGCCTGCGCATCTTGCCTATAGATTATCTTCTTTTTCAGCTGCGAAACATTTTGGATTGAAGAGGCTTGGATTAATTGCTCCAGGCAAACAGGCCGATATCGTTTTATTGAATGATATAAATCAGGTCGAAATTCGTGAAGTATTCATTGCTGGAAAAAGAATTCCTTCACTTAAGCTTGATGAAACCATCGATGAAAAACTCAATGCTTCACAACCACCTCTGGAAAATACGATTAAAAGAAAACCGCTTGAAGTCGGTGACTTTCAATACTATCTGAAGCCTGGCAAATATAACGTTATTGAAATCGTTAAAGATGAAATCATAACCAATCATCTGGTGAGTGGTTACGACGGGAAAAAATTCGAGCACGACGATGTCTTATTTATGGCAAATATTGAAAGATACGGCTCTGAGCTTAAACCTGCCCTGGGACTTGTGCGCGGAACCGGCCTGCAGACCGGAGCGATCGCTGCTTCTGTCGCTCATGACTCTCATAATTTAATGGTCATCGGTGCGACAATTGAGGATATGGTTATCGCAGTGAATGCCTTGATTTATTCCGGCGGCGGTTTATGTGTTTCACAAAACCAGACTGTCACGGCACTTTTAGAGTTACCTCTGGCAGGACTTTTAAGTATTAAAACAGGTGGAGAGATTTTTGAAGATATTAAAAAATTAAAAGTCGCCTATAAAAATTGTGGGATTGTCTTGGAAGAGCCGTTTATCCAGATGGCCTTTCTCGCTCTGCCGGTTATTCCAAAATTAAAATTAACTGACCGAGGGCTTTTTGATGTTACAACATTTTCATACATAGATCTGGAAGCTAAATAGTTATGTGGTACGTTTATGTTATTTTAACTACAAAGAATAAACTTTATACCGGGATCTCAACTGATCCGGTGAGAAGATTCGTCGAACATCTTTGCGACTCTAAGAAGGGTGCAAAGTATTTCAGAAGCGATTCACCTCAAAAGATTGTTCATCTTGAAGAATGGGATACGATGTCTGAAGCTTTGGTCCGCGAAGCTGAAATAAAAAAATGGTCTTCATTTAAAAAGCGCTCCACTTTTTCCAGAGAATATATTCATGATGAGCTTTGAAGAAATATTTTGTGAGAAAATTTTTAAGGCCTTAGGTACAAGTGACCCTGCTCACGATCTCGCACATGTTAAGAGAGTAGTCAGTACATCTAAAAGATTAGCTTTAGAAGAAAAAGCTGAGCTTGAGATTGTTGTTCCGGCGGCCTGGCTTCATGATCTGGTTAATCTTTCAAAGGAGCACCCTCAAAGAAAACTTGCCTCGCAAATGGCAGCCGATGAAGCTGTGAGCTTTCTTCGAAATGTTCATTACCCGGATAAATATCTGGATGGGGTTCATCATGCGATTGCTGCTCATAGTTTTTCTGCAGGCTTAGTGCCGGCCACAATTGAAGCCAAAATTGTTCAGGATGCTGACAGGCTTGATGCATTGGGTGCTATCGGGATCGCAAGACTTTTTTCGATTAACATAAAATCAGCTTTACTAGAGACCCGAAAAAGATCTAGATTCATTGAAAAGTATATTGAAGAATTAAAAACATAAATTTAATCGGATAAAATTTTTATGGTTAAAAAAATCCCCGAGCCAACTGATGTCAGTAAAATAAAT
>JACMRM010000166.1 GCA_014376445.1 Bacteriovorax sp. | reverse complement strand
AGGTAAAGTGATGACCCTTGTTTTCAAGACTGACGAAAAAATTAATTCTGTTGTAATGGATGATATGGGTAAGAAGTTAACGGCTTCTTGTTTTCAGGAGCTTTTAGTTACAGGTCTTGTAAGTAAAGTTTCTGAGAAAGAATACACTATATCTATCAAGACATACATCTAGAGAAACCTAGAGAAACCTAGAGAAACCTAGAGAAACCTAGAGAAACCTAGAGAAATCCTACAAAAGATCTGGGGTCGTGGAAATTAGGTTTTATATCTTTATGAGATAAGGCCCAATAACTGAAGCGGCCATCTTCTTCCTTAATCACACTGGTAATTCCCACCAACAATTTTTCTTTAAAAAAACTATCGGGAAATTTCTTTTTATCAATTTCAATAATCGCATGCACGACATCATTGCTTAATAAAATATCAAACTTCAATAGATCAATTTTTTTATACTCAACAATCGGTCCGCGCAGCTTTTCAAAAAGAAAACAATTCCATTCAAAACACAGCGAAAAATTGAACTCCATGTAAGTCTCACCCGGGCCTTTCATGAAAAGCTCAAAACAGGTCTTCTCCCACAGCTTAAGCACGCGTGCATGCTTAGGCGTCTCTGGGCCCATATCAATGCTTCCCAGGTCTCCAGTAAGCCTATAACTGATGAATACTGACTCATTATTGGTATTGAGTTCTGATTCTATCGTTATAGAAGGTGCTGCATTCACATCAAAAGGAATAAGTGAAAATTTTGCCATAAAATTCCTGACTAAAATAATACATTTGGTAACTAAGCTTTCATGAAGTCACTCCGAAAAGACTACTATGAAATTAAGTTATTTTATAATATTTTTCGCAGCCTCTTTTATTTTCATGAATGCTCGTGCATTAGACTTCGATGCCTTACTAAAATGGATGAAGCTCAGGCATAATTCATGTACCAGCTAAAAACGCGCTTCTAAAAAACAATTTCCACCGGACAATGATCACTTCCCAAAACATCATGAAGAATATTTATTTTTTTCATTTTCGATTTAATCTTTTCATCAATAAAAAAGTAGTCGAGTCTCCATCCGATATTTTTTTCACGGCATCCACCTCTGTAAGTCCACCAGGTATAAAGATCTTTTTTCTCAGGGAAGTGAACTCTCAAAGCATCGTGAAAACCAGCGGCCACCATTTCATCGAGCACTGCTCTTTCATGCGGAAGAAATCCTGTGCTATTAATATTAGTTTTCGGACGAGCTAAATCTATTTCACGATGGGCCGTATTTAAATCTCCGGTGATTAATACACCTTTCTTTTTTGAAAGCTTTTTAGCAAGCTTCAAAACTTCTCTCGTAAATTCCAGTTTATAATCCACGCGTGAATGATCATCTTTTCCATTGGGAAAATAGCCGTTTAAAATATAAAAATCTTCAAACTCGGCCCAGATAAAGCGACCTTCAATATCAAATTTTTCAATGTCGATTCCAATATTAACTTTTAATGGCGGGGGACTTCCTTTCTTAAACATCAGCGCTGTGCCTGAGTATCCTGGACGTACTGCTGGGTTCAACCAGACATCATAGTACTCCTGCCACTCATCCAAAATAGTGCGAAGCTTATCTTCGGTAGCCTTTATTTCCTGCAAAGCTATTATGTCGGGTGATAGCTTTTGGAACCAAACAGCAAAACCTTTTTGAGATACAGCGCGAAGCCCGTTGATATTCCATGTAACTGCATGTGGCATTAATCCTCCATAAATAAAATTATATTTTTTCTAAAAAATTTGTTTAAGTTTTTCTTAAAGTTTGTTAAGGTAGTCTAAAGATTGAATCGTTAACGGATTAAAATAATTAATTCAATCAGGAATACAAAACAAATAAGTAGTACCACATATCAATGTGAGTGACGACCTCTGGAGGAATATTTATGAGATCTTTTAAAAATATCGCAGCTCTTATTAGAACTAAACGTATTAATCACCCTAAAAGCTATTCGCAATCAGATCTATCACTTTTGCTGGGCTATAAAAACGGCCAGTTCATTTCTAACGTTGAAAGAGGACTATGTAACGTTCCTTTAAAGATGATGAAAAAGATTTCTGAAGTTCTGGATATTACAGCTGAAGAAATCAAAAGTGCCATTCTTAAAGATCATGAAGAAACGTTAACAAACTACTTCAATAAATCTACTACTAAAAAAGCTACATCTCGTGAGCTTGAAAACGTAGACGTTCTATAATTTTTTTTTATAAATAAATAACCGGTCGTGGATTAAAAGTTTTTATACTTTAAATAGTCCTCGGCCGTTCCCACACTTTCTTCCACATCATCTTTATAATCCGCTGCTATTTGAGACTGTAAGTAATGCGGCTCCGCCGGTGGCAGGTCTGCAGATACTGTATCCCCTTCAATAGGAATTTCGTGATTAGACGTATAGGTGCGGTCGTATTGATAACCATTATTTCTTTTTTCAAATGAAGCCTTCATATCCGGTGCAAGTTTACTTTCAAATTCGCGAATGTCGTTGAGCGTATTATAAAAATTTCTCTCTAATTTATTTTTTTGCGCAGGATCCGCTCTGTAAAAAAGGTCGTGGTACTTTCTGCGAGCAATAATATGCTGGTCCAGAAGATTTAAATATTTTTCGTAAATACGCTCAACACTAAAGCCAGCACTATTAGTATTCGTAGGGCCGTTGCCGGCGCCTTGTCCCTGGGGACGAGGTCTGTTGTTATTGTGCTGCGGTCTGCGATTTTGATTCTGGTTTTGATTCGTGTTTCTATTTTGCTGATTCGGATTTCCAGGACCCTGAGGTCTTGGCTGTCCTTGACCCTGAGGACGCGCCTGATTTGGTGGATTCTGCGCCTGTCCAGTGTCTGTTTGCACGCCTTCACCACGCGGTTTGTTGTTATGACGGCGTCTATTACTGGGTCTTCTATTCGGGTTGGGATTAGGATTCGGCCCGCTTGTATTCACATTAGGTTTTCCGCCGCCGCCATTATTATTTGATTGTTCTGTCATAAATTTCCTTCTTAGGTGATCCTTACATTATTGTGACATTACCATTTAAGTCAAGAAACTATGCTCAAAAGTGTATTTACTCGAAGAAAACTCAGAGTTATTATTCTCGGATAATTGGATGCACACCTAAATATTTTTTTTCATATCAGGAGATCTTATGAGCGCAAAAAATCGCGTTAAAGTCGCTGTGACTGGGGCCGCTGGACAAATTGGTTACGCACTTCTTTTCAGAATTGCATCGGGACAAATGTTTGGGCCGGAAACAGAAGTTGAACTTCAGTTAATTGAACTTGAGGCAGCTCTTGGTGCACTTAAGGGTGTTGCAATGGAGCTAGATGACTGTGCTTTTCCTCTACTTAAAAAAATTACTTGCACATCTGACTACGCAGTCGGATTCAAAGATGTAAACTGGGCCGTATTGGTTGGCTCTGTTCCAAGAAAAGATGGAATGGAGAGAGCTGATCTTTTAAAAATTAACGGTGGAATTTTCACAACTCAAGGTCAGGCGATTGCAGCTAATGCAAGCAAAGACGTAAAAGTTTTTGTTGTTGGAAACCCATGTAACACAAACGCACTTATCTGTATGATTGCTGCCAAAGGTGTTCCTCAGGATAGATTTTATGCAATGACGATGCTTGATGAAAACAGAGCGAAGTCACAGCTTGCTCAGAAAGCAGGTGTTGATGTGACTGCTGTTACAAATATGGCGATCTGGGGTAACCACTCTGCAACTCAATACCCTGATTTTTTCAATGCAAAAATTAACGGTAAATTCGCGAATGAAGTGATTGCTGATCAGGAATGGCTGAAAGGAACTTTTATCGAAACTGTTCAGAAACGTGGAGCTGCGATTATTAAAGCTCGCGGGCTATCAAGCGCAGCTTCAGCTGCAAATGCTGTTGTCGACGGAATTTTCGCACTTACTCACGATACTCTTGCAGGTGACACGTTTTCAATGTGCCTGGTTTCTAACGGAGAGTATGGTGTTGATAAAGGATTGATCTTTTCATTTCCGTGTACAACTTCCGGCGGAAAATTAAAAATTGTTGAAGGGTTGAAGCTTAATGAATTTGGGATGGAGAAGTTTAATCTTACTCTCAACGAATTGAGAAGCGAGAGGGATTCGGTAAAAGAGCTTGGGCTAATTTAATACGCTATAATTAAAAAATAAAAAGGCTCCAGTGGGAGCCTTTTTATTTTCATTAGTAAAGCGAGTTATATGGTTCAAACCTTTTACTGTGAAATTTGTTAGGGGCCTGTTCACCATCTGTAATCTTCGCGACATCATTTTTCTGTTCTTGTGCAATTCCTCTCGAAGATCCCTGTGAAGAAGCACAACTTGTAACAGAAAGTGCGATTAGAAGACAAAGAGACAGTGATAAAAGTCCTTTCTTGATACTAATCAATTTCATAAATCCTCCTTGTAGAAACAAGTACAAAATACTTAAATGAAGAAATCCTTTCTTCATTCTATACTAATATACATTGCTAGTTTTATGCCAAGATTCAACTGTGATAATAGGTGACCTTCGGTGTTTTTGTGACACCGAAGATTGATAGATTATTTATACTTTTTGTTGTTTTTTCTGATCTACTAACTTAAAACAATGAGTTTGCTCTTCCATCGACAGGGGTTTTATGCCCTCTACATTTTTTTTACGGATTCCTTTTGACCTTATCAGTTCATCATCTTCTCTTATTTTTCTAGTCAGCTGTATACCGATAATTTTCATCCATACAGGGCAGTGAGTATGCATCTCTTCCACTGAAATTTTCAGAAATTCTGTATCTTCAGTGCAGATGATGCTGGCACTTCTTTTACCTTCATCGAAGAAAGAAAGCTCGCCAATATACTCTCCGGAAGTCAGGTAGGCGATAGGGATAATTTGTGATCCCTTCTGAACGAAGACCATCACACGACCTTTCTGGATGATATAGAGATCCTTGTCATCACCATCGGCGAGAAAAAGTATTTCATCTTTTTTCAGTTTAACATTGAGAGTGCCTTCTGCTACTGGACTCATATTGGGGTCTCCTTTTGGTTCATTCAATACTTAAAATTTTCTTTAAAATGTCACCGAGCTCTTTGATCATGCTTTGATAAAAAATATTCTGCGGAACGATTTCATCAAAATACAATCCTTCCTGCGAAAGGTTGGAAGTCATGAATTGATCGAAGTCCACCAGCTGCACCATACTTTTCTTCGCCTGGGCCTTCATGATGGCGTTGTAGATAGCATTTCCGCGCCAGTTGGCACAATCGAAGACTGAAGCTTTTAAAAGCGCTTCACGGGCCGTTTTGAGATCCCCGACACCGAGAGCAGCTCTACCGTATAAATAAAATGAACGGGCGTTGGAAAAAGTAATATTACTTAATTCGCGTGCTTTCAAAAAAGCAGTCTTAAAAGCGCCTTCTTTAATTTCCGCCTCAATTTCCTGCTGCGCCCCGATCACATTATCACTGCTGGCGTGAGCGCACACTTCTTTAGGCTCAACTTCAAGATTGATTGGAGTCGTAATCATAACTAAATTGCTTTTTTTGTCCTTGATATACTCAATCATTTCTTTCATTTCATATTCGAAGAATTTGAACGACAGCTCTTTCTCTTCCAGTTTTTGAGGAGCGGCCAGAAAATTTTTATATTCAGTAAATCCTGCCAGGTCAAAATACTGCACATTCTTATACAAGACTTTTGAAAGCCACGGAAAAGTAATGATGAGAGAAATAAGCCTTTCATCATCGTAAGTCGCAGAATTTTTCATAATTTTTTTCTTGTCTTCAACCCGAAATTTTTTTTCCAAGAGTTCGCTGCTCGCACCAAAATAAATAATAATCGGTGGTAGTTTTTTCAGCATTTTTAGTTTGTGAATCGTTCTGAAAAGACCTTCGTTTTCGACACTCCAGTTATAGATTGATGGAGGTGCTTTTAAGGCCGCCCCAAATTGCTCCTGCAGATTTTTTTTGTAGGTATCAAGCGTTTTTCCCATGCGGTCGCCGAGGATTAAAATCTTCGCCGATTCGGCATGCTTAACCTCTTCTGCGTGCTCAGTCTCATATTTTTTATCAAAACTGTTTAGGAAACTATAAGTATACGGGGTAATCACAGTGCGCTTCTTAGAGTAATCCCAATATAAGTAGGCACTTAAAAGGGCGATCCCCAGGAGTGTAAATATGAACAACTTTTTTAACATACTTTGATTGTATTGGATTTTTTTGGTATCTAAAAGGTGGAATTAATAAGGAAAGAGTGACCCTATGAATTGGACTCCCGAACTACTGTCTCCAGCTGGCAGCCTTGAAAAATTAAAGGTCGCTGTTTTGTATGGAGCAGATGCCGTGTATCTTGGAGGACAGAAGTTCGGTCTTCGCCAGGCCTCTGACAACTTTACTGCTCAGGAATTAAGAGAAGGTGTAGAGTTTGCGCATGAGCACGGAAGTCTCGTCTACGTTGTCCTTAATAGTTTTCTTCATGATAAGGATTTAGAAGAGCTTCCGGAGTTTCTAGCTCTTTTATCTGAATTGAAAGTTGATGCCGTTATTGTTTCCGACTTAGGTGTCATCACTGAAATTCAAAAGCATTCTAATTTAGTCATCCATTTATCAACTCAAGCTTCATGCCTGAATGTTGAGTCGGCAAAACTGTGGAAAAAAATGGGCGTGACAAGAATTGTTCTCGGTCGTGAAGTAACGATTAAAGAAGCAAAAAAAATTAAAGAGGAAACAGGACTGGAAATTGAAATGTTCGTACACGGATCAATGTGTATGGCGTTTTCAGGAAACTGCGTGATCTCAAATTATACTCAAGGCCGTGATTCGAACCGCGGAGGATGCGCACATTCCTGCCGTTTTGAATACTCGATCGATATGCAAAATAATGAAGAAGCGAAAAAAGCTTATTTTATGAGTTCAAAAGATTTAGAAGGCATAAGAATGCTGACTGAGTTTATTGAAGCTGGTATTAATTCATTAAAAGTTGAAGGAAGAAATAAAAGTCATTACTACGCAGCGACTGTCTCAAAAGTTTATTCGGAAGCTCTGGCCTATTTCAAAGCGCACGGAAATTTTTTATCAGATGATCTTATCCGCTGGGAAGAAGAGTTGAGAAAAATCTCTCACCGCGATTACACAACAGGAAGTCTTGACGAATACGCAGATGAGTCATCGATTTATAATCAGCGCGAAAGTGACGATAACAAATATGTGGTGACCGGTGTAATTTTAGAAGTGAAAGAGAATGAACATATCTTACTTGAAGTAAGAAGTGCTTTTGTTCCAGGTGATTCGCTTGAGATCATGCCCTTTTCCGGCCCAACACTTACACATATCGCAAGTACAATCAAAACAATCGCCAACATTTCTGTTCCAAAATCAAAACCTGGAAGTGTAGTAAAAGTTCCGTACATTGCAGGTGCAGAAAGATTTAATATCATCAGAAGAAAATTAGCGGAGGCACAAATATGAAATTTGTAACCTACGCCGAAAATACTACTCAGCTAGAGGAGCTTTCAATTCTTGTTGAAACCAAAAGAATTGCAGTCTCGGAATTAGAAGTCATCGTCGGTACAACTGCCATTTCACGCTTTAGTGAAAATACAGTCGCGGGCCTTGAAGAAATGATTGCTCTCAATCAAAAATTTAAACTACCTCTGGTTTTGGAATGGGATGTTCTTCAGCAAGAATCTCTTTTTCAAAAAAATGCAGAACTTGTCAGTCGTCTTCCTCTTCATGAATTTAAAGCTATCAGACTTCAGGACCCGGGTGCTCTTAATTTAGTTAAAGAAAAATTCCCGTGGTTAAAAATCCAGTTGATCCTAGAAAATGGAAATCATAATTACACAGGCCTTACACGTTGGAGTGATTTTCTAGGTTTGCAGCTTGACCGTCTTGTTCTTTCAAATGAGCTTTCGCGTGAGCACTTGAGCAAATATGCAGCTGAGTTAAAAACTGATTTAGAAGTGCTGGTTTTTGGTCGCATTTTATTATTTTATTCTCCAAGAATGCTTCTCTCACCGATTAGAAAAGTAGAAGTGCAGAAAAATATTCAAGACCTTAATATTGAAGCTTATGGAACAAGTGAGGAGAGTCCTCACGCAGGTTTTCCACTGATTGAAAATCGTCACGGGACGTTTATGTTTAACGTGAAGGATCTCTATCTTCTTGATCATCTGGAAGAGCTTAGATCACTGAACATCGGCGCCGTAAGATTTGACCTGCGCTTCGACGACAGCTTCGGCCACCTGGAAAACTGCATCGACCTGTTTGAAAAAAGAATCAAGCCTGAAGACATTCTGGAAATCAAAGCTGAGCACCCGAGGCCTGTGATTAAAGGTTTTTACAACATCAATAAAACCGACGTTCTTTTTACCAAGCTCAAGAACAAGAGAATCCAACGTCAGGATGACAATTACATCGGAGAAATCGTCGACGTGGAAAGAGACCAGCAAATGGCCTTGCTGATAAAATCAAAACATCTTAGTCTAAAATCAGGGGACCAGTTGCAATTGGTGACCCCAGAAGGAAAAACCAAGACTTTAGGGCTTAATATTTTTTCAGACACCAGTGGTGTGGGAAAAGAATGTGCTACAACTAATGAAGTGGTGCTCTTACCTTTCATGAGTGGTGTCGTAGCCAAGACCCAGGTTTATTTAATCCATAAGGATCTTCAATGAAATTTGTTCTTTTTTTTATTCTATCAATTGCTGCTTTTGAGGCCTTGGCATCAACATATCAGTGTAGAAGTTATGAAACGGGAAAAATCGTCATTGCCAGCGAAGAATCTCATACTGTTAAATTCGAAGACCGCTTTGGAAACGAACTCGACCTTGTCGACAATGTTGAATCCATCATTAATATTTTAAGTACAGGGCCGGTAATCACTCAAACTGTTTTCGTCTGCGACGGTGTCAAAATTTTTACGACAGAAAATCAGGAAGGCATAATCAAAGGTTTCACTGAAACTGACGATTCTTACATGTGCTTTATCAGAAAATAATTTTTTAGAAATTATTTATCGCTTCTGAAAAAATGGTTTAATTTTTAAGAATATAAAAAATTACAGAAAGTCCGCCGTTCTTAAAGGGAATTCTCGCGACCAGATCTTTGGGAGCAGGGTTAAAGTAATGTTCTTCAGGAATGATAATTCCAACACGAACCGGAGAGTATTTTTCCCGGACTGATTGAATGATTTTTTTATAATACTCAACATTGATATTACTTTTTTCACCTACGCGAAGGCCGTAAGGCGGGTTAACAATAACCAGATTATCGCCAGCTAAACTTTCACTTTTTGAAAAAACATCGCCTTTTTTAATCTGAATATTTTTTCCTTCAGTATTTTTTACGGCTAGCTTAATTACATCCTCATTAATTTCAAATCCCAAATGTTTTGAAAACTTGTCATTTTCAGAAGACTTGAAATTATCAATAAATTGTTTTTTAGGGAGATAATCAATCCATAGTGGAAAATTCTGGTAAGCAAAATTGCGGTCATTATTAATTTTGTAAGCGTCGTGCGCTTCAATTAAAAAAGTTCCTGAGCCAGTCATCGGATCTATCAGTATATAAGGTTTTTTATCAAGGTCGTATGTTAGAGCAGCGAGCAGTAGACTTGCCAGGCTTTCTCTGATTGGCGCCAGACCTGTGAAAATTTTGTCTCCGCGCTTATGCAGAAGCTCTCCGGTTGTATCAATACTGATCGTAATCATATCATCGACAGCGCGGTAATAAATTTTGGGCAAATCATTTGTTTTGTTGGCTTCAAAATGATCCAGGTATTTTTTCTTTACCGGCTGCTTGCGGTAACTTTCTTCAATGCCGTCCTTGATTGCTTTCTCGATTTTTCTTGAATCAAAAAGTTTTGAATTCGTGGCACTGGCCTCGATCTCAGGTTTTTGTCCAATAAGAAGATGTTTCATTGGAAGCTTAGAGATTTTATTGAATAGTTTGGGAAAATCTCGCGCCTTGAATTCGGCCACTCTTAAAAGAATGCGAGTAGGAGATCGCAGAATATGGTTTAATGAAAAACCCTGAAGAGTAGTGACGTTGATCAGAACTCCTCCTTCATTTTTCGAGATTATTTCGAGCTTTTTATCAGGATAATGGATGACCCATTTTTCTTTTAATTCCAAAAGGCCCAGATCGCTTAAACCAAGCGGATAAATAATATAAAATTGTGCGAGCGTTTCCATGCCCTATATATGCAGGATTCAGCAGGGCCTGTCAGTAAAAAAGATGGCATGACGAATTATTTTCATGGATATTGATTAATCACTGCTTTCTAAAATTTTTTTCTTCTAAAAATCTTTTCCCAATGTCAGACCATGATCATTTAAAAGAACAGCATTCAAACGATATCAGTATTTAAAAATTTCTGACCGATAAAAAAATTCCTGAACTCTGTCTCCAAAATCTTTGTGCCAGTCTTTTTTTACATCAACCTTGGATTTTTTGATTCTAAAATTCCTGCATTGGAATTTAGTTTTTTTAGAATTCTCATTTGCGAGATAAGAAGCTCGGTTATTATTTACTCGCCTTCCTGGCCGGATGCCATTTGACGTGACTTGAGATCTACGGCTTCTTGGTAGTTTTCTATAAAAATTAAATCCATCAACGACAGTAACCATCGTACCTAGTTTTGCAAACTGAGAAAGTGAAACTCCCGACTCATCTTCGAATGTAAATCAATAAATCTTCTCGTCGTGTGCAGCAGATGCATCGATATTCACTTCTTTCATGTCATTGACAATGACTGCGATTTTAAGACCGTGGCCAGTGCTTAAAATATGATTTAATAAAGTAGACTCTCCCGCTCCTAACAAGCCTGAAAGAACAGAAACAGGTAGTTTTCTTTGCGACTCATTTGTATTTTTCATATTTTAGACAATTGCAAAAGATTCGCAAAAAAACAAGTGCCTATTTTTTGGATAAAGTGTAAAGAATACTCTTTAAACCTTACAGCTTTTAAAAATTGGACCTCTTTGCTAAGGTCGGACTATGAAAACTACCGGTACGCTGACTCTTATCCCGACGCCTATAACTGAAGATGGTGAGCTTGAGCCGAAGGCCCAACGAATTTTGCTTGAGGCCTCAACTGAGCATAAAGAAAATTCAATTTTTGCGATTGAAGATTTAAAGCCAGGCAGAAGAAGGTGGTTAGGATTTAAACTACCGCGAGATTGTGTGGACAACTTTGTTCTCTATAACGAGCACACAGCGGCCACGGTTTCAAAAGAGCTTTTAGTTGAACTTCAGAAGGGAAAAAATGTTTTCCTTATGAGCGACGGCGGACTTCCTGCTTTTTATGATCCTGGTGTTGAGCTTGTAAATCTTTGTCATCAAAATAAAATCAAAGTTACTTCAACTCCATTTTTTAATTCAGTGAGCTTAGCTTTGGCACTTTCGGGTTTCTCACATAAGAAGTTCTGGTTTGAAGGATTTCTTCCAATGGATTCTGACGATCGACATAAAGCGATTAAAAATATTCTAAATCTAAAAACCACGGCTATTTTAATGGATACTCCATACCGCTTGAAGCGCGTGATGGAAGAGTTTCAAAGTGAATGGGGTTCTTCGAAAAAGAAGATTTTCGTGGCCCTAGATCTCAATGCCGGGACTGAGGAATTACATAGAGGAACGCCTAAAGAGCTCCTAGGTATAATAACCGATGTTAGACGTGAGTTTGTCCTGATAGTTTCTGAATGATTATAAATAGATATCCCGTTAAAAAGAAATGACGTCGAGGGCCTTTCATGGTATACAAGACTCTATGCAAGAAACAAGAAAGCGAGATCATATTGAGCTCACTAACAAAGCACAGACCGGAAGGCCTGAAGTCGACTCGCGCTTTTATTATGAGCCGATGCAATCGGCGCATCCCAACTCACAAACTGACATCTCAACAACTTTTTTAGGCAAAAAAATTTCAGCACCATTCTGGATTTCAAGTATGACCGGCGGAGTGGGTGAAGCTCGTCATATCAATCAAAATCTGGCACGCGTGTGTCGTGAGTTTTCTTTAGGAATGGGACTTGGTTCATGCAGAACACTTTTAGATGGTGATCAATACTTTGCCGATTTTAATCTTCGCCCGATTTTAGGACCCGATCTTCCTCTGTTCGCCAATCTTGGAATCGCACAAGTTGAAAAACTTGTTCACTCAAATAATGCAAATAAAATTTTTGATATGGTTAACCGTCTCGATGCTGACGGATTAATTGTCCACGTAAATCCTTTGCAGGAATGGTTTCAACCTGAAGGTGATAAATTCGAATTCAGCCCGATTGTGACTATCGCAAAACTTTGTAATGCAAATGCCAACCGCCAATATAAAATCATTGTAAAAGAAGTCGGGCAAGGAATGGGACCAAAAAGCCTAAAGGCCCTTTTAGAGCTTCCCATTGATGCTATCGAGCTTGCAAGCTTTGGTGGTACGAACTTCTCCAAACTTGAGTTATTGAGGTCTCAGGGGACCTCTGTTGTGGAAATCGAAGCTCTCTCACGTGTCGGTCATACTTCGATTGAGATGATCAGCATGTTAAATAATCTTTTAAAAGCAAATCCGAAATATATGGAAAAACAAATAATCATTTCAGGTGGAATTGAAAATTTCCTCGATGGATTTTATCTGCAAGAGCTTCTGAGTTTTTCTTCAATCATCGGCCAGGCAAAAAATTTTTTAAACAGAGCTGAAAATTATTCTGACTTGATAAAATTTACTGAAGCACAGATTGAAGGGCTAAAAATGGCACGAGCATTTCTTACAGTTAAGCCACGACCTAATAGTAGTGCGACCCCGGAGGTCCAATGAAAAACGAACTAAATACAGAAATGCCTGATAATCAAATGCAAATGCCGACAACCCCGGTAAAAGGTTTTTCTAAACTCAGCAAAATTGAAAAAATCGACTTTCTTGTAAAAAATTATTTTTCAAATTCTGACGCCGTTCGCACTCAATTCAAAAAATTCTGGCACTCGGATGAAAACATCCAGAGAACGATTGATGAATTCAGCGAAAACACTTTAACAAATTTTTCTTTCCCTCTTGGTGTTGTACCAAACGTGCTGATAAATAATAAATTATACTGTGTTCCCATGGCGATTGAAGAAAGCTCTGTTGTGGCTGCTTCTGCAAAAGCGGCAAATTTCTGGTTAAGCCGTGGTGGATTTAAGGCAGAAATTTTAGGTCTTAAAAAAGTCGGACAAGTTCACTTCATCTGGAATGGTGAGTCTTCTAAATTACACAATCTTTTTAATAAGTATAAGAATGAATTGATCGTCTCTGTTTCAAGTTTGACTTCAAATATGGAAAAACGCGGCGGCGGGATGTTAGACCTGCGACTGATTGATAGAACTCACGATGAGCCCGGATACTTCCAGCTGCTTGGTGAATTCAATACATGTGATGCAATGGGGGCGAACTTCATTAACTCTGTCCTGGAAACTTTAGGGCGCTCTTGGAAGGAAATTGTGATGGGAGAAGTCTCATTTAACGATTCAGAAAAAGATCTACAGGTAGTTATGGCGATTTTATCGAACTACACACCAGATTGCAGAGTGAGAAGTACTGTCGAGTGTTCAATTGAAGAATTAAATGACCCGAGTTTTAAAATGTCAGCGCAAGAATTTGCGGAAAAATTCGCACGCGCTATCCGCATTTCAAAAATCGATGTAACGAGAGCGACAACTCATAATAAAGGAATCTTCAATGGGATCGACGCTGTTGTTATTGCAACAGGAAACGACTTTCGTGCTGTCGAAGCTTGTGGGCATGCTTATGCCGCTCGTGATGGACAATATAGAGGTCTATCAGATATAGAAATTAAAGATGGTAGATTCCGTTTTAGTTTAGAAGTGCCATTGGCAATTGGATCAGTGGGAGGGTTAACGTCTCTACACCCGATGGCGAAATTATCTCTCGATATGCTTGGACGTCCAGGAGCTGAAGACCTGATGAAAGTTGTGGCCTCTCTAGGTCTTGCACAGAACTTTGGTGCAGTGAGATCGCTGGTGACAAGTGGAATTCAGAAGGGTCACATGAAAATGCATTTAATGAATATCTTAAATCATCTTGAAGCGAATGAAGCCGAGAGAGAAAGAGCAAAAGTATATTTTGAAAATGAAGTTATTTCTTTCAAGTCAGTTAGAGAGTACATCGCGAGTTTAAGAAATTACGCTTAAAGGAAATCATGAATCAAATTAACTTGAACCAGATAAATAATGATTTAAAAAAGACTTGTCCTGAAAAGGATCAGTATTATTTCGGTCATGGAAAGCTTCTTCTTACGGGGGAATACTTTGTTCTCGATGGAGCTCTCTCTTTAGCACTTCCCACAAAAGTAGGGCAGTCGCTTTCTGTAAAATACAGTCCATCGTTTTCTCCGACGTTGAGCTGGAAGTCTTACGATGTGAACGGTAATCTTTGGTTTGATAGTTCATTTGAGTTCTGGCATTTCAAATGTCTCGATGAAAATCCATCGGAAGAAGCATTATCTCTACAGTTAATTCTTCAACAGGTTAGAAAACAAAACTCACATTTTTTAAGAGACAATGTTGATGTAAAAGTTGAAACGCGGCTAGGTTTCCCGCTTACATGGGGGCTGGGCAGCTCTTCATCACTTATTTATAATATTGCTCAGTGGGCCTATATTTCTCCATTCGAGCTTTTATTTAAAACTCACGGCGGATCTGGCTATGATATCGCATGCGCGCAGTCTGACGGACCGATAGCATACAAAAAAAATTCGAGCGGGCCTAACTGGTCACCGATTTACTTTTCTCCAAGTTTTAAAAATAATCTTTATTTCGTTTACCTTGGAAAAAAGCAAAACTCGCGTGAGGCAATTAGAGAATACGCAAAGAAAAGACCGGTTGATTCTTCTCTGATTGCAAAAATTACTGAGCTGACTCAGGAATTTTTAAACGCTCAAACATTAAAACAGTTTCAATCATTGATTTATGCGCACGAAGAGATCATTGCAAAAACGCTCGATCTTCCTATGGTTAAAGAATCACAGTTTTCAGATTTTCCGGGAGCTATCAAGTCTCTAGGGGCCTGGGGCGGAGATTTTATCATGGTTGCGACTGAGAAGGACCTATCTTTCGTAAAAAAATATTTTACAGAGAAGGGATTGGATACAGTTTACAACTACAGCGATCTTATCTCTGACCCTGTCGAAACTGAGTCGAAAGATTCAATGAAGATGGGCTTTTCAAACCATTTGCTTCACTAGGATTTAGTTTTGGAAAATTTAAAAGTCGGATGGACATCACCTTCAAATATCGCACTGGTAAAATACTGGGGTAAAGTTCCGGTTCAGATCCCCGCGAATCCTTCTATCAGTTTTACTTTGAGTGAGTCTAAAACTTCCATGACTGTTTTTGTTTCACCCTCAAATAAAAAAGAAGTTGATGTCGATTTTTATTTTGAAGGAGAGCTAAATGAAAAATTTAAAACAAAAATTGTAAAATTTCTGGAGACGGAAGTTGAAAGATTTCCATGGCTGGAAGAGTTTCACCTTGCAATCAATTCTGAAAATACTTTCCCGCATTCTTCCGGGATTGCTTCATCAGCTTCTTCTATGAGCGCGCTTACTTTATGCCTACTATCTCTTGATGAAAAAATTACCGGCCACACGCTATTATTAGAAGATTTTTTCAGAGAGGCATCTGATCTTTCAAGAAAGGCTTCAGGTTCTGCATCGAGATCTATTTATCCAATACTTGCCACATGGGGAGAGATTGATGATCTTCCTGAGACAAGCAATCTTTTTGCTTCCCCTATAAAAAAAACTGAAATTCATGAATCATTCAGAAAATTTTGTGATGCTATTTTAATTGTTGATGCCGGAGAAAAATCGGTTTCCAGTAGAGCAGGACATGCATTGATGGACAACCATCCATTTGCAATTGAGCGCTTCAAGAGGGCCCGCCATAACCTCACACGCCTGCTTGCAGCGATGAGAGCTGGGGACATGAACACTTTCATTGAAGTCGTCGAAGAAGAGGCCTTAATGCTTCATTCGCTGATGATGACTTCGACTCCAAGTTATATTTTGCTAAAACCAACTTCTCTACTTCTTATTGAAAAAATCAGAGAATTCAGGGCCAAAACCAATATTCCAGTTTGTTTTACGATTGATGCCGGCCCAAACATTCACTTGTTGTACCCAGCGGAGTTTAGGACTGACGTTCATCAGTGGCTTAAGAGCGAGCTGGTGGATTTAAAAGTTGTACAGAATATTATCTATGATGAAGTAGGTATGGGACCAGAGAGAATCAAGGATTAGAAATGCCACACGAGATAGAAAAAAAATTTTATTCAAAAGTCATTCTCTTCGGTGAATTTAGTGTCATCCAAAGCTCGATGGGACTGGTTATTCCTTATACGCTTTTTGACGGCAAACTGACTTTCAGAAGAGACAATACGGCCGTTATGGATCCTGAGCTAAAGGCGTTTTCACTTTTTATAAAGCAGCTAATCGACAGCAATCAACTTAACTGCCAGTTCGATATTACTTCTTTTGAGTTTGATATTTCCCAGGGGCTTTATTTTGATTCGACGATACCACAAGGGTATGGAGTCGGAAGTTCCGGTGCCCTGGTCGCAGCGATTTTTGACCGTTACGAACAGGAGAATCACTCAACTCTTGATATCGCTAAACTAAAAAAAATCTTCTCACAAATGGAGTCTCATTTTCACGGAGCAAGCTCCGGTGTAGATCCTTTGATCAGCTATTTAAACTCTCCAATACTCATTAAAAATAAAAATGACCTGGGGTCTGTGACTATTCCTAAATTTCCGAAAGGGAAAGGTGGAATATTTCTGCTTAATACAAAACGATCGAGAAAGACCGAGCCACTGGTTAATTTATTTTTAGAGAAAACAAAAAATGAACGCTTCAACGGCCTGTGTGAGAATCAACTCACTCCTATAACGAATGATTGTATTAAGAATTTTCTCGATGCAGATATGAAGTCATTACTGGAAAATTTTAAGAAACTATCAGAATTTCAGTTTGAGCATTTTTCACCGATGATCCCGACACTTTATAGGGATCTGTGGGTAGAAGGAATTAAGTCGAACGATTATTTACTAAAATTATGTGGCGCCGGAGGTGGAGGGTTTCTTATGGGTATCACTAGTGATTTCCAAAAAGTTAAACGCGTCCTCTCGGCGCATGAAATTAGATTACTTTTGAGTTTTTAAAACCCATTTGATTCATGAGCTTCCTGCAGCTTTTCTTTAAAAGCTGAATGAGTCATGAAAGGGTTTTCCTGAGTATAATCACTTGTCGCTACAGCAGCATTGAAAATGGTCTTTTCAACTTCAATTTTGGCATTCACTGCTTCAGTAAAATTATCGCCAAGAATTCCACGCTTCGCTTGCATGCGTGCCACAGGTGCCTGAGCAAATATTTGTCGGAGTAATGTTGTTGCATGGAAATCTGTATCGCAGTATCCACCAAGTGTATTCATTGCACCTACGTCGAACTCGCGACCGCTCATGAGAAGTGAGCGCATGCAGTTTTCGTTAAGGTAGGGACGAAGAAACGAAAACAATCCACAAGTCGGAGTAAGTCCGTTTGCAAGGTGATCAAATGAAAACTTTGCTTCTGGTTTACACATGCGAATATCAGCTGCAAGAGCAAGCTCAAGACCGATGCCTTTTGTACCAAGTTTTAAATCCATGACGATTGTCTGTGGAAGACAAAATATTGATTGAGAAATAGTAGAGAGTTTGTGAAGAATTTTTTTAAGCTTGTCTTCGGGCATAATTTTTAATTCTTCAGGATCAATTCCTTGAATGAAGTAATCACCGTAAACAGTAATGTAGAGAGACTGAACTTCCGGGTGAGCTGCTGTCCATGCAAGAACTGATTCAAATTCAAATAGTGATTCAAGAGTCACATACTTGCTTCTGAATTTGATTTCCAGTGACTTTGAGTCTGTCACAAGAGTCGTTGCAATAGTGTTGTAGCTGAAGATGGGAATTCGTGTGAGTGCTTTCATAAACCTTCCTTGGTCATTAACACTGTTTAAAGTCTCTCTCTAATATTCTAATCGAGAGTTATTGAAAGAGACTCATTCCCTTTCATAGTTTTATTATTCTAAATTTTCGAAATGTATGTCAAAGCTCTTTTATGAAAAGTTTCACTTTTTAAGAAAATATTTTGTTTGTGGAAGCAGAATAGGCACTTATCTATAGTTGAGAGATCTTGTCGTGATTCAAACTGGCACCGAAGTACTTATTGAATTCTGAAAAATTCTTACTATAGGCCTTTTCGATAGTCGATGCCGTACTGGTCACGTAGGAACATCACCGGTAATTTTCCGTTGAGATAATCCTGAATGATCAAACTACCTTTGGCAGAGGCATCCCACTCAGCATGAATGTGAGCATTGAATAAATCTGTTTTGCCGTCGCCGTACTTAAGTTCGATATTGTGGCAGTTTTCAATACTGGTTCCTTGAAGCTTGCTTGAACGTTGAAAGAAATTTACGCAGTTTAATGAGAGGATTGGTTTATCGTAAGCAAAAGGTGTCGGCCTTGAAACACCGTCGATAAGAATTGTTAAGTGAGGGAGGATTCCACATTTTGTTAAATAGCGGGCCGCTAGTCTTTGTGAAACTTTAGCACCCCAGCTGTTGACCATTATAATGAGGCCCTGGTCTATTTTGCACTTATCGTTTGCATCTACCACCAGCTTCATCACTGAATCGAGCTCAGAGTCTTTTGAATAGTGAGAGAGGTAGAGCGTCTTAATTATTTTAGGATGAGAGGTAATGATATTGGTCCACACACCGCTATCTTCTGAGTCTTTTCCGATTTTATTTGAATAGATGTTTTCAATGTCGTCTTTATCGCGACCAGTTTTGAAACCTGAGACGCCTACGACTAGGTAGTTTTTTGAGTGTTTTGTAGGCTCTGTAAAGTCACCAGCGAAGGCATGGGCAATAGTTAGAATCAGAATAGATGTCAAAAATAAATTTTTCATATACTATACCTTTTCAATTTTCGGGCCTTGTCCCGGCCGTACTATTCAGTCACTTACATTGATAACTGTGACCAAACTTTTTACATGTGACCAATCTGGAGAATAGTGTATATAAAAAGCGAAGAGAGTATTCGGTAGATTTGATTGTAAATGGGATGAGAATTGAGACAGTTGTCATTGATGCTCGTTATGAAGAAAAACATTTAGCAGTCATAGATAATGAACTGATTATAAATTTCCTTTCAAATACTATGTTAATAACCAGCTTGAAATAAATGGTAATTTTTTATCGATTGATCTGGCTTCTTGAAGAAAGCAAATCAATCTTAGGTGTAATAAATACTTTTCGGAGTGCAAAAGACATCAACTTGACGAATTTTCAACAGATAGACTTACTACTCTCTATCAAAAAATTAATCCGAATATAAAGTTATCTGTTGGATGAAGAAACTTGATAGGCAATTTGGCATATCAAGTTCGAAAGGGAAATTACATATTCTTTTTATCGTGCTCAGCTTCAAGAAATCTCTCAGCTCTGATCGCTGCCTGACAGCCCGATCCCGCAGCTGAAATGGCCTGACGGTAGTAAGGATCCTGAACGTCACCGCACGCGAATACGCCCGGGATGTTTGTATCAGGGTGTATGCCTTCAGTTTTGATGTAGCCGTGGCCATCAAGAGTGATTTGGCCTTTTAAAAATTTTGTATTCGGTTCGTGTCCGATTCCTAGAAAGAATCCATCTGTCGCTCTGATTGATTCTTCATTTGTTTTATCGTTGTAAACTCGAAGGGAAGTCACTCCAGTTTCATCAAAAAGAATTTCTTTTACTTCTGTATTCCAAATCACCTGAATTTTAGGATTTTTAAATGTACGGTCCTGCATTGGCTTGCTGGCACGGAAATGATCTTTTCGATGTACCAGATAAACAACAGAAGCAAAACGAGTAAGGAAGTTTGCCTCTTCAAGAGCAGTGTCACCACCGCCGACAACGTGAACGATTTTATTTCTATAAAAGAAACCGTCGCAAGTGGCACATGCTGAAACACCTTTACCAATCAATTCCATTTCATTTTTTAAGCCCAAGTACTTCGCTGAAGCACCAGTTGATATGATCACAGTTTCTGCTAAAAATTCGTGGCCGTTATCACACGTAAGCTTGAATGGACTTTTTGATAAATCAATGTCTGTTACTTTTGCAGCTAAGTATTCTGTTCCGAAACGTAGAGTTTGTTTTTTCATGTGGGCCATTAAATCAGGGCCCATGACTCCTTCAGGAAATCCCGGGAAGTTTTCTACGTCAGTTGTTGTTGTTAATTGTCCGCCCGGCTCGTGTCCTTCGATAACTAAAGGATTGAGGCCTGCGCGAGAAGCATATAGAGCAGCAGTGTATCCTGCAGGACCACTGCCTACGATAATAACTTGCCTTGTATTAAGTGTAGTATCCATACAAATTCCTTAATTGATTAGTCGGGCATTCTTGAATGTGAGAGATTTTTATTCAACACCGAGAGAAGCTTTAAGAGCAGCAGCTGACTCTTCTTCGTTTTTTACTTTAAGTTTGATTTCGATCGGACGGTCATCTTCTTCCGGGTGCATTTGATAGAACGCACTTGTCGTCATTAAATCACCCGGGGACGGGGCTTCAGAAGTTGTTTTGAACTGCTCGGCCGTAACGTTACATTCATATTTATAGATTTTTTTGATCTTCTTCTTGCTCATAAAATGGCCTTCGTTTCGTACTTTGATTGGGAAATATTTACCTTTAGTTATAGATTAAATGCCTTGTTGTAGCAAGGATTTCCCCTCTGTGTGCAGGGCGTTTTCTTCTGTTAAACTGTTAACTAATATGAAAAAACTAGCATTTTTGTTCTCCCTTTTGTTTATAGGGCCTGTTTGGGCCATGGCACTTGAAGAAGTTACCCTTCAGGAACTGTCCAGTTCAGGACGAAGCTTGGTCATCGACCGCGGGACTTTAGAGCAGTTTAAAGAAGGAATATTTGCAAAATTCTACGTGCAAAACGGCCCGAAAGAATTTCCGAAAATTTTTTTAGTTGGTGAAGGAGAACTGGTAAAAAGTTTTCCAAAAAAGTCTTACTGGCTTTTGAAGCAAGTCTACATTCCTGATGCAATGAAATCGAATTCAAAGCTTTTAATCATGACTTCCACTGACATTACAGCGGGGCGTCCGCTTAAATTAACAAACCGTCATATCGTCATGCCCTCAAGCGAATACAGCGATGTCGATGATTACCTGGATAAAAATCAAGGTAACGTTCCTGCAAAATTTGTTAAGGAAGGCGGAGCTTATGAAACTTCACCGGATATTTTCGAAGAAGATGAAATGAAGCATCCGACACCAGGCTCTGATGTCACCGTTTCTACCTATGAAAAATATAAAAAGAAGTCCGGTAATTATTACAGCGAACAGTACGGTGATATAACGGCAGAAAATTATTTCATCGGCAATAAGCAGGTTGAGCTCGGTGACATCAGAAAATCAGAAGACAAAAAACTGTTTGATTCAGTTAGTGACGGGGCCATCGCAAAAACGAATAACATGAAATACGGTGTGAAAAATTTTTACAGAGAGCAGGAAAGAGAAAAAAATCTTCCTGAACTGGCAAAAAACGGAACACAGGCCTCGACATTCGAAGAGATGAAATACGAAAAAAAGCAGAAGGATATTGTCAGTCCTAAAGCTGTGGCAAAACTCCGCCGCGATGGTGACCAGTGGTCATCAGATATGGACGATGCATCACTTAGAAAATACTTTATCTCAACAGGAATCGAAAAAGAAAGCAGAAGAAGAGAGCTGGCACTCAACGAACTTGAAGGGCATGAGATCATGCTTCATTTTTCAAATGCACTAAACTCACACGGAAATGCCACTGACCCGAACTATAACGGGCGTGGTTATAATTTAGGAATCGCTTATGATCTTCACCTAGCAAGAACGAGTGACAATTTAAAAAACTGGTCACTGCAGTTTATGCTTGAAAAAGGCGTCACTGAATACGACACCGGTGTTTTTAATGCACGCTCGGAAGAAACATCATACGGCGCTTACGTGAATTATTATTTTGTAAACAATCCACTGACACTAAACTCTTTTATCTGGCTGGCCGGAGTCGGTCTGAAAAATGGATCGGCCAGTGTCTTTTCACCGGATCTTTCAAAAGAGTATTCTTATCAGGTTTTTACACTACCGGCACTACAGGTGATGACAAAATACCGTTTCAGAAGCGGAGACCTGACAGAGGATAATGTGAACATCGGGGCGAGCTTGAACTTCGGGCTCAACATCGACATGAAGAAATTATCGGTCATTGACCGGCTGGACGACAATATTAATAGCAATATTTCCGTCACCGATTTAAAATATACAGTAGGTATGAGTGTTTATTTTTAGGATCAGGAGTTCAAGAGGCATGAAAAAGTCACTATTACTTATATTGCCTGCGGTATTCGCATTCAACATAACCAACGTCAAAGCGCTTGAAATCGACGAAAAATTAACACTAAGATTTTTAAAAGTCTCTGAGACGAAAAAAACAGTTCTTATCAATCGCGGTGGTGAAGATGGGCTTATCGTTGGTGACCACGCTAAATTTTTTATCACGGCGGGTGTTGTCGCTCGTGGTATGGTTGAAAAAGTTTCTCCATCAAGATCCGTCTGGTCCCTCTACAGAGTTGTTGACCCGAATGAGATTACGCAGGATAAAGTTCTAAACTTAAAGATCGCTTCACCGGTAAAAATTACGGACGATTCCAGCAGAAGTTTAAAAGAAGAAGTGATCCCCGGTGGAAATGAAAAGATGGATGTAGCTTCTCCGACAGAAGGAGGAGCGACCAGCGACAATCCAGACGAGATCATGAATAATGCTGATAAAAATGAACTGAAAGATCTCGGTATAAATGAAGACGGGGGCGCTGATGAGGTGGCCAATGTAAAAGAAACAAAAAAAACATCAGCAAAAAAAGCATCGAAAATTATCAGCAGTAAAAAATCGACTGCAAAAAATACGACTGTTTCAGAAGAAGCACCGGAAGAATATACACCAAATAATAACTCTAAAACATGGGAAGTCTGGGGAACGCTTGCACTGAACTCTTTGACCGGGACAGTAACTTCGACTGCGGCAGCGACAACTAATGCAGCTTCCACTGGAGCTTCGAACTCATCTACGGATATTTCTGCAGGAGTTGAAAAATATTTTCTTAAATCAAATAATTTCCTAAAAGAGTTTTCATTTGGAATTATGATTCACAAAGTTGCTGTTGAAAACGGCGATCAAATTAAGTCTAAAACCGATATCATTGAATACGGTGGAGTTTTAAATTATCACTTCTATAATTCTGCAGCTTCCACTAATAAGCTGATTGGCTTTGTAACAGGTACACTTGGGAAAGGAAGCGCGACAATTGCTTCAACATCAGTTGTAAGTGGAGTATCGACTGAGGATTCTGTAAAAGGAGATACCTCATTTTTATCGGCCGGAGTTGGAGCGAAGTATGTTCTTACGAATAGCTTCGGGATTCGCGCTGTTTTGGATTTTTATAAAACGACAGAGACTTATGCTTTTGATGCCAGCACGACAACGAGAACGTTGTCAGGGCCGAGAGTTCAGTTTGGGCTTTCTTACAGGTTCTAATTAAAGAAAATTTTTAACATCTTCGCTTGTTACATGAAAATATTTATTTATGATGCTGTGATGTTTAGTAAAAAATTCATCAAAGTCAACTTGAGTATTTTCATTCCAAATGGCCCGGGTCGATATCGACAAACGTCTTTTAACTAAATCATCAAACGTCTTCGGCATCTCAGTTTCACAAATGTGAATCAGGTCAGCTTCACTCGGAAGTCTCCATTCAAAAGGCTCAATCACAGACGGACGTCTTAAAGGTGATTCAGTTTTGTCACGGTTATAACTCTTGCGGAAGCGGTGGCAGATTTTCTGAGTAACTTCTCTTCCCATTACTCTGAACGTTGTATATTTTCCGCCAGCTATGACATAGGTATCTGAAGCAGGCTGAAATATTTTATGCTCGCGTGATGTTTTGCCTCTGTCTCCTGTCGAACTGCCTTCTCTGACAAGCGGTCTGATACCTGCGAAACTTCCGATAATTTTTTCTTTTTTGATATCTAGTTTTGGAAAATAAGAATTTAAATTTTTTATCAGGTAATTGATTTCTTCTTCAGTTGGCAAGACGTGAAATAAATCATCTTTGTTGGGAACTTCAGTTGTTCCGACGAGAACCTTGGCGCCGTGAGGAATTACGAATATAACCCTGTCACCGAATTCATCCTGAGGAGTCATAACGATCGGGAAGGCGATGGGAAGATCTTTGGCACTGATCCAAATATGTGACCCTTTTGAAGGAAGCAAAACATCCTGCCAGTGGTAAAAATCGTATTGTTTTAAAAATGTGTCAGTAAAAGGGCCCAGAGCATAGACCACTTGATCAGCGATAATATTTGTTTCAATACCTGTAAACTCATCTTTAAGCGTCAGTGTACTTTTGTTGTTGATCTTTCTGACATTCACTACTTTTGTGTGGTTCATGGCATGGGCGTGATCTTCTGCAAGAGCATCATAAATTACTTCAAGCGTGATTTTTGCGTCGTCCATGATTCCGTCAAAATAAACTCCAGAACCAGTGAGGCCTTCAGGATTTAATCCCGTTATGTCGTTCAGTGTCTGATTTTTTGTTTTCATACTGAAGGGAGAATTTTTAAAGCTTGAAAGAAAATCATATAAATAAAGGCCGACACGGATCATCCACAAGGGACGTTTGGCATCGCTGTAAACCGGAAGATAAAAAGGAACTTCTTTTGCTAAGTGGGGAGTCAGTTTCAGCCACAGATTTTTTTCGTGAAGGGCCTCAAATACCAATGGGAAATCCATATTTTCAAGATATCTAATTCCACCGTGGAGCATTTTTGAACTACGCTCACTCGTTTGTGAGGAAAAATCTCCTGCCTCAACGAGAAGGGTTTCTACGCCATTTAAAACCAGGTCACGGAATATTCCGGCACCGACAATCCCGCCGCCTACGATAACTGTTTTAAAGTGAGTTTTATCTGAAATTTTTTTCAAGCATTCTCCCTGCTTATAATAGCAAGAGTGGCGCTGCAAGTGATTTGATAAGCACTCACGCGGCCGCGCTCGCGTTCAAAGTTGAGTGGTGATAGTTGAAAACTTAGTCCAAGCAAGGCATTCGCATTTTGAGCAAAAGCTTTTTGCTTTAGCTGCATTGTTAAATCTTCGTATAAAAGTGAAAAAGAATTCTGATAGTCTTTGAATGCTTTTTCAGAGGTAATTTCTGTTGTTTCTGTATTTTCGAAATCGTAGAGTTCAGAGTTTTCTCTGTGCGATCTTTGAACATACTGCAGTCTTTCCAGTTCTGCTTCTTCAACGATTGAAAAAGTCGTTTGCACACCAATGTAGCTTTCTACGTTGTATCCTTGAATCGATGACATCGTTGAAACAATAATGTCCTTGATTGAATTATCCAGCTCGGAAATTTTCAGTGACTCTGTTTTATTTTGTTTCAAATTGTCTTTTTTCAAAAGTCCACGCGGATTTGATTCGCCGGATTTTGAAGGATGAACTTCGTCTGAAAGACCGACTTCAAGGTCGAGGTCAAAACGGCGCAGCTTATGAGCGAGAATGATCGCTGTGTATTCGCTGATCTGAGGGATAATCAATGAACCCAGTTCAATCGCCATCAATGTGTCTTTTTCATTCACATCTGTGACTATTCCGAATTCTTTAAGAATATTGACGATATCATCAGCTTCTTCTTTAAATTTTATATGGCGGACAATAATACTGTAAGGAGGATTTCCTCCACCTTGAATCTGCCCGTAAGAGAAATTATTAGCGAAAGTTTTTACATCGTCAAAGCGCTCTGATGTATTTGTGTAAGTTTCAGGTTCAGGAGTTCCGTCGTAAGTATCGTCTGTTCCAATTTCAACATCGGCCAGCTCATCACTTGAATCAAACGCAAAAGCATCAGAGCTTGATTCCATCGGGTTATTTGAGGAACCAATAAAATCCTGACCGGAATTTTCGTCAGATTCGTCGATTGAACCTTCAAATAAATTTTCATCTAAAGATGAGTCGCCAAAAGAATTATTTTCAAAAGAAAATTCAGAAGGTGATTCATCGCTTTCTTCAAATGAAATTTCGTCTATAGAATTGACTTCAAATGAAGATTCTTCTTCTGTTTTTTCTTCTGTTTTTTTTTCTGTTTCTTCTGCAGGAATATCAAACGGGATTTCAGGAGGAGCATCCCTATCATCTGAGGCATCAAGACTGATGCCCGTAGAAGATAAGTCTTTTTTAAGTTCAGGAGAAAAGTTATCAAATTGCGTATCGAGATCAGAATCTTTCTGGTGTAAAAACTCAGAAAGATCCTCAATCCTCGTTAAATCTTTGTTCTCTTCATCCTTCTTTTTTACCATGTCTACCTTTTAAGCATCTGTCCCGTGACACTGCTTGTATTTTTTGCCAGAGCCGCATGGACAAGGATCATTGCGTCCCACTTTTGGGTTAGAACGCTTGATTGCTTTAGCTTCTTCCTTGTTTGTTTCAGCCTCTAGTAAACGTCTGTGTGCTTCAAGTTGAGCTTCCAGCTCCTCTGAATGCTTCTTCTGAAGCTCTTCAATTTCGGCCTTAGTATAAAGTCTAACTGTAAATAAATTATTAACAATTGATTTTTTTACTTCGCCTTTCATTGCATCGAAAAGAAGGAATGATTCTTTTTTGTATTCAGTAAGCGGATCTTTTTGAGCATAAGCGCGCAGGTTAATCCCTTCTTTCGCGTGGTCCATTTGAAGTAAATGGTCTTTCCAGTGCGAATCAAATGCTGATAATAAAATTTCTCTCAGAGCATAGACCACCTGGTCCGGCTCATATGAAGAAAACTTTTTTTCAAGAATCTTATTGGCCACAGCGCCAAAGTACTGCTCAATTTCGCTGTCGTAAGAAGTCACGCACTCGTTGTATGAAACTTCATAGTCTGTGTTGAATGACGTTTTAAATCCGTGTTTCATTCCTTCCCAGTCCCATGAATCAAGCGGGGCTTTTCTCTCAGGTCTATAGTTGGCGAGGAAATTCACTGCAACGTCTTCCACCATTTCAGTCACAAACCCTGCATTGTCAGAGTCATTTAAAATGTCGCGGCGGATTTTATAGATGATACGGCGTTGTTCATTCATAACGTTATCGTATTCAAGCAAGTGCTTACGAATATCAAAGTTATGTGCTTCAACTTTCTTCTGAGCTTTCGCAATCGCGTTTGAAATCATTTTGTGTTCGATAGGCTCATCTTCTTTCATACCTAAAGTATTCATAAGACCGGCGATTTTATCAGAACCGAAAATTCTCATTAAATCATCTTCAAGCGAAAGGAAAAATTTCGAGTTACCTGGATCTCCCTGACGTCCTGAACGTCCGCGAAGCTGGTTATCGATACGGCGTGATTCGTGTCTTTCAGTACCAAGAATGTATAAACCGCCCGCAGCTTTTGTTTCCGGAGTCAGCTTAATGTCGGTACCACGACCGGCCATGTTCGTTGCAATTGTCACAGCACCGTTTTGTCCGGCATTTTTAATAATTTCAGCTTCGCGCTCATGTTGTTTAGCATTCAGTACTTCGTGCTTGATTCCTGCTCTTGTTAACTCTTGAGATAAAAGTTCAGAAGTTTCAATCGCTATTGTACCAACCAGAACTGGCTGCCCTTTGGTGTGAAGTGTTTTAATCAACTCTGCAACGGCCTTATATTTAGCTGCGCGATTTTTGTAAATAATGTCGGCTTCATCAACACGTGCCATCGGAAGGTTTGTAGGTATTACTACAACGTCCAGTTTATAGATTGTCATGAATTCTTCTGCTTCAGTATCAGCAGTACCCGTCATACCTGAAAGTTTTTTATAAAGTTTGAAATAGTTCTGGAAAGTGATCGAGGCAAGAGTCTGGTTTTCAGATTTAATCTTTACGCCTTCTTTTGCTTCAACAGACTGGTGAAGTCCGTCTGACCAGCGAGATCCTTCTTTTAAACGTCCTGTAAACTCATCGACAATAATGATTTGACCGTCGCGGTTAACGTAGTCAACATCAATTTTGAAAAGACTATGAGCTTTTAGCGACTGGTTTAAATGGTGAAGCAGGTTAGAGTGTTCAACATTGTAAAGGTTATCAAGCTTCAACAGCTCCTGAACTTTTACGACACCTTCTTCGGTGAACATTGCTGATCTGGCTTTTTCATCAACAGTGTAGTGCACATCTTTTTTTAATTGTGGGATAATATCGTTAGCAACGTAATACAGTGAAGCGTCACCTTCTGACGGCCCACTAATTAATAACGGAGTTCTGGCTTCATCGATCAGAATTGAATCCACCTCATCGACGATACAAAAATGGTGATCTCTCTGAACGTATTCCTCCAGAGAAAATTTCATGTTGTCTCTAAGATAATCGAAAGCAAATTCGTTGTTCGTTCCGTAAGTGATGTCGCATTTATAAGCAACCTGACGATCGTCATCTGACATTTGAGAAAGGATACACCCGACAGATAATCCCATCCATTCGTACAAAACTCCCATTTCGTCAGCATCACGTTTTGCAAGGTAGTCGTTGACTGTTACAACGTGTGCGCCTTTGCCTTCTAGGGCAACAACGTAAAGTGGAAGAGTTCCCGTTAAAGTCTTTCCTTCACCGGTCTTCATTTCGGCGATACCACCGTTGTAAAGAGCAAGACCTCCCATCATTTGAACGTCGAAGTGTCTCATTCCTAATACGCGTGTAGACGCTTCTCTGATTGTTGCAAAAGCTTCAGGAAGAATGTCTGCAACAGTTTTTCCTGATGCAAGCTGAGCTTTTAGTTTTGGCGTTTGAGCTTTTAGTTCTTCATCTGAAAGTTGTTTCATCTTTGGTT